>JAFLSC010000031.1 GCA_022511145.1 Helicobacter sp.
ATTGCCGATGACTTATCATCAAGTAATGAAAATGAGGAGTAAAAATGGTCTTTATTGATGAAATTAACGCACAAGAAGTACTCGATAGCCGTGGAAATCCAACCATTAAAGCAAGTGTGTTACTTAGTGATGGAAGTATTGGTAATGCTATCGTGCCTAGTGGTGCAAGCACAGGCAAAAGGGAAGCTTTGGAATTAAGAGATGATGAGGAGAGATTTTTAGGTAAAGGTGTGCTTAGGGCGTGTGAAAATGTCCAAACAACTATTTCAGAAGCAATTTTAGGACTTAGCCCCTATGACCAAGGAGCGATTGATAATATTCTTATTGAACTTGATGGGACAGATAATTTTTCTAAATTAGGTGCAAATGCGGCTTTGGGGGTTTCAATGGCTCTTGCAAGAGCGGCAGCTAAGAGTTTAAATATCCCTCTATACCGATATTTAGGTGGTGCAAATGCTTTGACTCTACCTGTGCCTATGCTTAATATCATCAATGGTGGTAGCCACGCAGATAACACGGTGGATTTTCAAGAATATATGATTATGCCTGTGGGATTTGAAACTTTTAGCGAAGCCATACGAGCAAGTGCAGAGATTTATCAACATCTCAAAAAAATTCTTAAAAATGCCAAACATATTACAAGTATCGGTGATGAAGGTGGATTTGCCCCTAATCTTAAAAATAATGAAGAGCCTATTCAAATTATCCTAGAAGCAATCCAAAAAGCTGGTTACCGCCCAAAAGAACAAATTGCCATCGCCCTTGATGTGGCGAGCAGTGAATTTGTCAATGATAAAGGCATTTATTGTTTGAAGGGAGAAGGTAGAGAACTCACTTCAGAGGAACTCATTGAATACTATGAACAATTGATTGCTAAATACCCTATTGTTTCTATTGAAGATGGCTTAAGTGAAGATGATTGGGAGGGTTGGCATAAGCTTACCCAAAAATTAGGTCATAAAGTGCAATTAGTGGGCGATGATTTGTTTGTAACCAATGCTAAAATTCTCGCTCAAGGGATTGACAAAAATATCGCTAATGCTGTGCTTATTAAGCCTAACCAAATCGGAACAATTAGCCAAACAATGCAAACAATCCGTTTAGCACAAAGAAATCATTATCGCTGCATTATGAGTCATCGTAGCGGAGAGAGCGAAGATGCCTTTATTGCAGATTTTGCAGTCGCTCTAAATACAGGAGAGATTAAAACCGGCTCAACTGCAAGAAGTGAAAGAATGGCAAAATATAACCGCCTCTTAGCCATTGAAAATGAACTAGCCCACCCCATTTATTTGGGAAAAAGTCTCTTTAAATGAGCGAAGAATATAAGAAAGGGGGATTTTATAAGCTCCTCCCTTTTTTGAGCTTGATTTTGCTTGTTTGTATTGCGGGAATATATTTTGGGAATTTGCTTTTTGGGAGCAATTCCCTAAGTGTATTACTCACACTTCAAAATAAAAAAAACCAAATGCAAGAAGAAGTGAAGCGCGTGATGAAAGAAAACGCTGAACTTCAAAAAGAACTCTTTGAGTTGAAAGGATTGGAACCCAAATGAAAGCCATATTTTTACTTTTTGTATCCTCTTTAATCTTATTAGCACAAGAAGAACCCAAAGCCCTGCCTGAAGTCCCGCAAATAAAAGTTGATGCTCAAAAATCAACACAAAATGCTAGTGGAATTTCAACAGAATCTCAAAATACCCAAAATCCCCCAACAAAGCCTCAAGCAGAGAACACAAGTTTGCCTCAAACTCAAGATACTCAAAATTCACAAAATTCGCCTATTGTGCAGCAAACACCACAAGATTCTAATGCCTCAAATCCTCTTGAAAATCCAGAAAATAACGCAACCTCAAAAGGACGCAATCCTTTTGTGCCTCTTGTTACACCCAAAGGAAGTGGGCAAGTCTCTAGTCCTCCTACGCTTCAGCTCTTTACCAAAAGTGAATTTCAACTCCCCTCAACGGCAAGAAAACTTCAAAAAATCACCATAGAATACCAAAATCTCAATGGCTCAACCTCAATCTTAGAAAAAGAGGTAGAAGGCGATATTGATTGGCACTTTCCGCTTATTTTAACGCAAGGAATCCAACAAGAAGAAAAAGAAGCCCCCTCTCACAAGCCTTTTAGCTTAGGTAATCAATTTCATTTTAACACTCAAGACGCTAGTATAACACTTAAAACACCTTTTAAAATGATTCGCAATTTCACCCTTGCTTCGCCCACAAGGCTTGTTTTAGATTTTGAGAATCCAAGCCGTGAGCCTCTAAATGCTGATTATGACACGCAATTACCGGTTTTTACGCAATTTTTAGCACAAAGTCATTTAGATTTTTATCGTATTACGATTGTTCTTGATGGACAATACAATTATACTATTCAAGAAAATAAACAAAATAAAAGCTATCAAATTGACTTCAACTAATCTTGTTTTAATCGGTTTTATGGGAAGCGGTAAAAGCACTTTAGCCAAAGAACTTCACAAACAAACCAAAAAAATGATTTTGGATAGCGATTTGATTATCGCTAATCAAGAAAACAAATCTATTCCTGAAATCTTTAAAACGCAAGGAGAGGAGTATTTTCGCAATCTTGAGGGCGAGTTTTGCCAATTTGTCAAACAAAATATTCACTCTTGCATTATCTCCACAGGTGGCGGAATGCCAATTTTTAACAATGTTAAACAAATGGGAAAAGTGTTTTTTCTCTCCATTGATTTTGAAACACTCTATAATCGCTTAGATTCTCTTGAAATTTCTAAAAGACCTTTGTTTAAGGACAAAGATTCTGCTCTACACCTTTACCAAAAGCGATTAGCAAACTACCAAAAAAGTGCGGATATTATCCTTGAAGCCAACAAAACACCCCAAGAACTCGCTCAAAGGGTTTTGGAAAATCTATGAAATATTTGCAATCTTTTGTAAAACTAAACTCGCCAATCCCTTTTCTCTTAAAAGGCTAAATAATGCCTTTTATCATCTTAGTGCGGATTCCAAACTGGCTAGGTGATGCAGTAATGGCAAGTTTTGCCTTAGAAATCCTTTATCAATCTTATCCAGAAGCTCATTTTTATTTAGTAGGAGCAAAATCTAACCTCACACTTTTTGAAAACAATCCCAACACCACTTGTTTGGCTGATGAGAGCAAAAAGTCAAAATCGAGGATTTTAGCTTTGTGGAAACTCGCTAAAAGTATCCCTCAAGCTAATTTGGCTTTTACTTTTCAAAACAACTTCCTCTCTGCTCTATTTTTATGGTTTAATAATGCTAAAATCCGCGTAGGATATGCTAATGAACTCCGCTCACCTCTCCTTACTCATCACCCCAAAAAACCCAAAAATACACACGAAGCTTTACGATTTGAAGGATTAGTGAGACTTCTAATCCAAAATCATACTATTACCCCAAAAACCTACTTGCAAAAACCCAAACAAACCCCTTTATTACCGCAAAACTTTATCAATCAAAAAATCATAGGTATCAATGCGGGAGCTGCCTTTGGGAGTGCAAAGCGTTGGGAGGAAGAATATTTTGCACAAATCATTCAAGAACTCTTAGCCTTAAATTTTAAAATCATTTTGTTTGGTGTAGCAAGTGAAAATCCTATCAACGAAAAAATCCTAAGTTATCTTGACAATCCCAAAGATTCAAATATCCTTAATTTGAGCGGTAAAACCAATCTCCAAGAATTAATGGCTTATTTTTTAAAACTTGATTTTCTCCTCACTAATGATAGTGGTCCAATGCATATTGCAGGGGCTTTTGAGATTCCAACATTAGCAATTTTTGGTCCTACTGATAGCACAGAAACTTGTGCTTTTAATGCCAAAAACACTCATATTATCTCACTCCAAAGCCTTAAACAACCTCTCTCTTGTGCTCCTTGCAAAAAACGCTCCTGTCCCCTACCTAAAGATTCTAAAGATTTTCACGCTTGTATGCGAGATTTAACCCCAAAAAAAATTCTCCCCACATTATTTGAGCTTCTAAGCAAAAATGGGCTACAATCTCAAAAAATTTTACACAAAGACGACTAATGCGAACTATTCATATAGGACATTCTCCTGATGCTGATGATATTTTTATGTATTATGCGATTGCTTTTGGTTGGGTGGGAAATACACTTCATTTCTGTAACCAAGCCCTTGATATTCAAACCTTAAACCTAGCCGCCCTTAAAGGAGAATTTGATATTTCAGCAATTTCTTTTGCTCTTTATCCTTTAATTTTTAAACAGCAAGCCCTTTTACGCACGGGCGTAAGCTTTGGCGAAGGTTATGGACCCAAACTTATCAAACTCAAAAACAAAAGCCTCAAAAAATCTTT
The DNA here is from genome assembly GCA_022511145.1 of Helicobacter sp. Classification (GTDB taxonomy): domain Bacteria; phylum Campylobacterota; class Campylobacteria; order Campylobacterales; family Helicobacteraceae; genus Helicobacter_D. The sequence goes on from JAFLSC010000031.1 coordinate 4,325, forward strand.
CAAAGTTGCCCTAAGTGGCGAACATACTACAAATGCACTGCTATTTAAAATCGCCTACCCGCAGGCTAAAATTATCTACAAAAATTTTTTAGAAATTGAAAAGGCAGTGTTAGAGGGCGAAGTGGATGCGGGAGTTTTGATTCACGAATCCATTTTAACTTATGATGAAAGACTCGAAGTAGAATGTGAGATTTGGGATATTTGGTGTGATTTGAATCGCCAAAATCTCCCTTTACCGCTTGGTGGTATGTGCTTACGCCGCTCCATACCCCTTAATGTCGCCATAGAATGCGAGGAAATCCTAACCAAAGCTGTTCAAGTTGCTCTGAATAATAAAGCCTTGCTTTCACAAATGCTTTTAGAGCGGAATCTTATCCGCGTTGATGCAAAAAAACTTGAGTGCTATCTCAATCTTTATGCCAATGCTCACTCTGTTACTTTGAGTCCTATTCAGCTCCAAGCTCTTGAGATACTTTTTAAAATCGGCTTTGATAAAGGCTTTTATCCTGAAAGCTTTGAAATAACTGATTGCTTAATCCCCACTAATTACCAAATATTACGCAATCAATAAATCCGATACATTACGCGGATTCTAATCTTGGTTTTAACGCTTGGATAAGGATAATCTTTATAAGCAATCTCAATCGTATGGCGACTATTATCATCTAAAAGTTCAAAACCGCTAGAATGTATGAGCTTCAAATCAGAAATATCACCATTAGGGTGCAAATAAAATTCCACAATGTTATCCCCTTGCTGTCCAATTCTCCCCGCAACTGGTGGGTATTTAAGATACCTTTGAGTAATTTCTCCGATACGACTAAGATTATTTTGTATAAATCGTTTTTCTTCGGTGTTAAGTGAGTAAAATTCCTCACCATAAAGCTCTTTTATGTTTTGATTCGCCATATTTTTACTATAATCATAAATAGAGGGTGAAGAGGGGGAATAACTAGGAGAGGGTGGGGAATACTGCTGAATACTTGGTCCTGATGATTTTTTTGGAGATGATTTTTGAGGGGATTGTGTGGGTTGTTGTGGGGATTGTTTGGGTGCAGGTTTAGGTTTTGATGGCTCTTTTGAGGGCTTTTTGGGTGTTTGCTTGGGCTGCTCCGATTTTACAGGCTGCTTAGCTTGTGAAGATTGTGTGGGTTGCTGTGGGGATTGTTGGCTAGTTTGGGCTTGAGGTTCTGTGCGACTAGGAGGAAGAAATTTAAAATCTCTAATAGAAATTCTCTCCCCTTCTTTGCTTCCGTGCTTTGGAGGGATAAATTTGTTTTCATCTTCTTTAAAACGCACAAATAAGGCAAGTAAAATAAGACAATGAATTAAAAGTGAAGCCAAAAAGGCAATGAGTTTTCTTTTCATTCTGATTTGGCTTGCAAACAATCCTCAAAATCTACCTTAGCATATTTATCAATCACTTTAATATGATTGGGACTAACAATAACTAAATAACGATATTCATAGGCTTCAAAAATAATAAGCTTGGTATTAAGATTTAAATTAATTTGTGAAATAAGTTTGATAGCGTGGATTCCCTCTTGTTTTTTAAAATTTGATAAAAACGCTAAGGGGTTTGCTGTGCGATTGAGACGATAATTAACAATCCATAAAATCATAAGCAACCCTAGCAAAATTAAAATAATGCCACTGTATTGAAAGAAATTCATACTCTCCAAAGGAGATTTGCCCATCTCAAAAGCAAAGGTTAAATTATTATCTTGTTTTTGTGTTTCTGTCGCATTAAGCATAATAAATCCAAAAACAAAAAATAATAAACACCTCATACCGCACCAACACTCTCTCGTGTCAAATAATAAATAATGGCATTAGAATCTAAGATTTCATTTACCCTAATGGCAAGGTTTTTTTCATAAACCATTACTTCGCCTTTCCCTACAATCCTCCCATTAATAAAAATCTCTACACTCTCCCCTGCAGGTTTTTGTAAGTCGATAATCGAGCCTTTTTCAAATTGTAAAATTTCATTGACAGGGATTTTAGTTGCTCCAAGTTCAGCACGAAAGATGACTTCCATATCCAAAAGCCCACCATAGTTATTCATAATCCCTTCAAGATAACGAGCTAAATCCTCTTGTCTGGGTGCTTGAATCTTTGCTAAGGTAAATTCATCTGCTGCCATTTTATTCCTTTATTCTACGAACACAGAACAATTACCTTGTCCTAATTGAAAATTCAGCCCCGTGGTTTTGTCTTCCTTGATTTTGCCAAAACCATACACTTTGGGTGTGCCAATATTAAAAGATAATCCCTCGTGAATCGCCAAAACTTTACTTAGCCCTATCGTTAAATTCGCCAATTCCTGCGATAAATCCTTAAGAGTTAAATCATCAGGATTAACCTCTCCTAATAAATTTTCAGCCAAAGTATTCAAAAAGGATTTTGAACTTACAAAAAGCACGACTTCTTTTTGCCCATTTTCTAAGACTAAATCAATACTTGATAAATACCCTTCATAAATTTGACTCCCGCATTGCTTTGGTGCTTCTCCCAAAGTATCCTGTATAGCCTGAATAAACGCCTTATGAATAATCGAATGCATATTGTTCCCACTCAAAATAATTTTTTCTGATTATAGCAAATTTTTCTTTAGTTTTAATCTTAAAGGCTTGTTTTTTAGGCACAATTTTACCATTTTAGTGTAAAACTTGTTCCTTTATTTTCCTCACTTTCACATTGGATTGAAATTTTATACACTTCGCAAATTTTTTTCACCAAAGATAATCCAATACCAAATCCGCCATAAACATCATTAGCACGATAATATCGCTCAAAAATATGATTAAGGGCTTCTTGTTTAATCCCACAACCATTATCAGTAATTTGCAAAAATCCTTGTTTGAGTATAATCTCTACCTTTCCGCCATTTTGTGTGTATTTTAAGGCATTATCAAGCAAATTATCCACAATTCGCACAATTTTATTTTTATCCCCTAAGATTTCACTAGCATCTAAATGGGATTCCAAAGTAATATGTTTTTGAGCAAAAAAAGGCATAAAATACAAAATCCGCTCATTTAAAAGTTCATAAAAATCAATCTTTTCTTGCTTGGTTTCTAAAGTATCCCAAAAATTATAAAAAACCAAATCATTATAAATTTGACTCAAAGTCTTAGCGGCTAGTTTAATGCGTTCAAACTTTTGAATATCTTGGGAGGAGAGATTTTGTGTTTTAATGCGTTCAACACTCATTAAAATCACACTCAAAGGCGTATTGATTTCGTGTGTGGAATCTTTAATAAAAGCATTGAGGGATTGTATTTTTTCGCTCAAAGGTTTAAGGCTTAATTTTAGTAAAAAATATGCAACCACTACAATCCCTGCTAAACTCGCTAAAAAACATAATCCCATAAAACCTAAAAGCTTATAAATCTCCCCTTGAATCCCTTGCATTTGCACAATCAAGTAATAAGGCTCTTTAGGAAGATTACCTAATCGTGCAATACGTGTTCCCATTTTCAAAGAAACAAAAAAGATTTGACTCTCTTGCATTAAAATTTTCTCTTTGATTGTGCGTTTAGGGTGATTGCCTTGAGCTTGAGATAAAAGCGTCTCAAAAAAATCCAAATCTTTAGAGGTTGTATTAAAGATAATTTCCCCTCTTTTGCTATTTATCAGCATAAAAGCAAGATTAAGATTCTCTGCACTCTCCCTCAAAGCTAAAATAAAATCTCCTCTTTCTTTAAATATTTCATAAATATCTGCAACAAGCGTATGAGCTTCTTGATTGAGCTGTGCAAATTTTAAGGCTAAATAATTGTTTTTTTCTTTTAAAAACCAACCATAAAAGACAATCCCTAAAAAAAGCATACTTGTAACCACATAAAGCAACAAAATCTTTAAGATAGTCTTTTGATTTTCTCTTACTAAAACTTTTGGCATTAAGCCTCCCTTGTGTAACAATACCCCTCGCCTCGCCGTGTTTTGATATTATCCTTACCCACAATATGCCTTAAATCCTTAATATAAACTCTCAAAGCTAATTCGCTAGGCTCCTCTTCATATTTCCAAAGTTTGCTAAAAATCACTTCATTAGCGACAAAATTCCCTTCATTTTGCAATAAGATTCTTAAAAGTTCTCGGAGTTTATTAGGAATTTTATGGATTTTACCTTCAAAATACAAAATCTCTTTTTTGCTATCAAAGCAATACCCATTGCCAAAATCCACTAAAGCACTTGGGTATCTTCTCTCCAAAACTGCCTTAATTCTAACCAAAAGTTCCGCTAATTCAAAAGGTTTTTTAAGATAATCCTCACAACCACTCTCAAACCCCTTTTCTAAATCTTTAATTTGGTTAAGGGCAGTAATAAAAATACAAGGGGTTTGATTTTGATTAGTTCGGATTTCTTTAAGGAGCTCAAAACCATTCCCATAGGGTATCATCACATCAAACAAAAATAAATCAAAAGATTCCTCATAAGCTTTCTCGGACGCTTCTCTTGCATTATTGCAACAAACTACTTCATAACCCTCTTCTTCAAGGCATTCTGCAATAATTTCTTGCAATGCTGCATCATCTTCTACTAATAAAATCTTGTTCCCCATTGATTTATCCTTATTTAATGCTTTGACGCACAAAAGTGCGTTAAAGCATTATTTTACCGAGCAACCACAATCGCTCCAATCTCGCTTTTTGTCTTTTTTGTCTTTTGCTTTGCCCATATTTTTATGAGGAGCTAAACCACTTTTTTGCAATTCCTCTGGGGTCATATTTTTAGTTTTTTCTTCTATGGCTTGTGCGATTGCCTCCTTACGCTCTCTAAATTCCTTAAGCGTTCTTGTATCATTGACTTTTTGAGATTGTGCTCTCATTTTATCTTTAAAATCCTTTGCCTCTTCTTTTGTCATCTTTTGCATTCTTTTATGCACTTCCATTTTGTAATCAGGATAATCTTTGGGAGCGACATTCCCTGCCATATCAATCAAACTTTGATTGCTGTTTTTGCTAAAATCTGCTGCGGCTAACACAGAGACACTCAAAGCACTACTTAAAACTAAACTGACGAAAAGATTTGTTTTCATAAGAAACTCCTTGTAAAAAAATTTATGAACGGAAGTATAAACTTTTAGTGTGAAGCGAATCTAAAGTCAAACCAAAAGCCGATACATTTTTTTTCTCTCACTAGAACTTGCAATATTGAGTTGGGCTCTATACTTAGTAATGGTGCGGCGAACAATGCGGATATTGAATTTTTCTTCAATCAAATCTAGGATTTTGGTATCACTCAAAGGCTTTTGTTTGTTTTCATTTTTCACAATATCAGCAACGAACTCTTTGATAGCAGCATTAGAAGTATCTTCATCAAGGGCAGTGGCAAAGAAATTTTTAAGCGGAAAAATCCCTCTTGAACACTCTAAATACTTATTAGAAATCGCTCGTGAAATCGTGCTAGAGGCGTGTCCAAACTCATCGGCTAAATCCTTAAGTTTCATCGGCTTAATCTCCCCACCCATAAAAAACTCATATTGATATTCTACAATCATTAAGCCAATCTTATAAAGTGTCGCTTTACGCATTTCTAAAGCATCAACCAAATCCCTTGCCTCTTTGATTTTTATTTTCATAAAATCTTCTTTTACTGCTGATTTAGGCGGTGCTTCCACAACAATAGTAGGATAAAATTTATCATTAATTTGCACTTGAATATTATTTCCCTCCCATTGCACCAAAATATCAGGAATCACTTCAGGGTCTTTTTCATAATAATCTAGGGCTGGAGGATTTTTAAAGCTTTGAATCACTCGCATTGCTTTAATATAGCAAGATTCTTTTTTGTATTTAGCGTGCTGCTCTAAATCTTTAAGAATTTTTGTGCATAATTCCCACACTTCATTTTCAACATCCATATGTTCAAGCTGAAAATAAAAAGATTCCATTAAATCCAAAGCCCCAATGCCCGGAGGGTCCAAATAAGCAAAACGTTTCCGGATTCTCTCAAACTCCTCTTTTGTGCATTCTAGCTCTTTAATTAGAGTTTCAATTTCACCGACAAAATAGCCCTCTTCGCTAAGATTTTCAATGACAGCTTGAGCGATTTTTTGGGATTTTTGTGTCGGGAAAAGAGGGGGTATAATTTGAGAGAGTAAAACCTCCTCTAAGCTCTCTTCGCACAAAGCATAACGCTCGATTACTTCAACACCTGTTCCTTTACTTCTCTCACCTCTTTGATAGTCTTTTTGTTGCCTTTTTTGAGAGGTAAAATCTGTGGAAATATTAGATTGAATCCCCAAATACGGATTTTCTTTAGCAAATTCCCCCAATGTCTCCTCTAGCTCCTCCATTCCACTTTGCAAAATTGGCAACCAACTCTTAAGCGTTGAGGAAAGCTTAGCTTTAAGCGTAGCAGAAGTTTGAGTTCTTAATTTCATATTTTAAAATTCTCACCCAAATAATGTTTTTTAACAAGCGGATTATTAAAAATCTCTTCAGAAGTTCCGCTCGCAAGGAGGCTCCCCTCATTAATCACATAAGCTCTATGGCAGACATTGAGTGTCTCCCTTACATTATGGTCTGTAATTAATACCCCAATATTTCTTTCTATAAGCTGTTTGATGATATTTTGAATATCCAAAACCGCAATAGGGTCAACCCCCGCAAAAGGTTCATCAAGCAAAATGAATTTAGGATTTTTAACCAACGCCCTTGCAATCTCCACTCTCCTTCTCTCTCCTCCACTAAGATTAACCCCTTTGCGATTGCGGATTGGCTCGATATTGAAATCCTCTAGGAGCAATTCAATCCTTTGTTTTTGCTTATTAGCTGGGAGGCTAATCTCTGCGGCAATCATTAAATTTTCCTCCACGCTTAAATCTTTAAAAACACTAGATTCTTGCGGAAGATAGCCAATACCAAGTTGTGCTCTTTTGTGCAAACTCAATTTCGTAATATTGGTTTTATCAAAAAAAACTTCACCTGAAGTTGCTGATAATAAACCACAAATAATATAAAAAGTTGTCGTCTTACCTGCCCCATTTGGTCCCAAAAGCCCTACAACTTCACCACTTTGGATTTGCATTGAAATATCACGGATAATTTGCGTTTTTTTAATACTTTTAAAAAGATTTTTTGCTTCTAGTTTATGCATCGATATGGTATTCCCTCATCTTTTCTTTAGGATAAATTTTAATGCTTACAAAAGGTATGCCAATTTGCTTTAGAATTGTAGCTAATTTTTCATCACCCCATTCTACAAAATGCCAACCTTCTTGCTCAATTTCTTCTAAAAAACCTAATTGTAACAATTCTTCTAAATTTTTTTGATAAATATCATAATGAAAAATCCTCTCCCCATACTTTTGCATTACTAAAAAAGTTGGGGAAGTTACGGCATTCTTATACCCTAAATATTCCGCTGCTTTTTTAACAAAGCTTGTTTTACCACTTGCTAAATCTCCACTTAAAAGATAAATTCCTTGCTTGTTTTTTAAATCTAGGGCTTCACACATTTTTGCTAAATCCTTTAGTCCTAATTCAAAAATCTTTTGCATTATCTTTCCTTTTATTGCTGAAGGCGGACATTAATTTTTGTGATTTCAAATTCCTTTTGCATAGCCTCTAGCAAAGGTGTTTTTAAGGCTTCTTGCACTTCTTGTTCTGCTGTTTTAGACTTGTTAGGGATTTGACTCGCTTCTTGGGGAACTTGTGAATCATTTTGATTAGATAAACTGCTAGATTGTTTTTCCTCTAAACCATTTATCGGTAAATCTTGTTTGTCTTTTTCTTGCGAAATTTCTTGATTTTTGATTTGAGTTTGCATTCCAAAAATTTCATAAACAAGATTTTTAATAATACTATAAGCATTACCCAAACGCTTTTTGTCTTCTTGTTTGGCTGAACTCTCCCAAATTAAGATATTATCCGCAAAAGCAATAAAGCGGATATTTTTCTCAAAACATTCCCCTAGTTCATAATTCCTTTCATAAATCCTGTTTTTAAGCAACCCAAATAATTCTTTGGCTTGTAACTCTTGAGTTTGTGAGGCAACTTGAGAAGAATTTGGGATTGTCGAGGAATCTGCTAAAGACTGACTTTTTGACTCTAGGGGTGCATTTTCTTGCAAAGGCTTTTTCTCTTGTGTGGATTGTTGTAACGATTTTGGAGTATTATTTGAGGAAAGATTGATATTTGAGTCTGTTTTATTTTGTATCTTATGCGGTAAATCCTCATAGACTCCCTTTTCTAAAGTCGCAATAGCCTGCTCAAGTGTTTCAACTTTTAGGGCTTCAAGCATTTTAAAAAGGGCTAAAGTTAAAACAAAGCTATCGTTTGCTCCAAGTGCCAAAAGGCTTTTGGATTGCGTGATAATCCTAAAAAACCTATCCACTACAAGCGGATTAAATCGCAAATCTCGGGATAACAAATGTTCCTTTAAAAAAATTGTCATTTCATCAAGCAGCATTTCACATTCATAGTCTGAAAAATCTTCAATCTGCTCTAAAAGAATTTCTCTATCTTCTTTAAAAATCGCCTCAAACAAAGCTTCTAAATTTTGCGGATTAATCAACCCCAACATTGCCGCACAAGCTTCTGAAGTGATATTATAGTGCGTGTAAATAATTGCTTGGTCAAGCAAAGTCAAAGTGTCTCTTAAAGAACCTGAACCGCTGCGAACCAACATTCCAAGAGCTTCCTCTTGATAACTTACTTTTTCAATCTCCAAAATCTTTTTTAAATGCTCCAAAATACTTTTATCCGAGATTCTTTTGAAACGAAAATGCTGTGTGCGGCTTAGGATTGTCGCAGGGACTTTAAGAGGATCAGTGGTTGCTAAAATAAATTTAACATAAGGTGGAGGTTCCTCTAGTGTTTTTAAAAGAGCATTGAAAGCCTCTTTAGTGAGCATATGCACCTCATCAATGATAAAAATCTTAAAACGTGCCATATTAGGGTGATATTTGGTTTGCTCAATCAAATCCCGAATATCATCAATCTTACGATTTGAAGCCCCATCAAGCTCAATAATATCAATATGCCGCATTTTATGAGGATTAGCTGCAAGACAATTAGGACAAACCCCGCAAGGTTTTGCTCTAGGACCTTCATCACAAATCAATGCTCTTGCAAAAATCCTCGCACTAGAGGTTTTTCCACTCCCTCTAAGCCCAGAAAACAAATAAGCGTGGGAGAGTCTTTTGGTTTCTAAAGCAAGCGAGAGAGTCTTGCTTACAGATTCTTGCCCTACAAGCTCTTCAAAATTAATCGGGCGGTATTTTAATGCTAAAGCCTCATTTTGTGCTGCTGTTTCCACAATTCACCTAATTACCAATTGCTATTTCTTGTCTTATAGCCTCTATAATTGGCAATATCAGGGTGAAATTTGTAAATTTTATTTTTCAATCTCACCAACAATCCCGTATCAATAAGCTGCCTAAAAGTTTTTACCACCGTGGGCTTACTCACATTTAAATCTTGCACAATATCTTCATAAGAACCATAATAGATATTTTCTGTATCACTCCGCTCAATTAAATATTTAATAATCTCTATCTTTTTCCCACCTACAAAAACGGTTAAAGCATTAAGCAGGGCATTTTTAGCATAAAGCTCGTTTGTTTGAAGTTTGGGTAAAGTCGCTTTTAAAATGACTCTTAAAAGTTCATCAACATCAATGGGTTTAAGCAAATAACCATCGACTT
>JAFLSC010000032.1 GCA_022511145.1 Helicobacter sp.
TGCAGGAATTTCACATTTTAGAAGTGAGAGCAAAGAAACCTCTTTTAAACTCAATCCAAAAACATTGGTAATAATCTTATGGAGCATTTCAGCACTCTTAGAGGCAAAACGTTGCTGAAAATCCAAAAGAGGAAACAAGCTCACAAAAACGATTTGGGAGTTACTATTACACAATCCTGCATTAGGAAGTGAGGATTTTTGAGGACATAAGAGACATTTTTGAATCAAGCCCTCCAACATTTTAGAATCTTTTGCTAAAAAATGCTGTGGGCTTGGTTTAATAAAAAGAGGATTGCAATACTCCATACCACAAGCTTGCAGTAAATAAAGTTTTTTAAGCAACATTGCTTGATAGAGTCTTTGCATTCTAATCCTTAAAATTGATGAAATAAAAACCTAATTATAGGATAAAAAAATTAAAGCCAAATAAGTAATATAAGGAATGATTTTTGCTTGTTAAATTTCAAAAGGAGTTTATAAATTTTTAAAGGATTAACAAAGGATTTTATAATGTATTATGCAGGTCCTAATGGCATACAATCGTATATAGCGGGTGTTAATCTCTCTGATTGGTTTAAAGAAGCAATGGAGAGTCGCAATGCAGAAAACCAAAGATTGGGCATAACAAGCTCCCAAGAAGATTATTTCAAAAAACAACGGCTTATGCAAGAAGCTATTAATCAGCTCAAATCAACAGGTGTGGTTTCGCCAGAAATTACCAAAGAGATTGATATAAATGCTCTCAAAAAAAGCTTAGAGGGAGAGGATAGCGGGGAAAGTAGTGCAACTTCAATGCTGAGTGGAAATGAATCTAAAAGTCAAATTTCCGCTAAAAACAGCACTTTAAATGCTGGGTATCAATCTCTTAAAGAAAAACTATTACTCTCCAAAACAACACAAAGCCAAGAACAAGAAAAAGTTCAAGAAACTAAACAAGAAAACAAGAGTCCTATTCTTGTTCAAGCTTCCTTTTTGCCACCTAAAAATATTGATTCTAAAACCGCTAGTGCTTTTAATCCCTTAGAAATTGATGAAACAAGTGAGATAAGCCAAAATAGTGTGAGTTTTATTGATGAAGTAAGCGGCAAAAAGGTTAATGTGCCTTTGAGTGAGGAAAATGCAAAAAATCTCATTGAAAAATTTGGGAGTTTAGAGGCAGCAAGTGATTATGTCAAAGGTTGGTATTATGATGCTGCTTATACGGCAGGGTATTTAGAAAATGATATTGATGGTGATGGAAAAATCAATCTCGATGAGGGCATACGCCTAAAAAATCTTGTCTCATTGATAACTGGAAAACACTCTTCATTTGCTGAGAGTCTCCCACTTGATACACAAGCACAAAAAAAGCTTTTAGAAACGCTTGGCTATGAGGATAATATCGCTGATTTTATCAACAAATCCATTGCAAGGGATAAGAATTTTGATTCTAATTTAAGTCTTGATGAAATGTTTGAACACGATAAAGAATTAGTTGCTTTTAAAATCTCGGCGAGTTTTACTTCAATAACAGAGGGGAATTTTAGTGCTGCTTCTTTGAGTTTTGATATTCTTGTTATTCAACATTCAAATTTTGATTTTACCCAAGATTTTCTTAGTGAGTTTCTCCAAAATCTCTTTAACAATCAAAATTCACAAGAAAATACTTCTAGTAAGTCTCAAGAAAATCCTCAAGAATCCCTAGAACTCCTTGATAATGAAAGCTTACAAGAGATTTTAAACAATCTCACAGCCATTAAAAATAAGGCTTTTTTAGAGCATTTAAACCCAAAAGATTTTGCCTCTTTGCAAAAAAGCCAAACAATCTTTGATAATCTGCTCCAAAAAGAGTTTATCTAAAATTCTAGGATTTGTTAGGTTGGCAAGATAGGGCTAAAAGTTTCCCCACATTATCTCTTTTCCCTATCTTGCCTTTTACTCTATCATTGTGAGGAATGACAATCCCAAAGCAATCTTTAAATATTTCTTAAAGAGTTAGGCTAAATTTATAAGCTCAAAAGGTTTATAAATTTAAGATTTAAGAGCGATAAAAGTAGCAAAATTCACCCAACAAAACAAAATTTGAATATGTTTAAAACCTGCATTTTGAAGCATACTCTTATTTTCCTCCGTGCTATAAGGGATTAAAACATTCTCTAATGCCTCGCGTTTCTTAGCAATCTCAAAATCACTATACCCTTGTTTTTTCTTGTTTTGCAAATAATATTCAATCATTTTAAAATCTAGCATTTTATCCTCACACATAATCTTTTCAGAAAAGATAAAGACGCCTCCGTCCTCTAAGCAATCATAAATCTTTTTGACAAGTATTTCTCGCTGCATCGGACGAATAAATTGCAAAGTATAATTAGCAATCACACAAGAACTTGGTATAAAATCCTCTTTTAAAATATCCCCACACACCAAAGTGGCTTTCACACCATAGGCATTGAGCTTATTTTGTGCTCTTTTTATCATCGCTAAAGAGGAATCAATCCCATAAAGATTGATTTTGTATTGTGCCTTAGCTGCAATTTCAGCAAGCATTGAGCCTGTGGAAGTCCCTAAATCAAGGATATTAGAATCCTCTTTAGCATAACTTAGAGCAAAATCCGCACTCAAAGACAAAACTTCCTTATAATAAGGGATAGAGCGAGTGAGCATATCATCAAAAACATCAGCGACTTTTTCATCAAACTCAAATTGTTTTTGGGGAGTTTTGGCAAAGATTTTATCCATTATCACTCCTTTTGGGATTAACTTGTTTAGGATTAATTTTTAAGATTTTATAGGCTTTTTCTATGTCTTTGCTAATTTGTTTTTTTAAATGAACTAAAGAGGAAAAATACGCATTATCGCGAATCTTTTGGACAAAATAAAATCCAGCCTTTTTGTGTTTAATTTCAATCTCTAAGCCTAGCAAATGCCCCTCAATCGCAAAGGATTTATCCGTACTTAAACGATTCCCAACAAAAATCACCGCAGGATAACAAGCATTAGTCTTTTTTTGTGAGCCTAACTGAATAAAGCCTGCATAAACACCCTCTTGAGGAATAATAAAATCCTTAACACTCAAATTCAAAGTGGCATAACATTGTTTTCTACCAATACCCTGCCCTTTGATAATAGAACCCCAAATCTCAAAATTTCTCCCCAAAAGCTTACTTGCTTCTTTAACATTACCATTTTGCAATAATTCTTTAATCAATCCACTATGCACCGAGAGATTATCACAAAAAACCTCTTTTATCACGCAAACTTCACCTTTAAAATGCTTTTTTAAATCAAAGGGATAATAATGCCTGTTTTTACCAAAACGAAAATCATAACCCACAATAATTTTTTTTAAACAAGGTAAGATTTTAAGAAGAAAATCGACAAATTCTTTATCGCTCTTGTTTTTGACTATTCTTAAAGGAAGATGATATAAAGGCTTAGGGGCATAAAAATCCCGATATTTTTTAGGGAGCAATTCCCCACTATCAGCTTCAATACACAGAATAGCACCCTCTTCATCTAAAGCCTCAAAAAGCTTTTGATGAGCAATATGGAATCCATCAAATTTACCCAACGCAATGCTTGTAATTTTTTTAGCTATTTCGGGTTTTTTGACAAGCGATAAAAAACTCGACATTCCCTTCCTTTCCTTTGATTTTAGAAGTTTTAAGATTTTGAATTTCAAAATGATAGGCTTTCAAACGCTCTAAAAAGCTAGAGAGTGCAGCATTAATTTTATCTTTTTGCAAAACAACACCTTTTTTATTACGTTTAGCCTCTTTTCCCACTTCATATTGCGGCTTAAAAAGGAGCAAAATCTTATCATAAGCAAGAAGTGAAATCGTAGGCAAAACCTTTTCTAAAGGGATAAAAGACACATCACAAAGCACCCAGTCAAATCTTGTATTTTTTCTTGCAGTTATCTTTTCAAACTCTAAGGGAAAATCGCGAATATCCATACCCTCAAAACAAAACACTTTAGGATTCTCTCGCAAAGTATTATGAAGCTGTCCTCTCCCCACATCAACACAATACACTTCTTTTGCTCCCCTCTCTAGCAAAACTTGTGTAAAACCCCCTGTGCTTGAGCCAATATCAAGCACACTTTTATCATAAAAATCACAAAAATATTCCTCCAAAAAGCACCACAGCTTCTCCCCTGCTCGGCTAATAAAGATTTTTCCCTCTAGTGTGATTTTATCCTCATCGCTCACCTCATAGGCAGCTTTCAAGCAAACCTCCCCATTACATTTCACCAATCCTTTTTGAATCATCTCGCAAGCTTTATTGCGAGAATCCACCAATCCTCGCTTAATACAAGCTAAATCCAAACGCATTATTTCTTTTTGAGGGCTTTAAAGCCAAAATTAAGCTGATTTTCCCCAAAATCGGGGTGGCTTATAATCAGTCGCAAAGAATCCCTTGTGCGTTTATCTTGAGGCATAAATCGCACAAAATAATATTCACCCCAACGCATTGCGTTTGCTTTCATTAAACCTTGCAATTCTTTCTTTTTAAGTGGTAAAATCTCTGTGGGCTGCTCCCCATTACTAAGCCTTAATGTATAGCCATTCTCCAAAAAACCTTTATTATAAGAATTACTTTGATAAACATCAAGAAAAAAAACTTCCCCCTCCTCTTTTGGGTATTTTTTTTCATCAAAATCATTAAGGTGCGTTGCCACCACAACAATTTGTGTCTTATCTTGCCAAACTAACTCTCCTTTGCGTGTCGCTTGGATATAGGATTCCTCCGGCTTTGAGGGAATAAAATCAAAATCAAAACTAATTCCACTACAACCATAAAATCCTAATAAAAAAGTCCAAACCCATAAAATCTTTTTTAGCACTGCCCCACTCCGATTTGATAGTAAGTAAAACCTAGCTCTTTAAGTCGTTTTGTATTGTATTGATTGCGTCCATCAAAAATAATAGGATTTTTAAGCCTATTTTTAATCTCATAAAAATCCGGGCTTCTAAATTCTTTCCACTCTGTTACTAACACCATTGCATCACAATCATTAAGAACATCATATTTATTTGTAGCATAATGAATATTAGGGACATCTTTAAGATAATGTTTTTGTGCTTCTTGCATTGCCTTAGGGTCATAGGCTTTAATGATTGCACCCCGACTAATTAAATCATAAATCAAAGCGATTGATGGGGCTTCACGCATATCATCAGTTTGGGGTTTAAAGCTCAATCCCCAAATCCCAAAAGCCTTATCACTCAAATCCTCTCCAAAACATTTCACAATTTTTTGAGCTAAAATCTTTTTTTGCTCGGTATTTACCTGCTCTATGGCGTGAATAATTTTAGAAGACACTCCCGCATTATAGGCGATATTCTCTAAGGCTCTAACATCTTTGGGGAAGCAACTCCCTCCATAACCACAACCCGGATAAATGAAGCTATACCCAATCCTCTTATCACTCCCAATGCCAATCCTCACATCATTAATATCTGCCCCCACTGCTTCGCAAATATTAGCCATTTCATTAATAAAACTAATTTTAGCAGCAAGCATCGCATTAGCGGCGTATTTTGTCATTTCGGCACTACGGATTCCCATTACAATCACACGATTATGATTGTGACTAAAAGGAGCATAAAGTTCTTTAAGTCTTTCTTCGCTCCAAGTATCCTCAACGCCTAACACAATCCTATCAGGTTTTAAAAAATCATTGACTGCATCGCCCTCTTTAAGAAACTCGGGGTTACTTGCAACACTAAATTGAATTTCTACTTGTCGCTTTTGAAGTATCTCCTCAATCACAGCTTTGACTTTTTGAACGCTCCCCACAGGAGCAGTGGATTTATTAACGACAATTAGAGGATTTTGCATTGTCTCACCAATTTCTCTAGCCACATTCAAAACATATTGTAAATCCGCACTCCCGTCTTCTTTCATCGGTGTGCCAACAGCAATAAAAACAATCTCACAACGTTTGAGAGCAGAGGATAAAGAAGTGCTAAAATGTAAATTACCCTTTTGGGAATTTCTAACCACTAAATCTTTTAAGTTTGGCTCATAGATAGGAATTTCACCCTTTTGGAGCTGATGGATTTTAGATTCTTCAATATCAACGCAAGTAACATTATTTCCCATTTCTGCAAAACAAGCTCCGCTCACTAAGCCCACATAGCCCGTGCCAACTACTACAATATTCATTCCTTATCCTATTAAACACACAAAAATATTTTGGAATTTTATCATATTTTACAAGCTGTGGCAATCTATGTTTTGGGGGTGTCATTGCAAGAAAATTCTAAAAGAATTTTTGCGGCAATCTTTTCTAAAGAAGCAACAAAAAGATTGCTTTGGAACTAAAGTTCCTTGCAATGATAAATAAATCCTAACGATAAAGAAAATATTGCAATAATGAGGGCTATCCTCCTCTTTTCCATCAAACTCCTTACAAAATCTTTATAGCCTTTATTGTGTTCTGTTCTTATCTGACTATACTTTTTTATCCCCCATCCTCACACATTTTCTCAAATTCTTGATAATACTTCCAAGAAGTAACAATGTCAGGACGATATTTATTAATAATGGCAACCTCCTCATCAAGTAAAGATTTTATATGTTTTCTTGCTAATGGCTCTTTTCTGAAATATTCCATTACATCATCAATTTTGAGAGCTTTTTTATCCTCTAATTCCATTCTTGCCTCTAATTTTTCAATAAAATCTTTTAAATAATTACAAGTGGCTTGATAAATTTCAGTATCACTCCTAAAGTCCTCTAAGTCTTGTTGTGGAATATAAACTCCGATTTGATTTGAAGTTTTATGACAAATTTCCTCGTATAAGTCAAATTCATTAGGATTAATGCCAACATCAAGTTTATTAGGACCAATACCAAGAATTCTAAGATTTATACTAAAATCTTTCTTGCTTGATGAAAGATTAAAAGTTAAAGGGAGAAATAAATACGCCGAACCTTTGAAAATATTAGCTTGTAATATTTTTTTATGCTCCTCACAAGGAGGGGTAAGTCCTAAGTTTTTAGCAATTCTTTGCATAATAGGGATAACTTCAGCAGAATTAAGTTCTTTAGTATCCAAAAATTCTATAACTGAAATATTTTTTTCTAATGCTTTTAGTAACACTTTAAAAACAATCATAGAGGGAAAACAACTCTTTGGATTTTTCAAATCCTCTAAATCTAAAGCATAGTTTGATTTTTCTATATCCACTATAATATCATCAAAATGAGAATTTAAGTTAAATTCTTTCTTTTTAACTAACAAATGCCTAACCCATTTCCCTCGCCTTTTAAAGCCGTGAGTTAAAACTTCAATAGGGTCTCTGACTTGACAAAAAAATGGAACTTTTTTATCCACTAGGGCAAGAAGCTTATAAAAATTGTCTAAATCTCGATAAGTTACAGCAGATAATTCTAAACCTAAACAAGGATGATTTTTATTTGATAAAAAACGATGAAAGAAAAAATTGTATATTTCAAAAGCCTTTTTGGATTGCATTACAATATGAAAGGAGTAAGGCATACGCAGCCCAAGAGAAAATAACGTTTCTCGGACTTTAGCCACACCCACCCCGTGTGATAAAAGATATATCATATCATAATACGGCGGCAATGGCAAATTCATCTCCCAAGCAAGTTCAGCAGGGATATTTTCATAATCAATCTTTTCAGGATTAAGTAAGCTTGGATAGGGGTGATTTTTATCTTGATAGTTTTGTTTAAATTCTTTAGAGTAAAGCCATTCTTTTATGATATTAAAATTTTGAGTAAAGAAAATTAAATCATAAGCAATAGCTTGTTTTAAAGAAATGCTTAGGGCTTCATAATGATTAAAGTCATTGAGTAAGGTTTTAAAGTCTTTAAAGAATATGAATAAATCTTTTAAAGAAGGATAAGAAAAAAGAATGTTAAGTATCTTTTCTTGTTGATTGTCATCAAAAACTTCTAATAAGTTTTTAAGAGAAGTTTTAAACTCCCCTTTGTGTTCTTTAAAGAATTTGAGTTTATCTTTGTTTTCAAAGATTAAAGTAAGATAATGAGATTCTAAGATATGTTCTTCATCAAGAGCTTTAAATTCTTGATAAGTTTGTTTGGCTTTTTGAATCTCATAAAAATAAAATTTTATATACCCACCCTTATACCAAGTCTTGTTAGCTTTGATTAAAGCAGAGCCTAAAAGATAAGAGAGATGAAATTTATATTTTAAAGCTTCTTTATAATCAGAGCATTGTTCTAGGGGAGGATATTTAAGATGAGGGTAAAGGGAGATAAAATCTTTATAGAGGATTTGAGTTCTTTGGTGAGTTTTCTTTAATTTTAAAAGTTTTATAAAGAGATTCCCCCCCCCCATAGATTAGCTTTTTTTGTTTTATTGTATTCAATGAGAGTAGAACCTAATTTATAGGAGAGACTTTCTTTGATTCTTAATACTGCAGATTGAGATTTTTCTTGCATAGGTTGTCCTTTGGTTTGGGTTGATGAGATGAATTGTATAAATTAATCTTATAAATTATTATACCAAAAAATGAAATCAAGAGGAGAGTAAAATAAGATTTATAGCTTTCACAATCTTATCTCCAAATCACTTTTAAAATCAATCTCAAGCCACTCTCCATAGATTTCAACGGCTTTTGCGGGTTTTATTTTATCAATCAAAGCTTGCAGGAAGCTTGTCATATACATATTATCAAAGTCTTTTCCATCATAATTTGCATTCCTATCCAAGCTATCATAGAAGCTTAAAACTTCACTTAAAAATGAAGCGGAAAATTTAAAAAGCCCTATGTATTGAGCCTGTATTTCATCGTAACTTTTGGGTTTTTTACCAAGCTCTAGGATATAGGAATCCTTAAGCTTCAAAGTCTCTGCATCTTCTAAAGGATTGCTAAATCTTTTTTCCCAAAGACTTCGCCAATTTTTATCCACAACGATAGCTAAATCCTCTTTTTGCTCTTTTAGCTTTAAAATCGTATCCTTAAAATACACAATATCCGCATAAGAGATGATTAAATCTTGCTTTTCTTTGATACAAAGTTCTAAAAATTCCCTTGCACAAAAAAGCGTGCTAACCATATTACTTTTAGCATAGTTTGGGTTTTGATAGATTTTTTCTATGCCGTGATTTTGTCTCAAAAAAGCTCTTAAAACTTCAAATAAATATCCACCCACAACAGCAATTTCTTTAATCCCAGCTTCTTTTAAGGCTTCTATCTCATAATCAATAAGCCTTTTTCCTTGATAGCTAACCATACATTTAGGTTGATTTTGAGTCAGTGGCATAAGCCTTGAGCCAAAACCTGCCGCTAAAATTAGTGCTTTCATTTGTTGTCCTTAAAATTTCCTAACCATTCTTTGAGTAAAGAGCTTTCATTGAGTCCTTTTTCTCTTTCAATATGCCACATCAAACCATAGATTTTCGCATTTTTATGCTTAAAAGCTTCTATGCTTTTATCCTCTGCAAAAAAAAGCGGAGTTAAATCCCAGCCAAGTTCTGTAATAGCGTAATTATGGAAGGAATTAACTCTAAATTTTTCGCCTTTAATGCTGATAATTTCGTGTTCACTTGTGTGATTTTGACAAGCTTTAAGCTTTGAGCCAAAAAAATGAGCTATCATTTGAGCTCCTCTGCAAATGCCTAAAAGTGGGATTTCATCGTGCAAACAATGCTTGATAAGCTCACTCTCATAAGCGTCTCTTTTTTGACTTAAATCACTCGTATTATACAGGCTTAAATCATTCCCACCGCTTAAAATCACGGCTTTTAGGTGTTTTTTATACAAATTAAAGGGGAGTTCATAGCTCAAAGGTAGGGGTAAAAAATCCTTAAATAAATCTGAAGTGTTAAACAATTTTCCCCAATCAAGTGCCAAAGCCTCTCTTTGTTCATAATAGCTTTGATTTTGAATGAGCCTTTGAGTGATACCTATAAACAAAAGATTTGCTCACTTTCACATTCAATACGCAATTTATTTGCTTTAAGATATTCGCTAAAAGCACTCTCACCCACGCCAATAACCGCAGGCAAAGCAAGTTCTGAAGCCCTAATTGCCATATGAGAATTTGCCCCACCATAGCAAGTGATAAGCCCTGCGATATTTTTGCTAAAAAGATAATCATAACCCGGGTCTGCTGAAACAATCAAAACAATCTTACCTTTTAAATCCTTATCCTCAATCCTTGCTGTTTTTGCTGTAACGCTCTTTTGCGTGATGAAATTTGCCAAAGTCTTGCTTGTAAAAAAAGAGAAAATTTGAGAGGAATCATTAAGCAAAGAAGGGAGTTTTAAAGCCAAAGTAAGCTCATATTCTTTTTTATAATATTTAATTTCCTCCAAAAATTGCTCTCTTGGATTTTTAGAATAAACGCTAGAATACAAATCCAGTATGCTTTTAATGTCTAAATGAGCCATATCTTCTTTAGAGATACCATAATAAATGCCAAGTTCCTCAATATAAGTAATCGCCTTTGAAAGCAACTTGGTAAAATCAAATTTCACAAGCTCACGCCCCTCAATCGCGAGTTTTAAAAAGCTTAAAAACTCATTTGCATTCACACCAAGTCCGTGTTCTTTAAGCAAAATTTCCAAAGCTTTTTTCTTTTTGGAACTAAGTTTGAAAGAATGCTCTTGCTTTAAAGAGGATTTTTGTTTTTTAAGCTCAAAATAATTTTCAAAATCTTCATCATAGCGAGGCGATAAAATATTGTAAGTCCCAGCTCTTAGGTGTCCAAATTTTTGCAAAAATTCCTTTTTATTTTCTAAAGTGAGACTTTGCGTGCTAAGACTTAAAGTTTTGCTAATGGTTTGGAGTGAATTTAAAAAGGCTTGTTTTTCCTCCTGCTCAAAAAAGCCAATTTCTACTAAAGAATTTAGCATAGCCATCGCCACAAACCCAGCTCTTGCAACTCCAGCAAAAGGCAGAGTCCCATATCTTTTACATTCCTCTAAAAGCCAATAAATTTTATCAATCAAAGAAAGCTTTGAATGCGTAATTTCCTCATATCTTTTGTGTAAAATTTTTGCCTTTTGTATGTCTTTGAGATAGAGTCCTTTTTGAGGATTGATAATGGTTTTTGTAAGCTCTAAGAGCGAAAATTCGATTCTTTTAAGCTCATTTTCATTGAAATTAAAATTTAGAAGTTCTCTAAGTTTATTTGAGAGATTAAAATCATAGCAAGAATAGGCGATTTTAAATTCGATTTTATCGTGAAATTCGTGATTTAGGTTTAGCTTTTGCAAATAAAAATTTACTAGCTTGGTTGCAATCTTTTCATCTAAATTTTCAGGGATAAAGGAATTAAAAGAAAGTCTCACATCAACATAAGGAATTCCTAAAAAAGAATGAATTAACGGGTGAGACCTTAAATCTCTGTAACCATAATTATCCCTTTGATAAGCCCAAATATTATCAGTGATAATTTCTTTATAAAGGCTTAAAGCTAGTCTTTTAGGACGCAAACCTATGATTTCAGCGGGATTCCAATCAGGCATCACCCCAAAAAGTGCTTTATCGCCTAAAATTCTAGGACGAGCCAGCTCTAAAGAATCAAAACGTCTTTGGAATTTTTCTAAGGCTTTTTTGGGTAAGGCGTTAAAAAGATTGATTTTGCCACTCATCACAAGGGGACGCACCTGCAAACAAAACAACTCCTCTTTTGAACCAAACCTAGCAAAAGCAAATTCAATATCTAAAAAATTGCAAGAAAAAAGCTTTTCAAGTTCTTTGATAAGCTCAATAACTTTTTGCATTTTCTTGTCTTTAAATTCCAAAGAATCCCTGTAATGAAAATAACTCACCGCATTTTTGCTTGAACCACCTGTTATAGAATGAGATGAGCCATTTTCATCGTATTGTAGGCAAAAATAAGGAGCAAAATTATCCTTATCTACGCTAAAACCTACACCACAAAGACTAATTTGCTCTAGCATAGGTTGGATTAGGATTTCATCATCTTTCAAAGGCATAGAATCTCCCACTTCCTTTAAAGCTTTAAGTAAGGCTTTTTTATCTCTTGCGTCAATGTTTGCAAGGCTTAAAAATGCTCCAGCGTTAGAAGTTTTAGAGCTATCCTCACTTTTAGAGGAGGAGCGAACAATGAGTTTTTTAGCTTTTAAATTCTCAATTTCTTTTAAAACCTTATTAGTATCTTTTTCTAAAGCATTTAAAGAAGTTAGCACCAAAGGCAAGACTTTAGCGGATTTAAGTTTATTTTGTAAAGCCTTTAAATTTGTGCCTTTGGTTTGAAATTTCAGCGTTGCCATTTTTTCCCTTAGATTTTTTTTGCACTCCAACAACGAGTGGTGTATTTTATATCAAATTCTTTTGGAATTCTTGTTAAAATTTTTGCACTTATTTGCTCAAAAAGTTCCTCACCCTCTTTGGTTTCTAAGTCCCAATAAGGATTTTTCACGCTTTTCCAAGCAAGGATATAATTTTGTGCGTTTTGATGAAAGTAAAAATCCTCCTCAATATAAACAATATTATCAAAAAGGTCTTTTCTTGATTCTATGATAGGTCTTTGGTCTTCTCTGCGAACGCCTCTAGTGTAACTTGGCACAAACTCGACTATGGTTTCTTCAGCGATTTTTTGAATTTCATCGTTTAAATCTCTATGATTCCACATACAAGAAAAATATCCGTCTTTTTTAAGCAAACGATGCGTTTCCTCTAAAGCCTCGTTTCTATCCATTACATTGAAACTCGAGCCAAAACTTACCCAATCAAAGCTTCCGCTCTTGAGTGTGGAATTCACGCCTGTGGCTCTCACCCATTCTATGTTTTGTCCCTTTGTTCTTTCTATGCCAAGTTCCCTCATTGCATCATTGGGTTCAACTGAAATCACCTTACAACCTCTCTCCAAAAGCATTATGCTTAAATTTCCTGTCCCTGCTCCTATATCTGCTACTTTGAGTGGGGTTTTGCTGCCACTGCTTGAATCTCTCACCAAAGTGATGAGCATATCAATGCTCTTAGGAGCATAGTTTGGTCTATAACTATAAAATTTTGTGTGTTGGGTATAATCCCAAACATTTTCAACTAGTTTTTGCATTTTTCCTCTTTTCATGTTAGAATACCTACCTGCGGTGGGAAACCGCCGTCAATTCAGAATCAAAGTATCGGAGGAGGTGTTTGGTTTGCCGAATATCAAGTCTGCCAAGAAGCGCGTCCAGCTTTCCGAGGCCCGCAACGCCCGCAACCGGGCGGAGCGCAGCGCGCTGAGGACCACGCTCAAGAAGTTTGACGCCGCTGTCACGGAGGGCAATCGCACCGAGGCCGAGGGCGCTTACAAGGTCGCGGTCAAGACCGTGGACAAGGCCGTGGCGAAGGGCATTCTGCACAAGAACAACGCCGCGCGCAAAAAGAGCGCGTTGACGCTCAAGCTCAACGCGATGAACTGAGATCA
>JAFLSC010000033.1 GCA_022511145.1 Helicobacter sp.
GTCTTGGTATAAAGGAGGACTCATTAAATTTTATTTTGAAGCTAAAGCTTTAGAGAGGGAGTTTAAAAGCAAAAAAGCTAAACAAGAATAGCTTAATATTCGTATTGCACAATAAATTGTCATTACAGGAAAAAGGCAATGATAAAGGATTAGATTGCTTCGGAACTAAAGTTCCTCGCAATGACGATAGTAAAATCCTCTAATGACAAGGTAGAGGATTCTTTAGATAGATTACTTTGGGGATTTCCCCTTGCAATGACAAAGAATTGCAGTTCACAATAAATGTTACGATTTTCTACATTTTATCTTTTAATTTTAAAAAATGTGGTTTTTGGATTGAGATTATAAAGTAAGTTGGAATTTCATTTCTTTTAGGGCTTTGCTAATTTTTCTATTTTTCCTAAAGATATAATTTTAAATCGCAAATTATTTTATTTTTGCAGGGAAATCCCCAGCGTTTTGGTTTCAAGAGATTTAAAGAGACAAAGAAAAATTTAGGCGGTTAATATTCCATTAAATTTGATTGTGGCATAATTAAAAACTTTATTCAAGGGAGTGCTTATGGACGAGAGACTTTTTACTTTTGCAGGCTTAATCAGCCACAATCACGATTTTATTATCGCTTTTCATACAATTTTAGTTGCCATTATTGCCTTGGTTTTAGCTAAGCTTGCAACTTCAAAATTACAAGTTGTTCCGGGTGCGATTCAAAATGTCTTTGAAGTTTTTGTAGGTGGTGTAATTTTTATGGCAAAAGATGTTATCGGAGAAGAAAAGGCAAGACATTATTTACCCTTGACAGCAACCATTGCTCTTTTTGTCTTTTTAGCAAATGCTATTGGTATTATTCCGGGATTTGAAGCTCCTTCATCAAGCCTTAGTTTTACCTTGACTCTAGCCCTTGTCGTGTTTATTTATTATAATTTTGAGGGGATTCGCACTTTTGGAATTGTAAAATATTTCGCCCATTTTGCGGGACCTGTGAAAGCTCTTGCTCCTTTGATGTTTCCGATTGAAATTATCTCACATTGTTCCCGCCTTGTTTCCCTTTCTTTCCGTTTGTTTGGAAATATCAAGGGAGACGATATGTTTTTGCTCGTTATGCTAATGTTAGCCCCTTGGGTTGCACCACTTCCTGCTTATTTGATTTTAACTTTTATGGCATTCTTGCAAGCTTTTATTTTTATGATTTTAACTTATGTCTTTTTGGCAGGAGCGGTTTTAGTAAGTGAAGAGGGACATTAGTCGCTCTCACTAAAATTTAAAGAGATTTAAACGATTCAAACAAAACCTAATAAAAGTTATCTCATTACGGATTCTAAGCTTTATCCCCAGAATCCAAAAGATTTTTATGCCTTTTACAAGGCGATTTTAGACAAGCACCCCATAGATTTTGCCTGTTACAGACAAAAAGAATGTCAGCCAAATCCTCTGTTATGCGAGATTTTTTTGACTCTAAATGAACAATATAAAATCCCAAGCCTACTCAATAGTTACGATGACTTTGCCTTAAAATATGGATTTAGTGGCATTCATTGCAATAGTAAGCAGCTTGATAAAATCAAATCCTTTAAATCCCGCTTTTCTTATGTGTTTTATAGTGCCCATACTTTAGAAGAGATTTATCAAGCCGATAATTGTGGAGCCAATGCTGTTACTATTAGCCCTATTTTTGCGGTGAAAAATAAGGGTAAGCCTTTAGGAGTAGAGTTTTTAGAAAAGTTAAATCCCAAGAATTTCAAGGCAGATATTTACGCTTTAGGAGGCATTATTAACGCGACACATTTAGAGCAAATTATTCGCACACCCATTAAAAATTTTGCTTCAATTCGTTATTTTTTATAGAGTTATTTAACCAGAAATTTTTATAATTTGGCTTGATTTATTTTATTTTTACTTAAAGTTAAACTATTAAAAGCTATAATCCAAAAATTTTTATTTAAAGGTTGCATTTTGAGCGGAAATGGGATAGTTCTTACCATTACTTCAGGAAAAGGTGGCGTAGGGAAATCGACAACAACAGCAAATATCGCTGTGGGTTTAGCCAGTGAAGGTAAAAAAGTCGTAGCGGTTGATTTTGATATTGGCTTACGCAATCTTGATATGATTTTAGGCTTAGAAAATCGCATTGTTTATGATGTGGTTAATGTAATGGAAGGGGAATGCAATCTCTCTCAAGCTCTCATTAATGATAAAAAAACCAAAAACCTTTATTTTTTGCCCGCTAGTCAAAGTAAAGATAAAAATATCCTTGATAAAGATAAAGTTGCCAAGTTAATTCAAACTTTAAAAGAGGAATTTGATTATATCTTGCTTGATTCTCCTGCGGGGATTGAGGGAGGATTTGAGCATTCTATTTTTTTAGCTGATGAAGCCTTGATAGTTTCCACTCCTGAAGTCTCAAGCGTAAGAGATGCAGATAGGGTAATAGGGATTATCGATGCTAAAAGCAAAAAGGCACAAGAGGGCGAGGAAGTTAAAAAGTGGGTGATTGTGAATCGACTAAAGCCTGAAATGGTTGAAAAAGGCGAGATGTTAAGCGTAGAAGATGTCTTAAATATTCTTGCTTTGCCTTTGATTGGGATTGTTCCTGAAGATGAAAAAATCATTTCTTCAACTAATGTCGGAGAGCCTGTGATTTATGGGGATTCTCCATCGGCTAAAGCATACAGGAATATTGCAAAAAGAATCTTGGGCGAAGATGTGCCTTATTTGGAACTCAAGGCTAAAAAGGGATTCTTTGGGAGGTTATTTTCGTGAATTTGATAGAGAAAATCTTTAATCCCAAAAAAACTTCCGCTAAAGAAGCCAAAGACCGCTTAATGTTGATTTTAGCTTCAGAAAGAGCGGTGAATGTGCCTTATATGGAGATGATGAAACAAGAAATTTTAGAGGTGATTAAAAAATACACTAATGCTCAAAAAATCGATATAAGAGCAGATTCTAACCAAAATTTTAATACCCTTGAAGTTGAAATTTTGCTTGAAAAATAATGAAAAAAACAAAATTTACAACACTTGGGATTATTTGTTTTTTATTGTTTTTGTTACTTTTTAATTTTATCCCCCAAAATCAAAAATCCTCTCTCAAGCATACCCCAGACCCAAAATCTCAAGAATCCTCACAAGAATCGCAATCCCCGCAAGAATCACAAAATCTATCACAAAATAATGCAGATTTAATCCAAAAAAATATTGATTTTATTCGTCAAAATCTTGAAAGTTTAAAAGAAAACAATCAGACGCAATCCCTAACTTCTAATGAGTCCAATCTTACCCAAGAGCAATTTTTGGATTTTAATGCAACACAAGGAGAGATAGCACAAATTCCCACCCAAGAGTCTCCACAAATGCAAGAATCCTCTCAAAATCTACAAGAAACCCTGCAATCACCCCAAGAGGATTTATCTCCAGATTTTTCACACAATCAAATGCCGCAAACTTCTTCCCAAATCCCCTCCCAAACCTTTTTTAATTGCCAAAGGCATAAACCCCAGCTTGCCATTATTATCGATGATATTTCAACCCTAGAGCAGCTAAAAAAGATTCAAAAAATCCCTCTTAAACTCACCCCCTCAATTTTTCCTTTAAGTAAAGCGACTCCTAGTGCTAAACAGATTGCAGAGGCTACGCCTTTTTTTATGATTCATCTCCCCCTAGAGGCGATAAAATTTTACCAAAAAGGCTATGATTGGCTACTTGTTTCAGATTCTAAGGAAAAAATCAAAGAAAAAGTTGCCAAAGTTAAAAGAGATTTTCCTAATCTTACTTATTTAAACAATCACACCGGTAGCAAATTTACACAAAATTACAAAGCAATGAGTTATTTATTAGACGCTTTAAACCAACACCAAATCACCTTTGTGGATTCTAAAACAATCCACACAAGCAAAACCGCTTCTTATTTTGAAAACAATCCCACAGCCTCCTTAAATCCTTGCCAAAAGCCGCCTTTTTTGGTCCGCGATATTTTTTTAGATAATGAACTTAATGTGTTTAAAATCACACAAGCCCTTTTACAATCCATAAAAATTGCGAAATTACAAGGCTATGCTATTGCGATTGGACACCCTCACAAAGAAACAATCCTTGCTTTAATGAATGCGAGAGAATATTTGGAAAAAAGTGGCGTTGAGGTTGTTTATGTCAATGAACTGATTGTGCCGTAATTTGATTTATTGTAGCAAAATATGCTAAAATATAAAGATTAAAAGGCTTAAAAATGACACCAGTAAGACAAACTCATCAGTTACAAGGCAGTATTTTAACACTTGCTCAAACCAAAGAGGCGACTTTTTGCATTGATAATACGCTCTATATCAGTCAAATCAATGAAAGTTTGCAGCTTGAGCGAAGCGTTCAAGTTGCTAAAATCGAATCTCCCCACCGCTATTCTCACGCTTTTGGGATTTCAGAAACTCCTTTTTTTTGTGTGTCTATTCAAGGGGAGCATAAGGTTTTTATTTTAAAATATGAAGAAGGGAAGATTCTACCCCTTTTGAGCCTAGAAGACCACGATGGAGATATTGAATCTTGTGCTTTTTCTGATGATGGTAAATATTTTGCAACAGGTGGGCAAGATGGCAGAGTGTTTTTATATGATGGTTTGAGTTTTTTGCCTCTAACGGGTTTAATGCCTCGCTCTGATTATATTTCCACGATTAAATTTTCCAAGAAAAGTGAATTTGTCGTTATTAGTGGATTTGATAAATTCACAATGATTTTTGATGTTTTGCGGCACAAGATTGCTTTTAATTTTGTTACGGGTGATGTGGTTGAGGCGGCACACTTTTTTGATAATGATGAAAAATTGATTTTGGTTTGTCGCGATAATGCGAGTATTGTTTTTAGCCTTAGAGAAGGAAAAGTAATTTCTAAAGAATACCTTTTTGCTTTTTGGCCTACCACTATTGTGCTTGATGAGGAGGAAAATTATGCGATTGTTGGCACAAGGTCAGAGTTTATTTATGTGGTTTCTCTCAAAGATAATGATAAAGTAATGGAGATTAAAAGCGAACATCCGGGAATTGCCTCTTTAAAATTTTCTTGCGGTTATTTGTATTTGGGCTGCATTGATGGGGCGTTATTGATTATTGACTATAATGAGGGGAAAGATGAACTTAAAGATGCTTTGGACGCTAAAAATTACAAAAAAGCTAGAGAGGTTATTAATAATAATGTTTTTTTGAGTATTCACCCCTTGACAAAAGTATTTGACGAAGTGTGGCCTAGCATTTTAAATCAAGCCATTGATTTGCTTAATCATAATGAGATTGAAGCAGCAGTCGAGCTTACTGCTCCTTTTGTGGTGAGCGAGAGCAAGAAAAATGAGTTTGATTTTTATTTGGGGCAAAAAGATGATGTAAGGGAATTTTTGGAGCTTGTGAATAAAAGAGATTACACTAAAGCTTATGAAATGACGCAAACAAGTAAGTTTTTGGTTAAAACACAAGCCTATGAAAAATTGGAGAATATTTGGAATAAGGTTTTTGCTACGGCTAAAAATCTCTTGATTGAAAACGCTAATATTAACAAAAGACTTGCTGAACAGCATTTAGCCCCTTTTGAAAATACTCCTAAGAAGGAGCTAATCGCCCAACTTTTACGGAATTGTGATATTTTTTCTCAAGCAGATGCTCTTATTAAAAAACAGCATTTTAAGGAATATTTTTCTTTGACTTTGAAATTTTCATTTTTACGGGACACAGATTTGTATAAGAAAGTCCTATTGGTAGGTGATAAAATGCTTACTAATATCATTGAATTAGAAAAAAATAATAAATATGAAGAAGTCAAAAAAATTGCTAATGTTTTGCTTGATTTTCCACCTTTAAAACGTGCAGCTAATGAAAGAATTGTAATGATTCAGCAAAAGGAAAATCTGCTTTTGGCAATTGAAAATAAGGACATAAAGAAAGTTTATTCATTAGTGAGCGAAATTGAATCTTTGCGTTCTATGGAGGAATTTAAAGAATTTACAAAAGATTTTTTGAAACATTATGATGAAGCCAAATCCTACGCTTATGATGGAAACGCAAAACACGCAATGGTAGTTTTAGGCGAATATATGGAAATTCGCTATTGGATAGATAAAATTGGCTCTTTGCTTAAAAATGCTTATCTTAAGCAAATGAGAGATGCTTTGAATGAACCTGATGTGAATTGGAATATCACTATCAAGAGGTATTTTGAACGTTATGGAAAAAGCTTTGAAATTGTAAGAATGCTTGAAAATCGTCCTCAAAAAGAAATCCTTGATGAATTTGAAGGCGAAGGGAAAGCTGATGGCTACCGACAATTAGGCTTTGTGGATAATATCGTCATTCATATTGTTCAAAAAGAAAATTCTTGAGAGAGTTATTGCCTATCCCTCAAGCTCTCTTGCCTCTTAAATTACAAAAGCTTTATTATTGCGGCAGAAAAGAACTTTTGGATTTGCCCAAAGTGAGTATTGTTGGCACACGCAATCCTAATCCCTATGCCCAGAGTTTTACCCGTGAGATTGCTGCTAAGATTGCAAAAGAAGGTGTAATTATTGTGAGTGGCGGGGCATTAGGGATTGATATTATCGCTCACAAAGCTGCCTTACCTAATACGCTTATGGTATCTCCTAGCTCTTTGGATATTATCTACCCCAAAAGTAATCAAGCCATTATTGAGAGGATTTATGAGGAAGCCTTAATTATTAGTCAATTTGAGCCAGTTTATAAACCCAAAGCCTATTCTTTTTTAGAACGTAATAAAATTGTGATTAATTTGGGTGATTTTGTGATTATCCCTCAAGCTGATTTAAAAAGTGGCTCATTCCAAAGTGCCAAGTATGCCCTAAAAATTGGTAAAAAAATCTATGTTCCACCACACAGGATTGGCGAGTCTCAAGGAACTGGGTGGCTAATCCAACAAGGTTTAGCAGAAGTGATTTGGGATATTGATGACTTTATTCAAAATTTATACCCCAAAAAAGCGATTTGCAAAACGCAAAAAGATGAGATTTTGGAGTATTGTAAAAGCAATCCTTTTTTTGAAGAAGCCTATTTGAAATTTGGGGAAAAGATTTTTGAATACGAATTAGAAGGAAAAATTTTTCGTAAAAATGGGCGAATCGAGGTGCTTTAATGGAAAATATCCTTGCTTTAGATATAGGCTTAAAACGTATAGGAGTGGCTTTATATCTGCAAGGTATTATCCTGCCTCAATCTCCTATTTTGCGTAAAAATCGCAATCAAGCTGCCAAAGAAATAAGCCAAATCTTAAAAGAAAAGCAGCCTAGAATTGTTGTTGTTGGAATCCCAGAAGGTGGGGGTGCTTCAGAAGAAATGACAAAACGGATTAAGCATTTCGTGAGCTTACTAGAGATTTCTCAAAATACAAAAGTGATTTTTGTCGATGAGGCTTATAGTTCTTTTGAAGCGGCACAAAAAATGCAAGGCAGCAAAAAAGCAAAGAAAAAAGATGGGAGTTTAGATAGTCTTGCAGCAACGATAATTTTAGAGTGTTATTTAAGACAAGTTGGCAAAGTATCAGTGGGCGAGGAATAAAATAAGAGGTTTTTCATTTAGGAGTAGATTGACTTGAACTCCCTGCTTGTTTTCTAGCTGCTTGATTATCTCTTCTTCGTTTTTACAGACTTTAGGTAGTGAAATCCCTATTGTAACATTATTTTCAGATAAAATAGCTTTAGAGCGACCAGCGATAATGTTAGTAAATTCAGAAATGACATCAAGGAGTTCTTCATCGCTTTGAGATTCTTCACCCAAAAGCATCATTGAAGCCCCCTTAACAATTTCTTTGCTAAAAGAAAGAGCAACGACACCGGATATATCACCTTCAAAAGTAATCATCGCCCCCATAATATCAGTATGCCCTGTTTGTTTATAAGGGGTTACTTTGTAATCAGTCTTTTTAGCCTCGCCTCCGGTTAGCGAAGAGAGTGTCTCAATCGCTGCATTGATGAAAACAGGGAGTTGAGATACAAGTTGTTTGGTTAAACCTTGCCTTGTTTTTTCTTTTGCCTGATGAGATTTAGCTAATTCTTTAACTTGAGGATTGTTTTTGCATTCCTCAATACTATTAAAAAATACGATATGACTACGAGCACAAAGGTCTAATCTATCCTTATCAATCGCAGACTTTAAGCCACAAATGGCAATATAAGCTTCAAAACGAGTATTATTTAAGGCTAAAGACATAATAAAATCAAGTGCAGCATTATTAAAATCTTTGGTATCAGAAGCATCGAAAATAAAAACACGATAACCCTCTCTTAATCGAGAATTATGAGCTGTAAGATTGAAATACAAAGAAATATTATGATCAACTTTTTTATAGAGTGTGTAGGTAACAATCCCACCACCAATGGTAACAGGAATAAAATTATTAGTTACATCAAAATAAATGTCATAGAGATAAATCGCTTTGTCAAGATAAGCTTGTTTTTTGGCAATAAAGTCATTCACGCTATTAACACAAATAACTTCGTAACCTTTAGAATCTAATTCTTGGGAAATAAGAGTTTGAATAACCCCATCGGTTTCATAATAGACAATCGTTTGATTAATCGGAGGCATTTTGAGTCCCAACATAAGATTTGCCATTATTTCATTGCGGAATAATGGCAGACTTTTATTGGGAAAAAGTGCTTTGAGCTTAGGGAATTGTTCATCATTATATCCGATAAAGGCTACCACAACACCCACTTTGTTTTGCATTGCTAAGAGTGCTTTTGCAACCAAAATCGCAGCCCCTTCTTCAAAATAGGTAATATTTTTGTAAGAAAAATAAACTGCTTTTAAAGCAAGGCTACGAATAGTTGCACTATTGGAGATGAGAACTTCACAAATCTCTTTGGCTTGTTTCATCTCCAAACGTATCTCTGGGGCGTAAATAGCCGTATCTTGTTGAATGACGGGTCGCATAAAGTTAAAGCACCTTTAGTGTTTGGTTATTGCTGTGTGCCATTATAATTATAGACTTCAGCTTCAACGCGTCTGTTTCCTTGTCTTCCTTCTGCTGTGCTGTTGCTATAAATAGGATTAGCTTCGCCATATCCTTGAGCGTCTAAACGGCTGTAATCAATTCCGTTTTCGATGATTTTGTCTTTTACAGCATTGGCTCTTCTTTCAGAAAGTTTTTGATTGTAAGCGGGATTTCCTATGGAATCAGTGTAGCCCTTGATAACTGCAGTTGTGTTAGGATTTTGTTTCATATATTCAGCAAAATCTCGGATTTCACCTTCATATTGAGGATTAACAACGCTAGAATCAAAAGGGAATTGAACTTGGAAAGTGTGAATATGAGAAAGAACAGGTGCCACAGGTTCTTTAGGCTCTTGATATTCTGTATAAGTTCCAAAAGGAATTGCAAGTCCTAACATTGCAATAATATCGCTTCTACCATCAAAGCTAGCAAGGTGTCTAACTTCAGTTTTGAGGTGGAGAAATTTAGCAAGTTCCCATCGGATACCCAAACCATATTGTCCAAACCAAGCACTATCCATACTTTGAATATTATTGGTTAAATCCTCATAACCAAAACCTCCTAAAATGTAAGGAGAAATTTTTCCATCAACGGCAAATTCCTTAACCAAATGGGCAAAATAGCGGTTAGAATCAGTGTGTTGATTGGTAATTCCGCGACCTTTGTAATCAGCTTTGTCAAATCGTTCATAGCCAACTTCTAAGAGCCAAGTTGGAGCAAAGCGACC
This sequence comes from Helicobacter sp., assembly GCA_022511145.1. Lineage (GTDB taxonomy): Bacteria > Campylobacterota > Campylobacteria > Campylobacterales > Helicobacteraceae > Helicobacter_D. The sequence continues at coordinate 9,703 of JAFLSC010000033.1, forward strand.
GGCAAACTTGATACCATAGCTCAATTCAGCACTATCTTTATAGCGGTCATTACTGATATGCCAACTCCCCCCTATTTCTGGAGTTACCTCAAAAAGGTTATCAGCCGCAAAAAGCGAACCGCACAAAACTAATGATAAGGGAATAACTTTTTTTAACATACTCTTTCCTTTCAGTGTTTGTTGGTTTTGTGTGATTGGGATATAGAGACTCCCAAATGCATACAAGTTTATATTATATCTTAAATTTGTAGATTTAATACTGAATTTTACGATAAAATTACATTTTTTGTTAAAATTTTTAAAGAGAATCATAAGAATCTTATTTTGAAAGGTATTTTAGAGATGAAAAACTATCAAATCCTTATTGATAAATTAGTCTTTTTTTTACAAGAAAAAGTAAAAGAGAGAGGCTTTAGTGCTGTTGTTTATGGGCTAAGTGGGGGTATTGATTCGGCTGTGGTTGCCCTGCTTTGTCAAAAAGCGTGGGGTAATAAGGCTCAAGCTTTGCTTATGCCCTCAATCACTTCTTCCTCTAATAGTCTTGAAGATGCCCTAACCCTATGCCAAAAATTTGGGATTGCTTATCAAATCTTGCCCCTTAACACACCACAAAATGCCTTTGGAGAAATTTTAGAGGGATTACAAGAAAATCCTTTGCGTATGGGGAATGCGTGTGCAAGAATGCGTATGATTTGTTTGTATGATTACGCTTTTGCTAATCATTGCTTAGTAATAGGCACAAGCAATAAAAGTGAATTAACACTAGGCTATGGCACGATTTTTGGGGATATGGCTTGTGCTATTAACCCCATAGGGGATTTGTATAAAACAGAGATTTATGAAATTGCAAAACTCTTAGGAATCCCTCAAAATATCATTCAAAAGCCACCGAGTGCGGATTTATATGAGGGACAAAGTGATGAGGAGGAATTAGGGTATTGTTATGAAATTCTTGATAAAATTATGATACTATTAGAACAAGGAAGCAGCAGTGAGGAAATCATCAAGCAGGATTTACCCAAAGATGCCCTAGAGCTTGTTTTAAAGCGAAAAGAACAAATGGCATTTAAGCGAAAATTACCCGAGATTGCAATACTTAATGATTTAAAGGATAGATTCTGAAAATCCCTTATTTTATCCCCGATATTACTGAAGCGGAAAAAGAAGCGATTATAGAGGTTTTGCAAAATCCTAGTGAAAATCTCGTGCCTAAGTTAGAGCAAACTTTTAAACAATATATTGGTGTGCAATACGCCGTTTCTGCGGTTAATGGTGCAGCAGCTTTTCAGCTTTGTCTTTTTGCAATGAATCTTAAGAGGGGAGATAAGATTTTGTGTTCTGTGAATTGCCACCCAATGTTTCCGGAGATGATAAGGCATTTTGATGCTGAACCTATTTTTGTAGATATACAAGAGGATACTTTTGAGATTTCTTATGAAAAATGCCAAGAAGTCTTAAAAAATAATATGAGTAAAAAACTACGGGCGATTGTGGTGAGCCATACAGCAGGGCAGGTTTGCGATATTAAGCCTTTTTGTGAGCTTGCTAAAAGCTATCAAATCAAGGTGATTGAAGATGCTACTATGGCATTAGGATTGACGCATAAGGGAGTTAAAATCGGCTCACAAGGGAGTTATGCTTCGATTTTTAGTATCATTTTAGATTCAACAAATCCCGTAGCTCAAGCGGGCATTTTAGCAACTAATGATGAGGAACTTGCTAGACAAGCTTTATTAATGCGTTATCACGGGGTTGTGAGTGAAGATATTACAAGTGTGCGTCCGCAATACCTCTATGATGTTGTGGGGATTGGGAATAAGCATAATATTAGCCTTTTAGATGTAGCCTTTTGTCTAAAGCAGCTTGAACGCATTGATGAGATGATTAAAAAGCGTCAAAAACTTGCTAAATTTTATATTAAGGCTTTGGGGAATGCACCCCATTTATCGATGCCAAGCATTAAAAGGGAACATATTTTTTACCATTTTATTATTAAAGTGGATAAAAATCGCGACCATTTTGCTAAGGAACTTAAAGAATGCGGGATTGAGACGGGATTGCATTTCGTGCCTTTGCATCTTTTGACTTATTACAAAACCAAATATCGCTTCAAAATCAGTGATTTTCCTGTTGCCTTGAAAAATTATCAGCAGATTTTAAGTTTGCCAATTTATAGTGTGATGAAAGAAAAACAGATAAATTATGTTTGTGAGCAAATTTTGAGACTTGTTAATGAGAGGTTTTAATGAGGATTATTGAGCATTATTTTTTTGCTCCTTTTTGGTGGCAAAAAATTTTAGCCCTACTGCTTTTACCTTTTAGTATGATTTATTGTGGTATTGCTACACTTAAAAGAATAAGTGCAAGGTATTATGATTTTGAAATCCCTATTGTTAGTGTTGGGAATTTGGTGCTAGGAGGAAGTGGTAAGACGCCTTTTATCCAAGAGATTGCTAAAGACTATCCACAATCCTGCGTAGTTTTAAGAGGCTATGGAAGGAAAAGCAAGGGGTTAAAAATCATAAGCCAACAAGGAAAAATCTTAGAACAAGCAACCATAAGTGGCGATGAAGCCCTAATGCTTGCCAAAATGCTCCCTAAAAGCTCTGTGATTGTGAGTGAGGATAGAAAAAAAGCAATCTTGGAGGCAAAGAATCTAGGGGCAAAAGTGATTTTTTTAGATGACGGATTTCGTTTTAATTACAAAAAACTTAATCTTTTGTTACAACCCAAACTTAAACCCTATTTTGATTTTTGTTTGCCTAGCGGAGGTTATAGGGAGCATAAAAGTGCCTATAAGAAAGCTGATAGAGTGCTTATTGAGGGAGTGGATTATAAAAGAAAGGTGGATTTGCTTTATCCATCAGAGCGAATGCTTTTGCTTACTGCTATTGCTAATCCCTCAAGATTGGAGGAGTTTTTGCCTAATGTGGTGGGAAAAATTATTTTAAAAGACCATTCTTATTTCAATAAGCAAGAAATTTTGGAGAAATACGCTAAAACTCAAGCTACTTCTTTGTTGGTTACGCAAAAAGATGCTATTAAGCTAGAGAATTTTGGATTGCCGCTTTCAATCTTGCAACTCCATTTGGAGATTAATCCTGAAATTAAGCAGAGTATTCGCGATTATATTCAATCTTATCAATAATAATCAGCCAAGACTATTCTGCCCCATTCCATTTGAAAATCTTTTGTAAAATGTTTGCAAGGATTTGACGCAAAGCTTCCCAATGCATAACTGCCCCACCAATTAATCCAATAAAACTCCCAATCGTAATATCAAGCAACCTTGCTTTGATAATCAAATCAGGGTCATAATTCATAAAACTTGCTGCTTCAGCCAAATAGGTAGAATAAGGCGTTAGAAAAACCATAGCAAGGGCATAATTTCTCACCACAATAAGTTCGCTAAAAAACATTAAAGTCATCATTAAAATTGCAAATTCTAAAGGTGTAAAAGTATAATGTAAAAGCCAATAGGCAAAACTCACACCTACAAAAGTCCCTAAAATCCTTTGAGTTTGTCTAATCCAAACTTGTTTAAAAGTAACCGCCGTCATAACAGCCGCACAACTAAGGGTTACCCAATACCCTCTCTCTAGTCCCAAGAGGTATTGCAAAATCATCGAACCACTAACAAAAGTCGCAATAATAAC
>JAFLSC010000034.1 GCA_022511145.1 Helicobacter sp.
TTTTTAAATTCTCTTATGGTAAAATAAAAAGATTCGGGAGTTACGTCGCAAAGAAGTTTTAGCCGCTTTTTAAATTCTCTTATGGTAAAATTGAGTTTCTTTTCAAGCTCAGCAGCTGCTGGTTTTAGCCGCTTTTTAAATTCTCTTATGGTAAAATACACTTACCTCAAATATCGTATCTTACGATGTTTAAGAGAGTTTAAAAACTAAAAATATCTTAGATGAGTGGTTTTTAAGGAAATCTAGGATATAATTCCTCCATAAGAATTTAAAAAGCGGCTAAAATAAGGAGTTTTCGGTCTCCGCAGGGTTTCAATCCCTAAAAACCGAGTCCATCTTAACTTATTCTTGCAGATTTTACAAAACCTCTAGAATCTTAAACTTGCTCTATTCAAAAAAGTGTAAGTTGCCTTGGCTTGTTTGCCTTTTCATTCTCACTTTCTTTCCCAAGCAGCAATCGCATATTATCAAATTGCTTTTCAGTAAGAATTAAACCCCTAATATGCCCCTTTGGTGGCACAATCAATCCCACTTTATCCAAATAATTATTTGCACTCGCCACACCCTTGCAGATTCTCATATACACGCTATATTGCAACATCATAAAGCCATCTTTGATAAGAGCATCACGAAACTTTGTGTAATATTTCCTATCTTTTTTACTCAAGGTTGGCATATCAAACATCACTAACACCCTCATAAATTTCTCTTCCATTTGATCTATCCTCGCAAAAAAGTGGAAGCTTAAGCTTAAAATTCTCTGCCTCAAAGCATTTCACTACACTTTGCACACTCACTATCACCGCACGATGAAGCGGATAAAGCTTGTGTTCCACCTCTACTGCTACATTTAAAATCCTCGCTAATTTTAGGCGATTTTCTAAACTTAAAGCCTCTCCTAACTCCCCGCCTTCAATCATCTGCACCACAAGAGAATCTGCAAAGATTCTATAAGGCTCTATCACATCATCTGCGAGATTAAACGCATTAAATTGATTTTTATGATGTATCCCCAGTGCGAGATGAAGTCCGCTTGCACAAAGGCTTCTTGTGATAACCCCCCGCACAATCGCATAGGCGTAATTAAGCGCAGCATTTATTATTCCATTTTGACTCTCTTCAAAAATTTGCACCTTACGACTAAAATGTTTGCCAAAAAGTGCCTTAAAATATATGGCTGCTGCTTTAGCTTCGTTGTTATTTGAATCCCCTAGATTCACGCTTTTAGCTAAAGATTCTAAGCTTTCATATTCTTTTTTATGCTGCATTTGAAGCAAAGTGGCTTGATTGCTAATTTTTGCCTTAATAATTTGCTGCCAAAGCACAGCTTTTCTTTGCTTACTTGAGGCAATTTGGGATTGCAAAACACTTAGGGCTTTATAATGTCCCAAAAAGGGCATAAATATACCGCTAGGTAAATGCGAACTATCACAAGTATAAAGGACAATCTTATGAGAGGCTAATGCATCAAGGAGTGCATTTGTGAGCGTGATTTGAGGGGATTCTGCGATTATACACAAAATATCAACAAGCGGAATTTTTACCTTTTCTTTATCCTCTTGGGCGATACAGAGATGCCTCTCTGCTAGGCTTAATCGTGCAGGTGTGCTTAGAAAAAGTGTGCGAAAGACAGAATCAAACATTATCCTTATTGCTTCCCTTTAGGACTGCTTTTAAGTGCGATAGCTTGGCGGGGCGTAAAATCTGCTTTTTGATACTCTCCAAGCGGCGAGACTCGGTATTTTTCAAAAACCTTGAGATTTTGGATTCCTATACTTTTGCCCACTACTGCTTCAAGAGTAGCATTCGTGTAGAGAAGTTTTTCGTTTTCACTTAAATCCTCAAATTTGTTGTTATGCTTGGTTACACAAATTGAGGCTGTTGCAACTCCAAAACTCTCAAAATAGCATAATTTTGGCTTTTCCATCTCCTTTTTCTGCACCAAAATTAAATCATCTTTAAAAAGCGAAAAACAAAACTGATAATTTGAATCCATTTCTTTCCAATCATTAATTATCCCTGTTTTCTTATCTTTGCCTGTTACTACTGCTTTATTTGGCAAAATCCCGAGTGCAAAATCCATTGTATAAATAGGCACACCATAAAATTTACCCTTTTTATCCTTAAAAATATCCACACGCACCATTGCACCATTACTCACAATTTTTGTGCCTATTTTGCGAATTTTACCTAAACCTATTGCTCTTTCTACTCCTTCTTTTCCGCCATAAGATTCTAATAATTTTTTATCATCAAAGCTATAAAAAGTCTCCTCGTGCAAAGCCCCTCTTGCCCGTTTTCTAGGAGGCTTGGAAACAAAGATTTTATCAATTTTTTCTTGCACGATTTTGCGAAAATCCCCATAAGGTAAGCAAAATTTTTGCTTAATATCCTCCCTTAGTGCCTCTTTTTTGCTCACATATTCACTTGTATTTTGCTTATCTTGCTTGTTATATTCATCTTGACTTATTTCTTTTTTGCCTAGCTGCCATTTAAGCCTATCTTGCTTCTTGTAATGATTACTTTTTAGCTCATTTTTTTGCTTATAGTATTCACTAAATCGCTGTATCATTGAAGCATTTGCATAAGCAATAATAATAGCATCTAAGGCATGGTGGAGATGATTATCTCTGTTTTTGTTTTCAAAGCCCCAAATATGCCTTAGATTTGTCGTTAATGTCCCACTCACCGCCTCACAATGCACTTTACTTTCTTTTTTACCTACAATTGTTACTTCATTTTCACTTAAAGGCAAAAATTCTAAAGAATTTTTTGTCCAATCACTTACTAAATTTGCGATATAGCCCGTATCATTAAGATTTCTTGCAATAAATCCTGCTTCTTTATCATTAAAATTTTTATTTAGGATTCTATTTTTCTTTTTATTAGGGAGTTTTTGAGCTAAAGCTACAATCCTTTCCCATTTTTCTTTATCCTTGCCAAAGGCTTCAAAGGGAGTTTTATCGCGTTTATTTTGATTTTCTTTTGTAAAGACAAGCACTTTATTCATAATGCTATCATCAAAACTACGCGAATAAGGATAAATATGGTCAATCTCTAAGGCTTTTGGGTCGGCTAAATGCTCTCTTGTGATTTTTTCTTCACTATATGCACATCTCTCATCTTGCTCTCTAAAAAGCTTTACTTTTAGAATATTTTGTGGAGTTTGGGGCAAACTATATTGCTCTAATAATGCTTTTGCTTCATTATTTTTCTTTAAATTTTCCTTTTGTTTTGTCTCATATTTTTTCCGTGTAGAATAGCTTTTGCCGACTTCTCGCGTAAATTCAATATGAATCTTATGCATTTTGCCAAATTTTTTAAGCAGGGCATTAAGCACTTTACGATACTCACTTAAAGCCCTTGCCACGACTGGATTTGCTAAATGTGGCTCATATTCCTCAAGCGGTGGGAGAAAATCCTTTTTGCCTCCGTGTTTTCTATGCTCTTTTAGCTCTGCTTTTTCAATCGCTTCATCATAACGCTTTCCCTCTCGCATAAAAGGTAAAATCTCATCAAGTGCCTTAAGGCTTAGATTAATATGCTTAGAAAAATCAAGCTCACTTAAAGCCTCCAAATGCTCATTTAGTCTTTGCTCTAGTTGGTGTTTTTTGGCATAATCCTCTAATGCCTTTTTAAGATTTTCCTTGCTTTTATGCAGAGTGATTAAAGTAGCAATTTCATCAATATATTTCCTCTCTAAGCCCTCAAAGCTACCACCCAAAGCCTTTTTAAGACTTTTTAGATTCTTAAACTCAATGAATTTTGCCTTTTCTGCCTCCTGCATAGGCTTTGCATAATCAAGCTTAGAATCTCTGGCAAAGAAAACACGCTCATCAAGACTTAAGATTTCTCGCAATTTTTTGTAACTCATTTCACCTTTATCAAGCACAATGGCTAGAATCTCTTTTATTTTTTCCTCTCCATACACCTCGCCACTGCCAAATTTCTTATTCTTTTCCTCAAGGTTCTTTAAAACATTGATAATTCTTGTAAGGGCAACAAACTCCATAGCACTTAGGCTTTCTTTAGCAGCACGTTTTTCACCCTCAAAAAAGATGCACTCGCCCACTTTATCACTAAAGTCCTTCAAATCACGCTGATAAAAAGCACTCTCCATAATAGCCGTTTGAAAATCTACTTCTTTATGCTTATTATCCTCATTACGCTCAATGCTTTTATAAGTATTGTTGCTAAAAGTAAAACCAAATTCGTGTTGTTTTTCAAAAATTTTTTGCAATTCTTTTTTAAGTAGCTCTTGGGAGATGCAATGCTCGTAATTCCCGCCTTTATTACGCACATTTGCTCCTTTTTTATAAAATTCTTTATAAAAATACTCGCCTACGCTCCTATAATTCTTGTCATTGATGATTTTTTCATTTTCGCTTATTGCCTTTTTGACTTCGCCACTTTCTTTATCATCACTTGATTCTTTTGCGTGTTTATTCCCATAGCCACGATGTTTAGCAATATGCAAAATCACCCGTGCGAAGTCTTTAGGCTCGAGTTTTTGCTCCAAAGCTAGAGTGCGAAGTTCATAGGGGCTTTTAGCATCTTTGCTTGTCTGATACGCCTTTGGCAAATCCCCATCACTGCTTACATAATCACTTAGATTTAATCCAAATTCTTTACAAAGCAATCTCTTAATGGCATTAAGTCTCCCTTTTCTTCGTGCAAGTCTGCGTCTTGTGCTTCTTGCCTCGCGTCTTGGCAAGGCTAAAGATTCTCCATTTTTAGGATTTTCTGCCTTTGTAAAAATCCTCACACCGCAATCTTTAAGCTCTTCACCCTCTACATAAGCCCAACCAATGCTTGTAATGCCTATATCAAAACCTAGAATTTTCATCTTTACTCCTTTACAATATCCTATCTTTATTACAAAAACAATAAATAAATTTATTATATCTAAGCAAATCTCAATCTATGATATAAGTTTAAAAAATAATGTGGCACAAAAAGAATAAATGATAGAAAAATTTGTGGTGCGCTGAGCGAGACTTGAACTCGCACGGGTCGCCCCGCCACCCCCTCAAGATGGTGTGTCTACCAATTCCACCACCAGCGCAAAATGGATTCAAGATTTCTTGAATCCATTAGTGAGTATTATAAACCTAGTATTCCTAAGAATGGGTTTGCATAAAGCAAAATCAAAGCAACAACGAGAGTATAAATAACTTGTGCTTCAATCATCGCTAGGGCAATAAACATTGTTGTCATTAGCTTACCGCCAACACCGGGATTTCTTGCCATACCAGAAATAGTAGCTGCTGCTGTGCTTCCCATACCGATTGCACCACCAAGTGCAGCAATACCTAAACCAACACCTGCAGCAATCGCTGAAAAAGACAATAAAGTTTCACCAGCACCATCAGCCGCAAAGGCAACGCCTGCTAACGCAAAAAACACTAAAAGTAGTTTTTTCATTTTCACTCCTTTAAATTTCAAAGTCCGTTCGGATTCATTCCCCTACTTAACACTTTGTAAAGTAGAATTATATACCTTTTTACTAAAATTTTAATTAACTAACCCTAATTCCACTTTATTTTTATTCAAAGATAAAATTTCTACCTTAATATCATCACCCACACGGACATAATCACTGATTTTGTCATTACGATTGGGCGTGATTTTAGAAATATGCAAGAGTCCGTCATAACCCTTAGGTAATTCAACAAAAGCCCCAAATTCTAGTATTTTTTTAACCTTTCCGACAAAAATATCCCCCACTTTGTATTCCTCTTGCGGATTTATCCTTGCTTCTTTTGTGTTAGCAATATTGAGGATAAACTCTTTGGCTTCATCAATTTGCTCACGATTATTCCCATTAATTTTAACTTCCCCATTATCGCGATTCAAATCGATTGTAACTCCAAAACGTTCGACAATCTCCTTAATTGTCTTACCTCCTTGTCCAATAACCTCAACAATCTTGCTTGGTGGGATTGCAAAAATAATCGATGAAGGTAAAATCTCTTCATTGAGTATAATTTTATCTCTTGCTTCTTCCATTAAGGTTAAGATATGCTCTCTTGCTTCTTTTGCTTGGGAGAGTGCCACTCTTAAAATTTCTGTTTTCAAACCGCCTAGCTTAATATCCATTTGCAAAGCAGTAATGCCCTCCCTTGAACCTGCTACTTTAAAATCCATATCGCCTTCGTGGTCTTCTAATCCCATAATATCAGTTAAAACAGCAAAATTTTCTCCCTCAACAACTAAACCCATTGCGACTCCCGCAATTAAACTCACACATTCAATCCCTGCTGCTGCTAAAGCTAGAGAACCCCCACAAACCGTTGCCATAGAGGAAGAACCATTAGATTCTAAAATCTCTGAAACTAATCGGATACTTTTTAAATCAGGATTGATAAGACTGCTCTCTAAAGCCCTCTTAGCAAGATTTCCGTGTCCTAGCTCCCTTCTTCCGGGTGCAGAAATAAAGCCAACCTCGCCCACACTAAAGGGAGGAAAATTATAATGCACCATAAAACGCTCTTTTTGTGCTACTTTATCGGTAAGTAATTCATAGCTTTGTGCGTCCATATCACCCCCTAGCGTTGCGACAACTAAGGCTTGTGTTTGTCCCCGCGTAAAAAGCACAGAAGAATGAGCACAGGGGAGAAAATTTGTCTCAATGCTAATGGGACGCACTTCTTTTAAGTCTCTCCCATCGGCTCTTTTTCTTTCTTTTAAAATCATTGCTCGCACCACTTCGCGTTTGACTTGAGCGACACTTTGGATTGCCATTTTATCGAGATTTTCATCTAATGGATTGGTTTTTATCCATTCATTAGCTATTTTACAAGCAAAGGTTTTGATTTTGTTATCGCGTTCAGTTTTGGAGAGGAATTGAATAATTGCTTTTAATTCAGGCAGGTGGTTTTGATAGATAAAATCCATCATTGCTTCAGAGACAAAACTTTTTCTTTTCTCTTTAAAAGCTAAAGGAGGCTTGATAAAAGGAGTAAATTTTTCTGCCATTAACTGACTTTTTTGGGCAATATGATTTTTGGCTAACTCTAATGCTTGAAGTAACTCTTCCTCGCTCATTTCATTAGCACGATAATTTGCTGCCACTTCACTCCCAAAAGTTCGCATTTCAATCATCAATAAATCCTCATTCACCCCACTAACAAGCAAATCCAAAGAGCTTTCCTCTAAATTTGGATTAATAACAAGCTTGTTATTAACTTTTCCAATCCTTACACCATTAACTGGTGCTTTAATAGGGATTTCAGAAACATAAAGGGCTGCACTAGCAGCATTGAGAGCTAAAACTTGCAAATCTGCCCCACTTGCTACGCTTAATACAAAAATGCTAATTTGCGTTGGGTAGCAATATTCTTTAGGAAACAAAGGACGCAAACTTCTATCAACAATTCTTGCACTTAAAGTTTCAAAATCTCCGGGCTTTGACTCCCGCTTAATATAGCCTCCGGGAAACTTACCATTAGCATAGGCTTTCTCGATGTATTGCACAGTAAGCGGGAGAAAATCCTCCTCAACGATTTCTTCAGTATCGACACTAACCACCGCCAAAAGCACATTTTTGCCCTCTTGATAATAAACACTCCCACTCGCGGCTTTCGCAAATTTATCAAAAATGTATTTTTCACTGCCTATTGTGATTTCACTCATTTTTACTCCTCATTTTCTGATTCTCTAGTTTGTTAAACTAATGCCCCCCCCCCTATCACATTCCTTAAAGATTGACTCTATCACAGAAGTTTCAATGGGTTGGTAATCCCCATAATAATAGCCAATATCTACAAAATCATCTAAACGATGCAAACAAAAAAGCCCATCAGTAATCTCATCTACCATCTTTGCAACACAAAAAGGAGCGACAGGACAAGCAAAATACACTGTTTTAACCTGCAAAGTAAGCATTGATTTAATGCAAGTCATAGCCCTTAATCCGCTATCAATCCCTTCATCAACAAGCAAAATATGCTTATCTTTGAAAGTGGTTAATTTTCTACCCTTGCGGTATTGATAAATTAAAGGTAGCATTTTTTCCTCGTATTGTCGCTGTGCTTCTCCATAAATATAATCCAAACTAACCCCAAAAGAATTAACTAAAGCTTCTTTTATGATAATCTCCTTTGTCTCCGAAGTCATTGCTATTTCACATTCAGTGTTATTGGGAGCACCGATAGAAGAAGTAAAAAGAAAATCCAAAGGGGCTTTAATCTCCCTAGCCAACTGGGAGGCAAACAAAAATCCTGCAAAAGAAATCCCCACAACAACACAATCTTGATTTCTAAAAAAATTCAAAGGCATATCATCAAGTAGCTTGTTTAAAGCATCTTTGCGATTTTTAAATAAAACTTGCCTACGCGGAGAGTGTAATTCATTATCTGCAAACAACATAACTTTCCTTAATTATTAATTTTAACATCACTGCTTAAGAGAGGAATAAATTTAATCGTCAAAAGTACATATTCATCATCTTTTGCCACTGCTCCTCTTCTTGTTAGAGTAGGATACACCTCACTCACATATTTTATCCCAAAAGAAAAACACCGAATCGTTGTATCAACTCCAACTTGCCAAGTTTTCAAGTCTCTTTCTTTGTAATCATACCCCACACTTGCAAAAAGTGTAAAATAGTCAAAATCGCTATTAAATCCTGCATTAAGGTAATTTGCTTCACCAAAGCGACCTTTTGGGATTTCTTGATGAGCAAAATCCTCACGCATAAAGTGCCCTACAAAGAAACCAAAATCATCAGAATCATAGCGGAGCTGATGCGTTGCCTCTGAAATTCTTTGTCTTTGATGGGAATAAAAAATATTGCTTAAAAAACTCCAATGATAATCGTAAAAGTATTGAATATCGTTTTCTATTTCGCCGTATTGATTTAAATCACCTCCAAAAAAAACAGGTTGATAAATCCTATGAGAGAGCTTCAAATCATTTTCAAGATTAAAAAAAGCTTGAGTGAGTCCTAATCGCAATTCTTTGTAATCTCCTGGTAGAGTAAGAAAAGTCTCAAAATCTCCTCTATCTTCTTTAATCCCGGGCAAAATATATTCGCTCTCTAAATTTAAAGTATGCCCAAAATCAGAATATTGTTTTACCAAATCAGAGTTCAACTTAAAACTATAATAATTACTAAAATATCTCCCATCTTCAAGCCGAACTTCTTTGGTGTTATAATAATCAACATTAGTGGCATAAAAAATTGGTGAAATGGTAGCATTAAGGTAATCATCAAACAAAGGTTGGGTAAAAATAATAGGCAAAGTCGCTTCTTGCTGCACCGCTCGATAGCCTTTAGCACGCGTATGATTAGCAACTTTATAATCAAAAGAATAATACAAATTATCTACAAATAAACTTCCGATTTGATGATGATACTGCACTTCAGGAAGCGTTTGGAGTGTGCGGGCATTACTTGTATATTCCAAATCATTATAATATCGTCCATAAAGCCCGATATAATCATTCTCGCTTTTAAGAAAATAATTCAACCTAGAAGTGAGCAAACTCCCTTGCAAATCGGCTTTATTTCGAGTTTTTTCTTCTTGCAATCTCAAATAATCAATATCTGAAACTTGCGTTATATCCAAATATAAGCCATCTTCTTTAAAGAAATCTTGTTTATGGGTTAGCAAATCTTTGCGTTTGTATTCAGTTTGGAATCCATAATGCGTTTGGTTTTCTAAATCATATTTTCTCCTATAACTCCCCGTGTTAGCAAATGCACCAAAATTTGCCCATAACATTTCGTTTTTATCATCAATCATTCTTGCTTCACTAAAAACCCCTCCACCTCGTTTAGTCCTCACTTGAGGCGATAAAGTCATATCCCACCAGCTATCAGGAGCGATAAAAATCGGTTGGGAATACATTATCCCATCATCATTAGAATTCCCAATCAAAGGATAAAGCAATCCTGTTTTTCTTTTATAACCCGCAGAGAAAGAAAGATAGGGTAAATACAAAATCGGCACTTCATAAATACAAAGTCTAGGATTCCACACTCTTAGCCACTCTTCATTGACATCATATTCCCCTTTACTTGCTTTGAGCTGCCAAATAGGATTATTCACGCTGCAAGTAGAGACAACCGCCCCTTGTGCTTGATAAACATTATTATTAAATTCCGCACTATCCGCACTTACCCACAAACCACTTTCACTTTCTTGCAAATAAAAAGGTTCTAAAAAAGAATAATCCTCTTGAACTTTGATTTTAATATGGCTAGATTTTAAATACAGAGCATTACCCTTGTAGGCATTGACATTCCCCAAAAGAACAATCTCGTTGGTTTGAGTATTATAGATTGCCTTATCAGCGGTAAGAAAATAATCCAAATTAATAACAACCGCATTCCCTCTCCCAATAACTTCAGATTCGCTGTATTCCATATCATCAGCAAGAAATTCAAAAACTGCTTCTTGGGTATTGTTAAATTTCTTAATGCCTGTTTTAGCCTGTATAAAACTCACAAGCAACACAACAATAAAAGCAATTTTAGTTTTTTTCATAACACAATCACTTTAAATCAATCACGATAGTTTTGGCAATCCTATCGTGCAGGGCTTGATGAATTTTATTTTCCAAAACAAGAAAAAAGGGCATATACATTAAGACTTCGCTCAAAGCACGGAATAAAGAACGCACTAAAGATTGCATAGCGTTAGGATTATCAAGCAATTCCACTTCAATGACACGAATCCTCATTACAATTTTGCCAATAGTTGCCCCATAATACATTACAAAAAGCCATTGATAAAGGATTTTTATCGCATACACCACCAAGATTGAAGCAGAAAGTATCTTCAAAACTGCCTCACTATCATCAGCCACTTCAGCGATACTTTCCCAGTAAATTGCAATCCAAACCAAACTCACTAACAAATCATCAATCAAAAAAGCAACCAAACGTTTGCTTAAAGGAGCAATCTCAATTTCTTCCCTACCTAATATTTCTTCAATCGTTTCTTTCATTTGTATCCTATAATGCTTGATAAGCAATATCACTGCGATATTGCATTCCTTGAAAATTTACTTTTCCTACCATTTCATAAGCTCTTTTTTGAGCCTCTCTGACATCATTACCCTTACCTACGCACACTAGCACTCTCCCGCCACTTGCTATGAGATTGTCCCCTTCCTTGCTGACACCTGCAAAAGCAAAATGTGCTTCTTGACTAGCGTTTTCTTTTAAAGTAATAACTTGAGGCGGAGAGTTTTTATAAGGATAATCACAAGATGCCACCACCACGCCAACGCATACCCTATTTTCAATCGTATATTTTACATTTTTAAGCTCTCCTTTTGCACAGCCTAGCAAACAATCTAGCAAACCATTTTGGAATAAAGGCATTAAAACTTCACATTCTGGGTCGCCAAAGCGGACATTAAATTCAAGTAAATAGGGCTGATTTTTTACTACCATAATCCCACAAAAAAGCACACCGCTAAAGGGCATTCCTTCTTCTTTCATACCCTTAAGAGTCGGCACAATAATACTTTCTTTAATCTTTTCTAATAGAGTAGAATCAGCTAAAGGGGAGGGAGCATACGCACCCATACCTCCGGTATTTGGTCCTTTATCGCCTGTAAGCAATCGTTTATGGTCTTGTGCGGGTGGTAAAAGGATAAAATCCTCCCCATCACACATTGCAAAAACAGAAAGTTCAAATCCTTCCAAATATTCTTCAATAATAATTTTCTTTCCTGCTTCACCAAAACTCTTGCCACTTAGCATATCTTTAGCAGTGTTTTTTGCTTCCTCATAGCTTTGTGCAATCACTACACCCTTTCCCGCACATAAACCATCAGCTTTAATCACGATAGGAGGCGTTAATTGCTCGATAAATTCACTAGCTTCCTTAAAATCTTGTGTTTGTATAAAATTTGCTGTGGGGATTCCTTTGCGTTTAACAAATTCTTTCATAAAGGCTTTAGAACCCTCTAGCTGTGCCGCCTTAGAACTTGGACCAAAAACCAAAATATCTTTTTGTCTTAAATCATCAGCCAAACCCTTAACTAAAGGAGCTTCTGGACCAATAACCACTAAACCAATTTTTTGTTTTGAAGCAAAATCAACAAATTCTTTTTCATTATCAAAATTAATATTTTTTCCTAATTTACTCGTTGCTCCATTACCCGGATAAAAATAAATCCCATCAATCCGACATTCTTTTTGTAAAGCCAAGCCTAGAGCGTATTCTCTCCCGCCATTCCCTACAATCACAATTTCCATTTTTACCCTTTTATATCACTTTTACTATATTTGATTTTAAACCCAAGCGAACGTTATCAGTTGTAAAGCCCTAAATAGGTAAAATTTCTAACCCCAAGCTTTTTATTAGGTGGCAGATTCTCATCTCAACTTAAGAGACTCAAGCAAAAATACCAAACACACAAAAAAGTCTATGCGATTAGTAAGAAGCAATGTGTTGGACTCCAAAAGAAAAAACACGTCTCACTCAGGCAATAAAATTATAAAATATCCTACCTAAAGTAGCTTTTAATTTTTTAAAATTAAAGACAAATTCTTTTTTCTTGTCTCTAAAATTTCTTTCACATTTGTGGCAGATTCTCATCTCAACTTAAGAGACTCAAGCAAAAATACCAAACACACAAAAAAGTCTATGCGATTAGTAAG
>JAFLSC010000035.1 GCA_022511145.1 Helicobacter sp.
AAAAAGCTTATGATGATTATAAATCTAATCCTTTAACTTCCAAAGCCTCTAAAGAAATCAATGATTTTGTTAATGAAATCATCAGAAAAGCAAAAGTGTAATGAAAAAAATAGAGTAAAAACTAAGTAAAATTTAGTATAATATTTAAAATTTTTAAACTTTAAAAGGATTTCCCAAAACTTATGTTAAGATTTGACAACATTTGACAAAAAACACCAAAAAAAACAAATAAAAAATAAAAAACTTTTCATACCATACTTTGTTTAACAAGTTTAGTGATATAATTACAAAATTTAAGATAGTTAGGGCAAAAAGTCCCATAAATCAAGAATTATCCTATAAAATCTTAAAATACAAATCGCAAAAGGCAACAAATGCAAATCACGCTTCCGCAATACACTATTTCTTTTGGGAAACTTCCTAAAATTTCACATAAAGATAAGGTTCTTATTGTAACAAATCCTAAGATTGCGGGACTTCATCTCTCTAAACTTCTCTCTTGCCTCAAAGCTAAAGAAGTGTATTGTATTTGCGTGCAAGATGGGGAAGCTTATAAGAATTTTGAAAGCCTCCAAATCATTCTTGAAGCCGCTTTTAATCATAAGCTCAATCGCAATTCTTTAATGATTGCCTTTGGTGGTGGTGTCGTGGGCGATATGGTGGGATTTGCTGCGGGGATTTTTATGCGGGGGATTGATTTTATCCAAATCCCCACAACGCTTCTTTCGCAAGTCGATTCAAGCGTTGGAGGAAAGACGGGAATCAATAATCACTTTGGTAAAAATCTCATCGGTGTTTTTCATCAGCCCCAAGCTGTTTATATCGATACGGATTTTCTAAAAACCTTACCTGATAGAGAATTTAGTGCAGGAATGGCAGAGATTATCAAAATGGCGGTGTGCTTTGATAAGAATTTTTTTGCTTTTTTAAAAAAAGCAGATTTATCAAATCCCCAAATACTTTTAGAGATGATTTACCAAGCGGTAAGCATTAAAGCTAAAGTGGTCAAAGAAGACACTAAAGAAAAGGGAATCCGAGCAGCTCTCAATTATGGGCATACTTTTGGGCATATCATTGAATCCCAAAGTGGTTATGGCTATTATCTGCACGGAGAAGCTGTGGCTATGGGGATTGTAATGGCAAATACTTTGGCTTGTAAGCTCAAACTTTTAAGTCAAAAAGAAGCTAGAGAAATTAAAAATTTACTCCAAGCTTTCAATCTCCCTACGCATTATTCAATCAGTGATATTGAAAGCTTTTATCAAGGCTTTTTTCACGATAAAAAAACGCAAAATGATAAAATCAAATTCATACTCCCTCAAGGGATTGGTGGGGTTGTTTTTAGAGACGATATTCCCTCTAAAATCCTTAAAGAAGTGCTAGAGGAGTTTAAGGCGTGAAAACTCTCGTTGCGATTTTATGCTTTTTGGGGCTAAGCCTCTTGGTTTATGGTGAATCCAATGAAGAAGAACTAGCAAAAATCCTTGATAGCATTAAACAAACTGATGAGCAAATCCAAACGATTAATAATTTCTTAGATAATCCTAATAATATTTGGATGAAAAAATACGCAAATTTCGTCAATTACAATCAAGTGGTTGAAAATATTACCCAAACACAAAAGGAAATCCAACGCATTAAAAATTTGCCCCAAACGCTTGAAACACAAATGCAGCAACTAAGTAATTTAGAGAGAAATCTCAATACCCTTAATAGCCAACGCGAATTGCTCCAAGAATATAAAGATGCCCCCTTTAAAGAACTCCTAGAACCCGCTAAACTTGAGGAAGCTCCTAATATTACTAATCCCCTTTTAATCATTCAGGCTTTTTCTTATATCAATCACGCCAAAGCCTCATTAGCCCAACTCTCTAAAAACTATGCTGATTTGCAAAATAATCTTGAAAAACTTAAAGAAAAAAGCGAGTTACTCAAAAATCTCCTTAATTATTTTAATCAACCTAATAGAGCGGAAATAGAGGAACTTTGCGAAAAAAACGCTTGTTTATTTAAAAATTTAAGGGAAGTCGCTCAAGCAAGTGGAAGCAATTATTTTGCTATCGGTGAGTTAGAATCTACCGAAAATATCCTTAATACCACACTAGAGATTTATAGCAAAAATGTTGAGGAGATTAATTCCCACTTAACCGAACAAATTAAAGCACAAATCCTCAAAGGCGTTTATATTGGGATTAGTATTTTGGTTCTTGTTGGGATTGCTTTTGGTATTAAACTAGGGGTAAGAAAGTATATTCAAGATAGTGAGCGTATCTACACTACTAACAAAATCATTAATTTTTTAAATATCAGCGTGATTGTGCTGATTTTGCTTTTTGCGTATATGGATAATGTTACTTATCTTGTTACGGTGCTGGGATTTGCATCAGCAGGTTTAGCTATCGCGATGAAAGATTGGTTTATGTCAATTTTTGGTTGGATTGTGATTGTTGTAGGAGGTGCAGTCCATGTGGGTGATAGAATCAAAGTGATTAAAGATGGGGCTTTATATGTGGGTGATGTGCTAGATATTTCTATGCTTAGAATCACACTCTATGAAGATGTTACTCTTGCTTCTTACCTTGATAATCGCCGTGCGGGGAGAATTGTTTTTATCCCTAATAATTTTGTTTTCACCACAATGTTTTCTAACTACACTCATAGCGGAATGCGGACGGTGTGGGACGGGATTGATTTTACAATTACTTTTGAATCTGACCATACTAAAGCTTGCAATATCGCACGAGAATGTGTCAAAAAATACGCTAAGGGCTACACGGATTCTGCAAGAAAACAATTTAGCAAACTTAGGAATCATTACGCCTTAAGGACTACTAATGTCGAACCAAGAGTCTTTAGCTTTTTGGAGGCTAATGGGATTCGCATTTCTGTGTGGTATCTCACTAACGCCTATGCTACTTTGGCTCTAAGAAGTAGCATTTCTGCAGAAATTATTGATGAGATTTTAAAAGAACCCAGTATCAAAATCGCTTATCCTAGCACAAGCATTTATCTTGATAAACGCAAGCCTTTTCGTGAAAATCCCCCTGAAGTGGAGAATCTATGAGTCAAAACCCTATGCAAAACACCCAAAATCTTAATAATGTCTTAAAACCTAAAGTTTTTTTTAAAACCTTTGGTTGTCGCACCAACCTTTTTGATACCCAAATAATGATAAATGCTCTCAAAGATTTTGAAGTAACACTTAATGAAGAAATAAGCGATATTGTTATCATTAATTCGTGTGCGGTTACTAATGGAGCAGAGAGTGCTATTACTAACTACACTAACCGCTTAAAGAATGAAGGGAAAAGAGTTTATTTTACAGGTTGTGGGGTTAAAATGCAAGGTAAGGCTTTGCTTGATAAAGGCGTAGTTTTCGCTGTTTTTGGGCATTCTTTAAAAGAAAATCTCAACACCCTTTTGCTAAAAAATCAAAGCTTTTATTTAGAAGGGGACTTGGAAAGCCTAGATTCTAGCATTATCGGGGATTTTGTCGGAAAAAGCCGAGCGTTTATTAAAATCCAAGAGGGTTGCGATTTTGCTTGTTCGTATTGTATTATTCCAAGCCTAAGGGGCAAAGCAAGAAGTTTCACGCAAGATAAAATCCTCACTCAAATCCAAAAACTCTGCGATAAAGGCTTTAGTGAATTTATCCTCACAGGCACAAATTTAGGAAGTTGGGGGAAAGAATGGGATAGTCATCTTGCCAAACTCCTTTTTCGTATTTTTTCAATTCAAGGTGTTAAACGCTTAAGAATAGGAAGTCTTGAGCCTTCACAAATTAATGAGGAATTTTTAGAAGCAATCCAAAATCCCCTTTTTGAGAGACATTTGCATATTGCTTTGCAGCACACTTCACCCTTTATGCTTAAACTGATGAATCGCCAAAATACCTTTGAAAACGATTTTAAACTTTTTTGGCGTTTAAAGGAACTAGGATTTGCTTTGGGGAGTGATTTTATCGTAGGACACCCCAAAGAATCAAAAGAGATTTGGGAGGAAGCTTATAGGAATCTGCAATCGCTCCCCTTAACGCATTGTCATAGTTTTATTTATAGTCCTCGCTCTCATACTCCTTCAAGTCTGCTAAAACCCGATGTTCCTCATAGGATTGCCAAAGAGAGAAAACAACAAATCCAAACCTTAATTCAAAAAAATAACCACAAAGCAAGACAACTTTACTCCTATCAAAAAATCCCTTTAAAAGTGCTTGTAGAGGAAGTTAATGAAACTCAAGGGGAAGTGTTTTATCGTGGATTTGACCAATTTTATAATAAAGTCAAAATCCACTCGCATCAAGAAATCACAAAAGATTCTTGGCTGACTATCCCGCATTTTACCGCCAAAGAGGAGGAAAATTATGCCCAAATCTAAAATACTTTATTTTGGCATTTTTGCTATTTTGATTGCGTGTGCGATTTTTGTTGTCGCCCTCTTGCAAGAAAAAGCAACACTCATTAGTGCTGTGCATTTAAAAGAAATAACAGCTTATAATCTTCCTGCTCGTGCAAAAGTCAAAGGGGCTTATTTATATTTTTGGCTTGATGGTAAGGCTTACAAGGTGGCAAGAGAGAGTGTTAATCTGCAAGAATTTGGCGAAAAAGTCCCCTTAGAGATTCAAGAAGAAGCGAGTTATTTTGATAAAATCCTTGAAATTGCTATTGTTCTTATGGCTTTTTTCTTGATTTTGGCATTTTTAAGTAAGTTTTTATCTAAAAATCCTCCCAAAGAAGAGACGAAACTCCCCAGACAAAAGCAAATGGGTAAATTACTTGCTGAAGATGCTTTTGATTTGTATCGCATTCAGCCCATTACTTCTTGCGTAACCTTCGATGATGTTGCAGGAATCAGCGAGGCTAAAGAGGAACTAGAGGAAATCATTGATTATCTTAAATCACCCAAAAAATACCAAGATTTTGGTATTAGACTGCCTAAAGGTGTTTTACTCATTGGTCCTCCGGGTGTGGGTAAAACGCTCATCGTCAAAGCTCTAGCAGGTGAAGCAGGTGTGCCATTTTTTTATCAAAGTGGGGCAAGCTTCGTGCAAATCTATGTGGGAATGGGTGCAAAAAAAGTTCATGACTTATTTACTAAAGCCAAACTTAATACCCCTTCGATTATTTTTATTGATGAAATTGATGCGGTAGGAAAAGCACGTGGTGGTATGCGTAATGATGAGAGGGAAACTACGCTCAATCAACTTTTAACGGAAATGGACGGATTTGAGGAAAGCAATGGCATTATTGTAATTGGTGCAACAAACAATATTGAATCAATGGATGAGGCACTGCTTAGAAGCGGGAGATTTGATAGGAGGATTTTCATAGAATTACCTAATCTCCAAGAAAGGATTAAAATTTTAAAAGTGCATACAAGGGATAAAAAATGTGATTTTGATTACGAAGAGGTTGCAAAACTTTGTGTTGGATTTAGTGGAGCAGCATTAGCCTCTTTGATTAATGAATCTGCCCTGTGTGCTATCAAACGCAATTCCCCTATCATTCAAAAAGAGGATATTCTTAATGTGCGGGATAAAGTCATTGTGGGTGTAAAAAAACGATTGAGTTTTGATGAAAAAGAAAAAGAAATTCTTGCCCTCTATCAAGCTGCAAAAGCTTTTAGTGCTTATTGGCTGGGAATCCCTTTTGAGAAAGTAACCTTAATGAATGACGGACTTAAATATATTGAAAAAGAATTTCTGGGCAAAAATGATTTAGAAAATCAAATCAAAGTGCATTTATCAGGAATTGCGGCTTTGGAATTGGTGTATCAGGAACGTTATTCACATTCCAAAGAGGATTTAAGACAATCCAAAATTATTGCTAATAAAATGGTAGAATCCTATGGAATGGGAGAATTATTGTTTGGAAAAGCTGATGATATTGCCAAAATCCTTGAGGAATGCAAAAATGAACGTTATGGTTTTTTTCAAAATTATCAAAGTTATCTTTTAGGCATTAGGGCAAAACTGCTCACACAAGAAAAACTAGAATACGAGGAAATCGGAGAAATCATTAATGGAGTCTTTTAAGGGATTTGGGAATTATTTGCCTTTTTTACCCAAAATCCCCTCTCCTTTACTTACTCGCTTTTGTGTCATAGGTGAGGATATTCCTCAAGCCACACACTACACTTTTGAGAAACTAAATAACAATCAAAGAATTCAAAATCTCATTTTGCTTTTTCCCAAAACAACCCAAATCCCCTATCTTAAAGCAATCTCAAAGAAAGGTTGCCGCTTATATTTTTGGGTTAAAAAGGCAGATTTGAATCTCAAAGAATGTGAGATTTTGAGTCAATATGGAATTGTTTTTTATGAAAATAGTCTTACTGAAGCTCTTTTTTAAAATCGCTCAATCTGGACTTAATACGCATTACCACCGCATTTCCATTCAATCTCTTTTGCCCCCAAAGAGCCATCAAATTGAGGAAGCATTTCAACTTCTACAAACATATTGACTTTTAAATCCACAAACTTACCTCTAAGGTCGCTACCAAACAACCCGCAATTATCGCCCTTAAGTTTAGTATGAGGAAAAACTTTAATCACTTGTGTGCCATTGAGTGTAATGGTTTTATTAGCGTCATCAATGGCTGTGATTTGCCCATTCATTTCAATATCATTTGCCTTTAATACACCTAAGCCCAAAAGTAAGCTCAAAAATAAAACTTTTGCTTTCATCAACAATCCTTTTGATTTAATTTTAGAATATTAGCAAAAATATGGCAAGTTTTTGTTAATATTGCAAAAAATTATTAAAAAGAGAAAGATTGAAAACGTCCCTTATCAAAGATAACACTTTAATGCTCGCTCCTTTGGCAGGTTATAGCGATTTACCTTTCCGCTCTGTTGTTAAAAAATTTGGCGTGGATATTACGGTAAGCGAAATGATAAGTGCACACGCTCTTGTTTATTCCAACCAAAAAACACTCAAAATGCTAGAAAAATCTCCCATAGAAACACCCTTTAGTGTCCAAATTGCAGGTTCAAAGCTTGATATTATTCAAAAAGCAGTGGAGATTTTAAATGCACAAAATGGGATTGATATTATTGATTTAAATTGCGGTTGCCCTGCCCCAAAAGTTGCAAATCACGGAAATGGTAGCGGATTGCTTAAAGATTTAAACTTGCTTGTTAAAGTCGCTAACACCATAAAAGCCACCACCAATAAACCCTATACAAGCCTAAAATTGCGTTTGGGATTTGATAAAAAGATCCCTTTAGAGATTGCTAATGCCATTGGGGATACAGCCGTTGATTTTGTCGTAATTCACGGGAGAACGCGGAGTGATGGTTACAAAAAAGACAAGATTGATTATGAGAGTATTGCAAAGATTTGCCAAAATATTAAAATCCCTCTCATCGCTAATGGTGAGATTACAGACTACCCTACTGCTCAAAAAGTCCTTAATATCACAGGTGCTAAAGGCGTGATGATAGGAAGGGCAGCACTAAGTTCTCCTTGGATTTTTTGGCAAATCAAAAATAAAAGCGAAATTATCCCTCCCATTATCAAAAAAGAATTAGTCTTGGAACATTTTGATAAAATGGTGGATTTTTATGGCGAACGCGGTGTGGTAATGTTTCGCAAAAATCTCCACGCTTACAGCAAAAATCATCTTAAATCTAGTGAGTTTCGCCAAGTAGTTAATAGTATCAGAGATTCTAAGCAAATGCGTTATGCGATTGAAAATTTCTTTGATAATGCAAAAGTGAGTGAGAGTTTTCCGCAAATCATTCATCTTAATTCTCGCACTTCTTAAAATAAATTTTTCAAAAAATGATTAAAGATTTAATTTAGAATTTCTAACTTTTTAAAGATAAGATTGAAGTTTAACTCCCAAAGGAGAGCTTATTAAAGCTCGGGTTTAGGAGTTTTTTGTGTTGCTCGTGGGAATTGTGGGTAAGTAATTGTAGGTTTATCACCTTTGAGTGAATTAAAGAAAGTCTCAATAGCTTGAGCCTCTTTATTGCTAATTTCAATTCCTAATTGAACGCTTCCCATTTCCTTAATTGCATCTTGGAGAGACCAAAGAGCACCATTGTGGAAATAAGGAGCAGTTTCAGTAATATTTCTTAGAGTAGGTGCTTTTACCATTCCGTTTTCATCACCTTTAAATCCTCCAAGACTACTGAATTTATATTGTCCTGCTACTTGGAAAGGCTGCATTGTTCCCCCTAAATTGATACCATTATGACAAGCTACACAGCCTTTATCCAAAAATACTTTTAAACCTTCTTTTTCTTTGGATGTTAGAGCTCCCTCATCACCTTCTAGGAATTTATCAAAACGTGAAGGAGTAATTAGAGTTCTCTCAAAGTTTGCAATAGCATCAGCAATATTATCAAAAGTTACGCCTTTACTGCCATAGACTTTTTTGAATTCCTCAACATATTCTGGTAAAGAGGCGATTTTAGATACTGCTAATTTTGCTGGTGTAGCCATTTCAGGTTCAGCTTGAATAGGTCCTTTAGCTTGCTCAACAAGATTTTTTGAGCGTCCATCCCAAAATTGTGCAGAGTTCAACACAGAATTATACACAGTGGGTGAATTTAAGTGAGCGGGATTTGCTGTCCATTTGTGTCCTACTGCTGCTGCAATACCATCTGAACCACCCAAACCAAGATTATGACAAGTATTACAGGAAATTAATCCACTTTTTGAAAGACGAGGCTCAAAATATAATTTTTTACCTAACTCCGCTTTTGCAACAGAAAATGGGCTAAAACTAACACCTATTTCAGACAAATAATTATCGACTTCATTTTGATTTTTAGGTAATGGGGCTAAACCTGCATCTTTTGCTTCTTGCACAAGACTTGCTGCACTAAGCGAAAGTGTAGAGGCTACCAAAATCGAAGTCAAAGACATCAATGAAATTTTTTTCATTAAAACCTCCAAAAATAAAGCTTTTAAGAATATCCTTTCAATATTCTTAGAAAGGTATTGTATCCCTAAATAACTTTTATTAAAATAAAATTATTCTTATCAATAAAAAACATTTTATAAAACACTACCCAAAGACAAAGTCTTTAGGTAATTAAGAAAAATCGAAATGCTCTAGGAGATTGAAATTTAAATAACGATAAATTTGAGATTCTTTATTCTCAATTTTTTGAGGCACTAAACCTAAATATTCCTCTTTAGAAGGAATTTTTCCAAGCAAGGCACAAGCTGCAGCTAATTCTGCACTTCCAAGATAGACTTTTGCCCCTTTACCCATACGATTATCAAAGTTTCTTGTTGAAGTGGAAAACACAACCGCATTATCCCTTACGCGTGCTTGATTTCCCATACATAAGCTACAACCCGGAATCTCAATCCTAGCCCCTGCTGCTCCAAAGAGTGAATAATAACCCTCATCAATGAGCTGTTTAGCGTCCATTTTGGTAGGTGGTGCAATCCATAAAGTCGTTGGCACCATTCCTTCACCTTTTAAAACTTCACCTAAAGCACGATAATGCCCGATATTTGTCATACAGCTCCCTACAAACACTTCATCAACTTTGTGCGGACGATTGGAATTAGCCAAAATCTCACTTAAAGTCGCCACATCATCAGGGTCATTAGGGCAAGCCAAAATCGGCTCGGTTATTTCTGCGAGATTGATTTCAATCACCGCAGCGTATTCAGCATTTTTATCGGCTTTAAGAAGTTTGGGATTGTCAATCCACTCTTGCATTTTTTTAGCCCGTCTTTGCAAAGTTTTAGCATCTTGATAACCCGCTTTAATCATCGCCTCAATGAGCGTAATATTGGATTTAAGGTATTCAATAATAGGTTCTTTATTGAGCTCAACCGTGCAAGCTGCTGCACTTCTTTCGGCACTCGCATCACTTAATTCAAAAGCTTGTTCAACTTTCAAATCTGGCAAACCTTCAATCTCTAAGATTTTTCCACTAAAGATATTTTTTTTGCCTTTTTTCTCTACCGTTAATAAGCCTTGTTTGATTGCATAATAAGGGATTGCATTGACTAAATCACGCAATGTAATGCCCGGTTGCATTTTTCCTTTAAAACGGACAAGCACAGATTCTGGCATATCCAGAGGCATTGCACCTGTAACCGCCGCAAAAGCAACTAAACCACTTCCTGCAGGAAAACTAATCCCAATAGGGAATCTTGTGTGTGAATCTCCTCCTGTCCCCACGGTATCAGGTAAAACCATACGATTAAGCCAAGAGTGAATCACCCCATCACCCGGACGCAAAGCAACACCCCCTCGACTGCTCATAAATTGCGGTAAAGTAGCGTGTAAATTGACATCAGCGGGTTTGGGATAAGCCGCAGTATGGCAGAAGCTTTGCAAAACAAAATCAGAACTAAAGCCCAAAGAAGCGAGTTCTTTAACTTCATCTCTTGTCATTGCCCCTGTGGTATCTTGACTTCCAACCGTGGTTGCAATCGGCTCACAATAAGTTCCGGGCAAAATTCCCTCAACCCCACACGCTTTTCCTACCATTTTTTGAGCAAGTGTGTAACCTTGTGCTTTAGAAGTAGAAGCCGCAGGTTTAGCAAAAATTTCTTCTTTAGGCATTCCCAAAGCCTCTCTTGCTTTAGCAGTTAATCCTCTTCCGATAATCAGATTGATTCTCCCTCCTGCTCGGATTTCATCAGCAATCGTGTTAGGTTTAAGATTAAAACGAGAGACAACTTCTCCTCCTTTGCGAATTTCCCCTTTAAAGGGATAAATCTCAATCACATCGCCTTCATTAAGTTTTTCCACAGGTGCAACAATAGGCAAACAACCACTATCCTCGCAGGTATTAAAGAAAATCGGTGCAATCACGCCACCAATAACCAATCCTCCTGCTTTTTTGTTAGGGATATAAGGAATCTCTCGCCCCATATGCCACACAAGTGAGTTACAAGCAGATTTTCTTGAACTCCCTGTCCCCACAACATCACCCACATAAACGAGCGGATAACCTTTTTTCTTAAGCTCTTCAATCCTACCAAAAGCATTTTGTGTCCTTGCTTTAAGCATTGCTTGTGCGTGCAAAGGAATATCGCTTCGCGTAAAGGCATCACCTGCGGGACTCAAATCATCAGTATTAGTTTCCCCATCGATTTTAAAGACAACAGCGGTGATTTTTTCGCTTAATGATTCTTTACTTAAAAACCACTCCGCTTTCGCCCAAGATTCTAAAACTTCTTTAGCGTAAGCATTATTTTTACTCAAACTCACAACTTCATTAAAAGCATCATACACTAACAAAGTGTGCTTAAGGGCATCAGCAGCGGCTTTAGCGATATTAGAATCAGTATTTTGCAATCCTTTTACCAAAGGAGTAATATTGTATCCCCCAAGCATTGTTCCTAAAAGTTTAACTGCCTCTACTTTGCTGATTCCTTGACAATTCACTTTACCCTCAACGATTTCATTAAGAAATTCTGCTTTGACTTTAGCAGCCTCATCAACACCCGGTGCCACACGATGAGAAAGTAAATTTACAAGTTCAGAAGTCTTAGAATCTCCTTGTTTAAGCAAAGCAACAACTTCACTCACCTGCTCTTTATTTAGGGGCAAAGGCGGAACATTTTGTTCTTTTCTTTGCTCCACTAACTTATTATATTTTTCAAAAAAACTCATAAAATCTCCTTTAGGAATAGTTTTATTATCACAATAATACAAATTTTACTTTAATTCCTTATTGAATAGAGAGAAATTTTATGCAATCTTTTTGGAGAATTATTTCTTATTTTTAAGATAATATTTATTTTTTATTATGATAAATCTGCTATAAATCCTGCGTTTTAATAATAAAAATAAAAAATAAATAAATATAAATTAGGTATTGACAAATAATAAATTTTAGAATAGAATGTTACTCTTTTACACTTTAAGTTAAAAAGGAAATCCTATGAAATTTATCCATTCCATTGCAGAGGCGATAGGGAAAACTCCCCTATTAAAACTCAACAAACTTTCTAGTGAAACAGGAGCAAATATCTATGCCAAATGTGAATTTTTCAATCCAAGCGGTTCGGTAAAAGATAGAATTGCTTTAAGTATGATTGAAGAAGCACTTCAAAGCGGTAAGATTAATGCTGATACAACTATTATTGAACCTACAAGCGGAAATACAGGAATCGGTCTAGCAATGATTTGTGCAAGCAAGGGTATTAAGCTGATTTTGACAATGCCAAGCTCAATGAGTCTTGAGCGAAGACGATTACTTTTGGCTTTTGGAGCAAATTTAGAGCTTACACCGCCAGAATTAGGAATGAAAGGGGCAGTCAATCGTGCTAATGAATTGCAAAAAGAAATCCCCAATTCTATCATTTTGCAACAATTCCAAAATCCTGCTAATCCCGCTATACATAGAAAAACAACGGCTTTGGAAATTCTTGAAGCCTTAGAGAACAAAGTTGATTTTTTTATT
>JAFLSC010000036.1 GCA_022511145.1 Helicobacter sp.
GAAGCTTTTGAGCATTTATCTCTCTTAAGCGTATAGCCTCGCTCAAGTAATATTGTCATTGCTGGAATGAAATGACGAAGTAAACTTTCTCAAATTTAAGCAAAATATAAGTACCTATCATTTAAGACAGGCTTAATATTCCCAAAACAAGACTTGCTAAAAATCCCAAAAAGATTGTGAAATACTGAATATTTCTATTCTTTTTACTATTAAAAAGTGTAATGATGAGTCCTGAGAGATACAAAAGCCCCATTGTGATACCAAAACCAATCGCAAGAATATTAAAATACCAAAGAGCTTTGGCTTTATGTAGCATAATCATATCACCGATAAAAGAGCGTTTAAGGGTTGTTAGTTCATAGGATTCCTCACCTTTTTTACTTAAACTCACAGAATAATGTGTCCCCCCAAAGGTTAAATTTCCTTGTTTATTTTTGCTTACTTTCTCGCTAGGTAGTGCGATTTGATTGCTTTTTAGGTATTCCCAAACGATTGTTTTTTCCTCCCCATTAGGAATGTTTTGATTGATGAGGTAAGTTTGCTTTGTCGCTCCCCAGTCTTGATTAACTCCTGCGATGTATAAAACTCCCGTTAAAGCATACATTAATGCCACAGGGAGAAAAAATAAGCTCAAGTAAATATGGAGATTTCTACAAAATTTTGTCATTTTTGCTCCTTTTGTGCAAATTAAAATGAGATTATAAAGAAAAAATGTGAAGTTTGTATGAAGTTTGCGTTTATTAAACTTATTTTTGCTAAAATCTTGTTTCACAGAGTAGAATCTCTTAGTCGCTATTTTAGGATTTTAAATGCAAAATTTATTTTTAGTATTATTGCGTAGTGGGCTTATTTTTTGTCTTTTGATACCGCATTTTGTTATGGCGGAGACTTATAGTAGCAATGCTTTTGCACTCAATGGAGAGGTAAAATACCGCAAAGATTTTAAATTTTTTGATTATGTTAATCCTAAAGCCCCTAAAGGTGGGCATATCAAAGAGTATGCTTTAGGGACTTATGATAGTTTTTATGATTTTTTACTTAAAGGCACACCCGCTAGTGGTTTAAATCTCCTGTATGATACTTTGATGGTGCGTTCTTTTGATGAACCAAGCACACAATATGGGCTTATTGCCAAACAAATCCAAAGGTCAAGTGATAATACTTTTGTAATTTTTCATCTTGACCCTAAGGCACGTTTTAATGACGGCAAAGAAGTGAGTGCCTTTGATGTGGAATTTAGTTTCAATCAGATTGCAAGGGGTGAAAATCCTGCAATGGCACGTTATTATGAGGGCGTTAAAGAAGTTATTGTGGTGGATAAACACACGATTCGATTTAATTTTAAAGATTCTAGTAATCGGGAATTAGCCTTGATTTTGGGAGATTTGATTGTTTTACCCAAACATTATTATCAAGAAAAAATCAGTGAAAATCCCTTAAAAATCCCTTTAGGTAGTGGTCCTTATGAGATTGAGCATTTTGAAGCTGGACGCAGTCTCACTTATAAGCGAGTGGAGAATTATTGGGCGAAAAATCACCCCACGCGTGTGGGCTATTTTAATTTTGATAGAATCACTTATGATTATTACAAAGATGATTCTGTTGCGCTAGAGGCTTTTAAGGCGGGCAGATATGATTATAGGCGGGAAATGAGTGCGAAAAATTGGGCTTTAGGCTATCAAAGCAATGCCCTTAAAAAAGGCGATATTATCCAGCAAGAGATTTTGCATTCACTCCCTAGCGGAATGCAAGGCTTTGTTTTTAATTTACGCAAAAAAATGTTTCAAGATATTCGCGTAAGAGAGGCTTTGGGATTGGCTTTTGATTTTGAATGGAGCAATAAAAATCTTTTTTTTAATCAATATGTGCGAACACAAAGCTATTTTGATAATTCAGATTTTGCAAGTATTGGGATTCCTCTTGATGAGGAATTAAAACTTCTTGAACCCTTTAGGGATTCCTTACCCCAAGCCCTTTTTACTCAAAGTTTTACAATGCCCAAAACTAAAGGCGATGGGAATAATCGTGAAAATCTAAGAGAAGCTCAAAGATTGCTAAAAGAAGCCGGTTATACGATGAAAAAGGGTAAGCTTACTTCCAAAGAGGGAGAACCTTTTGTGTTTGAATTGTTGCTTACTAATCAAGCAATGCAACGTGTTGCGATTCCTTTCCAAAAAAATCTTGAAATTTTAGGCATTACAATGAAAATCCGCGTGGTGGATTTGAGTCAATATATCAATCAGCTAAGACAATTTGACTATGATATGATAGTGAGTGTTTTTCCTCAAAGTCTCTCACCGGGCAATGAACAAGCATTTTTTTGGGGTTCTAAAGCCGCTAAAGAGGAGGGGAGCTATAATTACATAGGGATAGAAAATCCTGTGGTTGATGCTCTCATTAGTGAGGTGATTAACGCCAAGAGTTATCGAGAATTAGTGATTGCTACAAGGGCGTTAGATAGAGTGCTTTTGTGGGAACATTATGTCATACCGCATTTTCATACCAAAACTTTCCGCCTTGCTTATTGGAAGCTTTTAGAACACCCTGCTATTACACCCATTTATGAAATTGGATTTGAAACTTGGTGGGTAAATCCTCAAAAATTAGAGGAACTCCAAAAACAATACCCTTCTTTTAGACGTTAAGGAGGGAATTTGGGCGGTTATGTCATTAAAAGACTTTTGTTGATTATCCCTACCTTGCTAGGTATTATGACTTTGAATTTCTTTATTATTCAAGCAGCCCCGGGTGGTCCTGTGGAACAAATGATAGCTAAAATTGAGCATAGGGATATGGCAGGGGAGGTTTTTTCAAGTAAGAGTGTGTATAAAAATCAAGGCTTAGATGAAGAAATGTTAGCAAAAATCAAAATCCTTTATGGGTTTGATAAACCTCTATGGGAACGTTATTTATTGATGATTAAAAATTATGTTTGTTTTGATTTTGGGGAGAGTTTTTATAAAAATATTTCTGTGGTGGATTTGATTATCCAAAAGCTTCCGGTTTCAATCTCACTAGGATTGTGGAGCACACTTTTAATTTACCTTATCTCTATTCCTTTGGGGATTAAAAAAGCTGTTTGCAATGGGAGTCCTTTTGATACTTTTACAAGCACATTAATTATTGTTGGTAATGCAATCCCCACCTTTCTTTTTGCTTTGATTTTGATTGTGCTTTTTGCTGGAGGGACTTATTGGAATTGGTTTCCTCTGCGGGGAATTGTGGGAGATAATTTCGAATCTCTTAGCACTTTAGGGAAGATTAAAGATTATTTTTGGCATATTACCTTGCCGATTATTTCACTAAGTATTGGAGGTTTTGCTACGCTAACTTTGCTTTGTAAAAATGCATTTTTAGAAGAGATTGCCAAACAATATGTGAAACTCGCCCTCTCTAAAGGTTTAAGTTACAAACAGGTGCTTTATCGCCATATTTTTAGAAATGCAATGTTGCTTGTGATTTCCTCGATTCCTTCAGCTTTGCTGGGAATTTTACTTACGGGTTCTTTGCTTGTGGAGATTATTTTTTCTTTAGATGGTTTGGGATTGCTAGGGTATGAATCTGTGATTACACGCGATTATCCGGTGATTTTTGGGAGTTTGTATATTTTTACACTTTTGGGCTTACTCATCACACTTATTAGCGATTTGCTTTATACTTGCATTGACCCTCGCATTAATTTTCAAAAGGTAGCTAAATAATGAAATTCCTAAGAGCTTATCAAATCTTTAAAGCCAACCGCAGGGCTTATGTTTCTTTATGGATTCTTGGGATTGTTTTTGTTTTATGTGTAGGAGCAGAATTTATCGCTAATGATAAGCCTTTGTATGTATTTTATAAAGGAGAGAGTTATTTTCCGCTTTTTAAAGATTATCCTGAAACTACTTTTGGCGGGGATTTTGAGAGTATAGCAAATTATCACGATACCTATCTCAAAACACAAATTTCCCAAAATGGCTTTATGCTAATGCCCTTGATACCTTATTCTTATGATACGGTGATTTATAATCTCCCTTCTCCTGCTCCTACTCCTCCGAGTTTGCAAAATTGGCTAGGAACTGATGATTTAGGAAGAGATGTTGTGGCAAGATTGCTTTATGGATTAAAAACCTCTCTTTATTTTGGTTTGGTTTTGACCTTTTTTAGTGTGATTATTGGTTTATTTGTCGGGGCAATTTGTGGGTATTATGGCGGAAGAATAGATTTATTAGGACAAAGGCTTGTTGAGATTTGGAGCGGAATGCCGATTTTGTTTGTTTTAATTATTTTTGCAAGTCTTGTTGAACCAAATTTTTGGAGCATTTTATTAGTGGTTTTGTTGTTTTCTTGGATTGGACTTGCCCCTTTTGTGCGAGCAGAGTTTTTAAAGGTGCGGAATTTAGATTATGTTAAAGCGGCTAAAACTCTAGGTGTTAGTAACTTTAGAATTATTTTTATTCATATTTTACCCAACGCTCTTGTTGCAACGATTACTTACACGCCTTTTATCCTTTGTGGGAGTATTGTAACTTTGGCAAGTTTGGATTTTTTGGGATTAGGCTTACCGCCACCTAGTGCGAGTTTGGGCGAGATACTCTCGCAAGGCAAAAACAATCTTAACGCCCCTTGGCTAGGTTTGAGCGGATTTTTTACTTTAAGCTTTTTGCTTTGTTTGTTGGTTTTTATCGGTGAGGGATTAAGGGAGAGCCTAGGAGGAGAGCGATGAAGCTTTTAGAAGTGCAATCGCTAAGTTTAAAATTTAAAGGCTTTGAGCTTAAAGATTTACACTTTAGCCTAAAAAAAGGCGAAATCTTAGGCTTAGTAGGGGAATCTGGTAGCGGAAAAACGCTTTTGTGTAATGTGATTTTGCAATTTATTAAGGATTATGAAATAAAAAGTGGGGCAATTAATTTTTGCGGTAAAAACTTGCTGAAATTGACAGAAAAGCAAATGCAAAAAATTCGCTCTAAGGGGATTAGCTATATTTTTCAAGAACCCCTTAGTGCCTTAAATCCGCTCCACAAAATCAAAAAACAAATCGCTGAAGCCCTATTAGTCTATCAAGATTTATCCAAAGCGACACTTGAGGATAAAATAAGTGAGCTTTTAGAGTGCGTAAGTCTCCCTCAAAGTGTTTTGGATTTTTATCCCTATGAGCTTAGTGGGGGACAAAGACAAAGAGTGTGTATCGCGATTGCTTTAGCAAACAATCCCCAAATCCTCATTGCTGATGAGCCTACTACTGCTCTTGATTCTAACACGCAAAAACAAATTCTTACTTTGCTCAAAGATTTGCAAAAACAATATGATTTGAGTATTTTATTTATCAGCCATAATCTTGGCGTAGTTTCGCACCTGTGTGATGAAATTATTGTGCTTAAAGAAGGAAAAATCATAGAAAGCGGGCAAACAAAGACAATCTTTAATACCCCAAAGACAGACTACACCAAGCTTTTACTTGATTCTTTGAAATTTCATTATTATGATTATGAAGCATTAGGACAGGAGATTTTAAAGGTAAAAGATTTGAGCGTTGCTTACCCTTTGCAAAAAAATTTTTTGGGTAAAATCACTAAAAGCTTTGTTGCTCTAAAACCTTTGAGTTTTGAACTTAAAGAAAATGAAAATCTCGGTATCATTGGGGAATCAGGTAGCGGAAAAAGCACTTTAGGAAATGCTTTGTGTCATTTGGTAAAATCAAGCGGCACAATGCAGCTTTTAGGTCGTGATTTCTTAGCAATGCAAGGTGAAGAGTTGCGTCATTTTCGTAAAAATATTCAGATTATTTTTCAAGACCCCTTTAGTGCCTTAAATCCCAAAATGACAATTGCACAGATTCTAAAAGAGGGCTTAATCGCCCATAATTTACATAAGGATTCTTTGAAAATGATTTTGCAAGTTTTAGAAGATGTGGGCTTAGAGGAGAGTTATTTACAAAGATACCCTAGTGAGCTTAGTGGCGGACAAAGGCAAAGAATCAATATCGCAAGAAGCTTGCTTTTGCGTCCTAAAGTTTTGATTTTAGATGAGCCAACAAGTGCGTTAGATAAAAACACCCAAAGTCAGATTCTTGCTTTGCTTTTGAAACTCGCTCAAGAATACAAATTAAGCTACCTCTGCATTAGCCACGATTTGAGCGTGATTGCAAGTTTGTGCCAAAAAACGCTCGTGCTTAAAGAGGGCGAAGTAATAGAGCAGGGCAAAACACAAGAGATTTTTACCAATCCCACTCACCCTTATGTTAAAAGTCTTTTGGAAGCAACTTATTTTTAGAGGATTTGTGATGTTTAAAAAGGCAGTGTTTAAAAAAGGCTTGGCTTTGGGATTGTTACTTTTTGCTTTGAGTGCATTTGCTTTTGTGTATCCGCCAAGCTTTCAAGTTTTGATGAAATCAATTCTAGCCCCAGCAATGTTTAGTGTGTATTCTAAAGATATGGGAATGCTGTATTGCCAACTCTATGGCGTGGCGTCTATTGAAAAAGCTTTTCAAAGTGATATGTGTGAAATAACGCCCAAAGCTGCTAGAGAAATGCGGCATTTTGCAATGCAATACACACGCAACACGATTTTTTTAGAGGAGCATTATCGGGCAGGGTATAAAAAAGGGTGGTGTTTTTTGCAAAATGGTGCACACCTTTTTAACGCTCAAATTATCCGTAGTGGTTATGGTGTGGTGCAATATTTTGATAAAAGTGAATCAGCAATACTAGGGGAATTAGAGGTATTAGAAGCCCTTGCAAGAGAGAATAGAAGAGGATTGTGGAATGGTTGGGAAAAAGAAATGGATTGTTTAAAAAGAACTTTAAAAACAATTGCTCAAGAAGCCCTTGCTAATGAAGAGGAAAATGCCGAGAATGCAGATAATGCTGAAAATACAGGACAAAATCCGCAACCTTAGCCTTTAAAGCTTGGTTTTATCCTTATCCCTCATCATTGCGAGGCGAAGCCGAAGCAATCTAAAAAATCATAAAAAGATTGCCACGAGCAAAGCTTTTGCAAACAAACTCAAATATAAATTACTATTAAGCTATTCATAATAACATTTTTGTGCATTACTTTAAGGATTCCTCCCTTAAATCTATTTTAAAACACAAAAAAATAAGCAGTTTTCGGGAGGAGAAGAGAATCTATTTGTTATTAGAAATCTATCGTGTTAAAAAAGAATGGAAGGAAGAAAAGGACAAAAAAGAAAGAGAAATGAAGTGAGGAAGATAAATAGATTATGTAAAGAATTATCATTGAGTTCATTACAAGAAAATTCGTTAGAATTTTCGTGGCTTTGAGTTTAGATTGCTTCAGATTTGCCTCGCAATGATAGGAGGAAATCGCAATAGCAAACCTACTTCAAATCTCCCCAAGTCTCCCCAAGACTAATACTGCATTTAAGCGGCACTTCAAGTGTTGTAATCTCCTCCATAATTTTTGCAATTGCTTTTGCCTCCTCATTAGCAATGGATTTGGGGGATTCAAAAATTAATTCATCGTGGATTTGAATAAGCAGTTTGGATTGGAATTTGGCTTTGGTAATTGTAAGCATTGCAAGTTTGATAATATCGGCTGCACTGCCTTGAAAAATCGCATTGATTCCCTCACGCAAAAAAGCTGCTTTTTGGTATTCTTGAATGCCCTCAAAATTAAAAATCCTTTTGCGTCCAAAAAGCGTTTGAGAATAACTATTTTTAAGGATAAATTCCTCTTGATTTTTCAAGAATTCCTTAACGGTGGGGAAAGAGGCAAAGTAATTTTGGATATAAATTTTGGATTCTTTGTAGGGGATTTTGAGCGTTTCAGAGAGTTTTTTTGCCCCCATTCCATAAATCAGCCCAAAATTAATGCTTTTTGCAATAGAGCGTTTTTGCTCGGCATTTTCTTCCCCAAAGAGTTTTTTAGCAGTTTGGAGATGAATATCTTGATTATCCAAAAAGGCTTGAACCATATCTTTATCTTTTGAAAAATGAGCCAAAAGACGCAATTCGATTTGGGAATAATCAAGACTTAACAAAACACAATCTTCTTTAGCAATAAATCCCTCGCGAATCCTGCGTCCCTCTTGGGTTTTTACGGGGATATTTTGGAGGTTAGGATTTTTGGAGCTTAGTCGTCCTGTGCTTGTGCCTGTTTGGATAAAGGAAGTTGAGATTCTGTTTTCTTTGTGTGCGTTAGCATAGGTGTATAGAGGCTCAACATAAGTGCTAAGGAGTTTAAAAAGTTCGCGGTATTCAAGGATTTTAGGGATAATGGGGTGAGTGTCATAGAGAGATTGCAAGACAGATTCTGAAGTGCTATAACCCACTTTTGTTTTTTTACTCGCTGGGAGTTTAAGCTCCTCAAAAAGCACTTGGGCTAGTTGCTGGGTAGAGTTAATATTGAAACGGAAAGGAGCAAATTTAAAAATCTCTTCACTGGTTTTTGAGAGTTTAATTCGCATTTCTTCTTTGAGTTTTTTAAAAAAGAGAGAATTAACTTTAATGCCTCTTTGCTCCATCTCTACTAAAGTTTGAATAAAAGGAAATTCTAGGGAATCTGCAAGGGATAAGAGTTCTTTTGAGAGTTGTTTTTGGAGGTGAAAATATAAATGATAACACGCACTAGCGTCCTCACAAGCATACACATAAGCTTCATTAATAGGGACTTGCGAGAAGTTTTCATTTTTTTTGAGTGTCTCATCAAAACTAATCATTTTGTGTTTGAAATATTTTTTCATCAAAAAATCAAGGCTATAAAGGGAATCGCTTTGCAATAGCCACGCTAAAATCATAGAATCTTTGATTTTAGTGTATTCTGGGATAAAGCCAAAAACATTATAAAGAATTTCTAAATCATATTTGATATTATGCCCAATCACAGCTTTAGCACTGAATATTTTTAAAATTGTCTCTTTGGCTTGAGTGAGGCTGATTTGCTCTTCTACTCCTAAGTAATTATGCCCGACAGGAACATAATAAGAATCTGTGCCGTCCAAACTAAAGCTAAATCCCACAAGATTGGCATTGTGAATATCTAGCGAGGTTGTTTCTGTGTCAAAGGCAATAACACAATCAGGCGTGATTTGGGAGAGGACTTGCTCTAAGCTCTTTGGGGTATTAAGCAAAATAGGATTGAAAGTAAAATTTTGTGAGGTTTCAAAAGAGAGTTTGGGAGCGATTTTGAGTTTCTTTAAAATGCTTTGCAAATCGTATTTTTTAAGCTCCTCTTCAATTTTTAAAAGCGGATTTTCAAGCGGCATTAAACAATCCTCTAAACAAAAATCCTCTATAATATCCTCTCTTAATCGCACTAATTCCCGACTGATAAAAGCTTCTTTTTGCGAGGCTTCAAGGAGATTGCGTAAGCGTTGGGGTTCAATCTTATCAAGGTTGGCATAAATGCCCTCAAGTGTTTCAAATCTTTTGAGAAGCTCCACTGCACCTTTGCCCCCAACACCTTTAACGCCCGGCACATTGTCGATACTATCGCCCACAATACTTTGATAATCAATAAATTGTCTTGGAGGGATTCCGTATTTTTCGATACAATCTTGCTCTCTAATTTCTTGCTTTTTGCTTGGATTATAGAGAAAAGTATTATCGCTGATGAGCTGATAGAGGTCTTTATCGTGGCTAATAATCCGCACTTTAACTTGCAATTTATTTGCCCATTGATTAAGAGAAGCAATAATATCATCAGCTTCATAACCCTCTATACTAATGTTTTTAAATCCCATTTGTTCTACCCATTTAATAGCAATGGGAAGTTGGAGTTTCAAATCATCGGGTGCTTCTTTGCGTTGAGCTTTATAATTAGAATCAATGTTTTTGCGGAAATTCTCACCCTTGCCTTCTAGGGCAAAAACTAAATAATCTTCAGGATAATCCTTATAAAGCTGCATAATCAATTTTGCAAATCCGGTGAGTAAGCCAGTGGGGAATCCCTCGTGATTTCTAAGCGGAGGTAGGGCAAAATAACTTCGGAAAAGAAAGCCAAAAGTATCAATAATCGTTAATGTTTTCACAATAAACCTTTTATTTGGGATTTTTAGAGGATTTGCTTTTTTTGATATAAATATTAAGAGATTCCACTCCTAAAGAAAATGCCATTGCAAAATAAATATAACCTTTAGAAATATGGAATTCTAAACCTTCAGCAATAAGTGTAACACCTACAAGAATCAAGAAAGCAAGGGCTAGGATTTTAATCGTGGGATTAGCTTCGACAAATTCGGAAATACTTTTGCTTGCTACCATCATTACACCCACCGCGACAATAACGGCAATCATCATAATTTCGATATTATTAACCATTCCTACTGCAGTAATCACAGAATCCAAAGAAAAAACAATATCCAAAAGAGCGATTTGGATTAAAACCCCAAAGACACCCTTTTTAATATCCGCTTGAGAGAGTTTCTCCTCATCGGGTTCTTTGTCATCAATATCGTGATGAATCTCTAGGGTGGATTTGGCAATCAAAAACAATCCCCCTAAAATCAAAATAATATCACGTCCGGAAATTTCTTGTGAAAAAAGGCTAAAAAGCGGCGTGGTAAGCTTCATAATCCAAAATAAAGAAAGCAAAAGCAATAATCGTGAAATCATCGCCAAACCAAGCCCAAAAATCCTCGTGCGATTGCGTTCTTGCGGGGGAAGTTTGCTCACTAAAATCGCAATAAAAATAATATTATCAATCCCTAGCACAATTTCTAAACCGATTAAAGTAGCAAGAGCAATCCACATTTCAGGGACAAAAACCCATTCAAACATTAGCAGCCTTTGAGAGTGATTTTTGAAATGTATTGTAGGGATTTTTTACTTAAAAATAGGCTGGATTGCTTTTTTGTGTATTGATTTTTCAAAAGAATTTACTTAAAAAATGCTTAAAAAATCAACAAATCGCACAATCACTCACGATACCATTTAGGGCGTTTTGCAGGAGAGTCTCTAAACATATCTTTCATCTCTTTAACTTTGCTAACATTCCAAGAATCCAAAGGTTGATTGAAAGATTTTGCCCCTGCAAACATCTCTGTCATATCTGTAACCTTACCGACATTCCAATTATTTAAAGATTGATTGAAAGATTTTGCCCCTGCAAACATAAATGCCATATCTGTAACCTTACTCACATCCCACTTATCTAAAGGTTGATTAAAGGATTCTGCTCCATAAGTTAAAGGTTTTGCTCCATAAGTTATCATAAATATTACTTCTCCAAACATCCTCCACATATTTGTAACCGAGCTGACATCCCATTTATTCAAAGGTTGGTTGAAAGATTTAGCTCCTGCAAACATATAAGACATATTAGTAACCAAACTTGTATCCCAAGAATCTAAAGGTTGGTTAAAGGATTCCGCCCCATAAAACATTGCTCTCATATTTGTAACCGAACTGACATCCCACCTATCCAAAGGTTGATTAAAGGATTCTGCTCTTACAAACATTCTTGACATATTTCTAACTGAACTCACATCCCATTTATTAATATTTTGATTGAAATATTTTGCATGCCCGAACATTGCTTCCATATTTTTGACCGAACTCACATCCCATTTATCCAAAGGTTGATTGAAAGATTCCGCTCCCCGAAACATCCCTTCCATATTTCTAACCGAACTGACATCCCACCTATCCAAAGGTTGATTGAAAGATTTTGCCCCTGCAAATATATAAGACATATTTGAAACATTACCGACATCCCATTTATTCAAAGGTTGATTGAAAGATTCCGCTCCTACAAACATTCTTGACATATTTCTAACTGAACTCACATCCCATTTATTAATGTTTTGATTGAAATATTCTGCATTCCTGAACATCCCTTCCATATTTCTAACCGAACTCACATCCCATTTCTCAATCCCGCTAAAATCTTTTCTCTTGCTTTCTTTGAATAATTCGCTCATATCGGTGATTTTGCTTGTATCAATCTCACCAAGATTAATCTTGGGAGTTTCTACAAGTTCTTGTAATTCGCTTTTAGTTTCAGGGTGATATTTATGAGTTTGAAAACAAGCACTGATAAAAACTGCCATTAAACTTAATGCTAAAAAAGTAAGAAGTTTCTTTGTCATTTTTTTCCTTATTTGAAAATTTTGTGCATTTTAGCTAAAAATCTCAAAAAACCAAAATCAAGCTTTTTGAAAAATTTTACAAAGCAATAAGAGGCTTTTTCTTAAAAAATCAACAAATCGCACAATCACTCACGATACCATTTAGGGCGTTTTGCAGGAGAGCCTTTAAACATATCTTGCATATCTACAACTGAACTGATATTCCACCTATCTAAAGGTTGG
>JAFLSC010000037.1 GCA_022511145.1 Helicobacter sp.
TTTTTGTTTCAACGCAATATCAAAAGCAATCTGCCTCATATTGAGCTTAACAAAATCATTGAAGGATTGCATAAAATTCAAGAGGAAATCAAAGTCTTTGAGCTTTTGTATGTTTTGGATTCAAGCGGAACTCTTGTGCTTGATGGAATCTCTAAAAATAATTTAGAATGCCGCAAAGGTGATAATTATAATGATAGGGCATACTTTTATCAAGCGGTTAAGAAAAAACGATGCATTGTAACAGACCCTTATCCCTCTGTGGCAAGTGGCAATCTTGTTATTACTGCCTCTTATCCGATTTATGATGATAATCATCAGCTAATGTATGTAGCGTGCATTGATATTCCTTTAGATAAAGCTTTGTGCCTCACTAATCCTATGCCTTTGTTTGAATTTTTTTCAAACTTCAGTAAGAGTATTTATTTTATCGTTTCCTTTGCTTTGTTGATGATTTGTATTGCTCTTTTAATTAAAGGGGGAATGAGTATATGGGATTCCCTCATTCGATTTAATCTTATTGATATTAAAGATATTTTTGAAGCAACAATCCTTATTACCTTAGGTTTAGCAATCTTTGATTTGGTAAGGGCAATCTTTGAAGAGGAAGTTTTGGGAAGGCATAAGCAAGATTCCAAAATAGCACACACAACGATGATAAGATTTCTCGGCTCTATTGTGATTGCTTTAGCGATTGAGGCTTTAATGCTTGTGTTTAAATACACTATTACTGAACCTGATAAAGTCATTTATGCGGTTTATTTAATCGGTGGGGTTACGCTTTTGCTTTTGGGATTGTCCCTTTATATGAAACTTACCTCAAGGGATTAAGGTGAAACTTGGGATTTTAAACTACAAAATAGGCAATCTTGCGAGTATCCAAAATGCCTTTTTAAAAATTGGACAACCCGCATTGATTATTGAGGAAGCCGACAAAATCAAAGAATGCTCCCATTTGATTTTACCCGGTGTGGGTGCGTTTGGTGAAGCAATGGAGCATTTAAAAACAAATGGAATGCAAGAGGCTATTTTGGATTTTGTTCAAAGTGGAAATAACTTGCTTGGGATTTGCTTGGGAATGCAACTTTTATTTGAGAGAAGTTATGAATTTGGGGAACATAAAGGGCTAGGCTTACTTAAAGGTGAAGTGGTGAGATTTGAAGAAAACAATTTGCAAAAGGGCGAGAAAATCCCTCATATTGGTTGGAATAATGTCAAAAACAAGCAAAATAGTTCTTTACTGAAAGATTTACCCCTAGATTTTTATTTGTATTTTGTGCATAGCTATTGTGTGCGAGATACTCATAATGCTGTGGGAATTAGCTATTATGGTGGGGATTTTGCAAGCATTGTGCAAAAAGATAATATTTATGGGATTCAACCTCACCCTGAAAAATCCCATAATTTGGGTTTAAAAATCTTAGCAAATTTTTTACAACTTTAAAAAGGAAAAAAATGGAGATTATTCCAGCGATTGATTTAAAAGAAGGCTGTGCGGTGCGACTAAAGCAAGGTGAAATGGAGAGTGCTAAAATCTATGAAACTAATCCCTTAAAACTTGCTCAATATTTTGAGGATTTGGGAGCAAAGTATCTCCATATTGTTGATTTAGATGGAGCTTTTAGAGGCAAACCTCAAAATTTAAAAATCATTGAAGAGATTTGCAAGCATTCCCACCTTAAAATTGAAGTGGGCGGCGGAATCCGAGAGGAGCAAACAATCCAAAAATATTTGGATTTGGGTGTTTATCGGGTGATTTTAGGTTCTATTGCTCTTTTAAAGCCTGATTTTACTAAAGCTTTGGCAGAAAAATATCGTATTGTCATTGGGATTGATGCAAAAAATGGCAGGGTTGCAACGCAAGGCTGGGCAGAGACACAAAGTGTTTTAGCTGAAGATTTTGCCGAGAGTTTTAAGGGAAGCAAAATTGAGGCGATTATCTGCACAGATATTGCCCGAGATGGTATGCTAAGCGGGATTAATGTGGATTTTACAAAAAAAATCGCTCAAAAAAGTCAGTGCTTTACTATCGCTAGTGGCGGTTTGTCCTCTTATGAGGATTTAGAAATCCTGCAAAAAGAAAAGATTGAAGGTGTAATTGTGGGGAAAGCCTTTTATGAAGGTAAGATTGATTTGAAAAAG
This sequence comes from Helicobacter sp., assembly GCA_022511145.1. GTDB lineage: Bacteria > Campylobacterota > Campylobacteria > Campylobacterales > Helicobacteraceae > Helicobacter_D. The sequence continues at coordinate 2,140 of JAFLSC010000037.1, forward strand.
GCTTTTGAAAATTTTTCATAATCCCTAATCAAACTAATATTTAGCCAAAATTAAAAATAAAGAGTGTTTTTACAAGGATTTGGTAGGATTTTAGCGGATTTTGGAACGAAATTTTCTTAGCAATCAAAGGAACAAAATATAAATTTTTGTATTTTATTGCAGATTGTGCGGAATTATGCTATTATTGCACAATTATTTTTGCAAAAAGTTTGATTTATGATTGAAGTTTAATAAGGAGTTTGCAATGAAAATGGTTGTTGTTGATGATAGTTCAACTATGAGACGAATTATAAAAAACACCTTAGCTCGATTGGGATATGAAGATATTTTAGAAGGTGAAAATGGTGTAGAGGGTTGGGAGAAAATGGACTCTAACCCTGACACAAAAGTTCTCATCACTGACTGGAATATGCCTGAAATGAATGGGCTTGACTTGGTAAAAAAAGTTCGTGCTGATGAACGTTTTAAAGATATTCCTATTATTATGGTTACCACAGAAGGAGGTAAAGCTGAAGTTATTACTGCTCTTAAAGCTGGGGTAAATAATTATATCGTTAAACCTTTCACTCCTCAAGTCTTAAAAGAAAAATTAGAAGTTGTTTTAGGTGTAAATGACTAATAATGAATCTTGCTATTCTTGTCTTAATGTAAAGGTTGATAATTTCTTATGGTTATTCAAAGACAAGGCGTTAGAAATTACTCAAGAAGCCATTGAAGAAACAGAAAATGGTTTTATTATCCGAACAACACATAATGTAAAACCTATCCAAACGCAACTCCAAAATTACGCTTACCAGCTACAAGAGATTATGGGTGAGCAAGTCAAACTTGATTTTCATTTAGAAACCTTAGAGAATAAGGATTGGATTTCCCTTTATCAGCAGTCTGTTAAACCCATAGAGTGCGGTAAATATTATATCCGCCCTTCTTGGTTTAAGAAAAAACAAAAAAAGATTGATATTATTATTGACCCGGCTCTTGCCTTTGGAAGTGGGCATCACGAAAGCACTTTGGGTTGTTTGGAAGCATTAGATTCGCTGGATTTAGCAAATAAGCAAGTTTTAGATGTTGGGTGTGGGAGTGGCATTCTCTCTATTGTTGCCAAAAAAGGTGGCGCTAGAGAAGTATGGTGCTGTGATACCGATGAAATAGCAATACAAGCAACTTTGTGCAATGCTAAAAAGAATGAAATCGTGTTGGATAAAGTTTGGGAAGGTTCTTTAGATAAAATCCCCAAAAAAACTCGATTTGATGTTGTCTTAGCAAATCTCATCGCTGATATTATTATGGTGTTACCTTTGGATTTACAGCTTAAAAAAGGCGGAATCTTAATCTTATCTGGCATTTTAGAAAATTATGTTCCCAAAATTCTTGATAAGTTTAAGCACTTAGAAAAAATAACCCAAATTTACCATAACGAGTGGGTAACATTAATTTTAAAAAATCAATAAGGAAGTCTTATGCAACGACAAAATAACCCTAATCCTCAAGACAAAAAGCCTAATAATTTTTTCAATCAAAATCCTATTTTGATGTTTATTATTTTTGCCATTATTGCTATTGTTGCGTTCCGATTCATTGCGCCTAGCGGGGAATTAACAAAACTAAGCGGAGCAGCGAATACAAAAAATATCAATTATTATGAACTTAAAAAACTCATTGAAAATAAAGAAGTTGATTTTGTGGCGATTGGACAAACCAACATTAAAGCAACGCAAAACATAGGCTCAAACAAGACGATTTACAACGCTCAACGCGTCAGCCCTGATAATACTCTTATCCCTCTTTTAGATGAAAAAGGAGTGGAATACACGGGTTATAATGAAAGTAATTGGCTTAGCGATATGCTTTTTGGTTGGATTTTGCCGATTTTTATTTTCTTTGCTATTTGGATGTTTTTAGCAAGCCGAATGCAAAAAAATATGGGGAATGGCATATTAGGGATTGGAAGTTCAAAAAAACTTGTTAATTCTGAAAAGCCTAAGGTAAAGTTTGATGATATGGCAGGAAATGTTGAAGCCAAAGATGAGGTTGTGGAGATTGTGGATTTCTTAAAAAATCCTGAACGTTATGCGGCTTTGGGTGCAAAAATCCCTAAAGGTGTGCTTTTAGTCGGACCTCCGGGAACAGGAAAAACTCTACTTGCAAAAGCTGTGGCAGGGGAAGCGAGTGTGCCTTTTTTCTCAGTTAGTGGGAGCAGCTTTATTGAAATGTTTGTAGGTGTTGGAGCAAGTCGGGTAAGAGATTTGTTTGAAAACGCAAAAAGAGAAGCCCCAAGCATTATTTTTATTGATGAAATTGATGCGATTGGTAAAAGTCGTGCCGCGGGAGGAATGATTAGTGGAAATGATGAGAGAGAGCAAACTCTCAATCAGCTTTTAGCTGAAATGGACGGATTTAGTTCGGATTCCTCTCCCGTGATTGTCCTTGCTGCAACCAATCGCCCTGAAGTGCTTGACCCAGCCCTATTGCGTCCGGGACGCTTTGACAGACAAGTTTTAGTTGATAAACCCGATTTTGAAGGAAGAGTTGAGATTTTAAAAGTGCATATCAAAAGTATTAAACTCTCTAAAGATGTGGATTTATTTGAGATTGCTAGACTTACAGCGGGATTAGCAGGTGCGGATTTAGCAAACATTATCAATGAAGCAGCCTTACTTGCAGGCAGGAGCAATAAAAAAGAAGTTGAACAAAGTGATTTTCTTGAGGCTGTAGAGAGAGGAATTGCGGGGCTAGAGAAAAAATCTCGGAGAATCTCTCCCAAAGAGAAAAAAATTGTCGCCTATCACGAAAGCGGACACGCCTTGATTGCAGAAATTACTAAAGGTGCTAAAAAAGTAACCAAAGTTTCTATTATCCCTCGAGGACTTGCAGCACTAGGATATACGCTTAATACACCCGAAGAAAATAAATACCTTATGCAAAAACACGAACTCTTAGCGGAAGTTGATGTTCTCTTAGCAGGAAGAGCGGCTGAAGATGTATTTTTGGGAGAAATTTCAACGGGAGCAAGTAACGATTTAGAGAGGGCAACTGATATTCTTAAGGCAATGGTAAGTTATTATGGAATGACAGATGTTGCGGGTTTGATGGTGCTAGAGAAGCAACGCAATGTTTTTCTTAATGGAGGACTTGGCAGCTCAAGAGAATACAGCGAAGAAGTCGCTCAAAAAATGGACGCCTATATTAAAGGAATCCTAAATGAACGTTTTGAAGCGGTTAAGGAATCTCTGCGAACCTACAAAGAGGCGATTGAAAATATTGTCAAGGAACTTTTTGATAAAGAAAATATTGATGGGCAAAAGGTGCGGGAAATCATTAGCGAATACGAAGAGGCCCATAACCTTCCTACACGTTTAGTCGAAGAAGAAAAAGAGGAAGCTTAAAAAGGAGAGTTTGTGAAAACAACCACTGAAATTATTGCAAGAGAAGGCTGGAAAGCTATAGGGATTGGCATTGTGGCTTTAATTTTATGTTGGTTTTTTTCTTGGGAGTGTCTAGGTTTTTTAGCGACTTTGGTTGTCTTAAGTTTGCTTTATTTTTATTACAATCCTGAACGAATCCCGCAAGATACCGCTAGTGATGTTATTATTGCACCACTTGATGCTAAAATCACCCAAATTGAGAGTCAAGAGGAGTGGATTTATCTTGAACTTAAAAAACCGCCCTGTTTTTGCGGACTTTTAAGAATGCCTTTTGAAGGGAATGTTAAGAGATTTGAAAATATTAAGGGTTTATTAGGCGGGAATGATAAAATTGCTCAAAAAATAACCCTCAAATTTGAAAAGGATTTACACAAAGAATCCCTTAAAAATCCTCAAATCAAAATGGAACTTTACCCCTCTAGTTCAAGCTATTCCTTATATTTTGAGGATTCTTCTTTTAAAATCGCTAGTCGGATTGGATTTTTCTTGCAAGGTAGAGTGAAGATGTATTTGCCCAAAAAGACTGAACTTAAAGCAAGTGTGGGCGATATAATTCGTGGTGGCAGCGATATTTTGGGGTATTTACGTTAATGAGGTATTAATGAGAATTGACCCTTTATATATCTTGCCTAATCTTTTTACGGGTGCCAGTATTTATTTGGGCGTGTTAAGTATCATCTTTGCTTATGCTGAACGTTTTGAGTTAGCGTGTTGGCTTATCCTTTTATGCTTAATTTTTGATGGTTTAGATGGGAGAGTAGCGAGACTCACAGGAACAGCAAGCAAGTTTGGCGTAGAATTTGACTCCTTAGCTGATGTGGTTGCCTTTGGTGTTGCCCCTGCTTTGATTTTGTTTTTTTATAGCGGATTTAATTACGGAAAAGTAGGTGTTTTGGTGTGTGGCTTATACACGACTCTTGGGGCAGTGAGGCTAGCAAGATTTAATGTTACTTCAAGCCAAAATGAACCTAATGTGTTTATTGGTTTGCCTATCCCTTCGGCTGCTGTTTTCATTGTCAGTTGGCTTTTATTAATGATGAAAATTTCAGAAGATTACCCTGAAATTCTCCTAGATTCTATCCATTGGATTTCAAATTTCTTGATGTTTGGAAGTTTAGCGGTTGCCCTTTTAATGGTTAGCAATATTCGTTATCCAAGCTTTAAAACAATAAATTTTAAGGGTATGAGTTTTAGTAAAATCCTTATTTGCTTATTGATTGTTTTGGCGGTGTTATTTTTATTTCCTGTGTATATGATTGTTTGTTTGATAACTTTGTATGTCATTTTTGGACCTTTAAGGGCAGGATACTACATATTAAAACGAAAATTTTATAAGCATTAAAGGAAAATTTTTATAATCTAATATTTTTAATTATTTCAAATAAGGGTAGAGAATGTATTGGCATTACACAAAGCATTATAGTCATAACAAAAATAGCTTGACACTTTCATTATTTTTGCCGCTGTAATTTTATAATTTTATTATTTATAATGTTATTTTATTAAGGAGATAGAATGGAGACGATAAAAATTTTTGATACAACTTTAAGAGATGGGGAACAAAGTCCCGGTGCATCAATGAATACAGAGGAGAAAATCAAACTCGCTTTGCAGTTAGAAAAATTAGGCGTTGATGTGATTGAAGCGGGTTTTGCTGCTTCAAGTCCGGGAGATTTTGAAGCCATTTCAAGAATTGCTGAAGTGGTAAAAACGAGTCGAGTTTGCTCACTTGCAAGAGCCGTAGATAAAGATATAGAGACAGCAGCTAAAGCTTTGCAAAAAGCAAAATTGCAATGTATTCACACTTTTATTGCTACAAGCCCGATTCATATGGAATATAAGCTTAAAATGAAGCCTGATGAAGTGATTAAAAGGGCAGTAAATGCAGTTAAATTAGCTAAAAGCTTTTGTGAAGAAGTGGAATTTAGCTGCGAAGACGCTTGTCGTAGCGATATTGGCTTTCTTAAAGAAATTGCTAAAGCGGTTATTGAAGTGGGTGCAAAAACCTTAAATCTACCCGATACGGTGGGCTATCGCTTGCCTCAAGAAGTGGGTGCTTTGATTGCTGAAATGAAAGCTTATGTGGGAGAGAGTGCGATTTTGTCTGTGCATTGCCATAATGATTTGGGTTTGGCTGTGGCAAATTCTATTTGCGGTATTCAAAACGGAGCAAGGCAAGTAGAATGCACCATTAATGGGCTTGGCGAGAGGGCAGGAAATACAGCATTAGAAGAAATTGTGATGATTTTAAAAACCCGAAAAGATATTTTTAATGGGCTTGATACAAAAATCAACACGCAAGAAATCTACCCAACAAGCAAGCTTGTGGCGGATATTACCGGTATAAGACCTCAACCTAATAAAGCGATTGTAGGGAAAAATGCGTTTGCACACGAAAGTGGAATCCATCAAGATGGAATGTTAAAACATCGTGAAACTTATGAGATTATGAGTCCTGATGATATAGGGATTCCTAAAAATACAGGCTTAGTGATGGGCAAACATAGTGGAAGAGCGGCTTTTAAAGATAAATTAGAGAGTTTGGGTTTTAATGAAATCACACAAGAAGTGCTAGATAGGGCTTTTGAGAGATTTAAGAGATTATGCGATAAGAAAAAAGAGATTTATGATGAGGATATACGCTCCATTATGACAGAGGAAACAACTAAAGTCCCACAAATCTTTGAACTTATAGGAGTTCAAGTTTCAAATTGTTCTGGAGGTGTGCCTTATGCCGCTCTTAGAATCAAGAAAAAGGGCGAAGAGGCAATCGATGCGGCTATTGGAAATGGAAGTGTTGATGCGATTTTAAAAACGATTGATAGGATTAGTGGTTATAATGGTGTGCTTAAGGATTACAAAGTTGAAGCCGTGAGTGAAGGGAAAGATGCTCTTGCTAAAGTTGTTGTTAAGGTTGAATTTGACCCTAATAAACCTGCTCTTATCGGGCACGGATTGCATATTGATACTTTACAGGCAACGGCTAAAGCGTATTTGGGGGCATTAAATAGCTATCTTTGTATGAAAGAACTCATCGTGAATAAAAAAGGTTTATAGTAAAGATAAGATTTGCAAATCACATCAAGTATTTTAAAAAGGATTGAAAACTTAAGGGGGAATGCTTGGTGGGGGTGTTGTGGCTGAAAATTTATCACGCAACCCCAAGTTCCCCTTTAAGACTTTAAAATTACAAGAGTTCAAAGGCAATATCCCAAATACCAAATCTTTAAACCTTACTCTAAACAATAATGACAATAACAATCTCAAAGCTTTGGATTTAAAACAACTCAAATTTTTTAAAATAGGAATCTAAGATAATTTTTGATAAAATCACAGCAATTTTTTCTTTAAAAAGGAACAAAGATGAGTGGATTTTTATTGATTTTGCAATTTATCCTTGCTTTGATGATTACCATTGCTGTGCTTATGCAAAAAAGCTCAAGTATCGGTCTTGGTGCTTATAGCGGGAGCAATGAAAGCCTTTTTGGGGCAAAAGGTCCTGCGGGATTTTTAGCAAAACTCACTTTTGGTTTAGGTTTTTTGTTTGTTATTAACACCATTGCTTTAGGACATTTGTATATGAAAGATTCTAAAAGCTCTCTTTTAGATAATGTAAAACTAGAACAAAATGCCCCTTTAATCCCAAATCCTGCGGAAAATCCGATTTCTGTGCCTGATGCTCCACCCGCTCCACTTAGCCCTCAAAATGCAGAAAGCACCCCAAAAGGAGAATAAATGGCTTTGCAAGAAATTTACAAGCACACACAAGAAACAATGGAAAAAAGCATAGAGGCGATGAGAAAAGAATTTGGGACTTTAAGGAGCGGAAAAGTTTCTATTACAATCCTAGATTCTATCAAAGTTAATTATTATGATACACCCACACCGCTTAATCAAGTAGGTTCAGTGATTGCCCAAGATGCAAGCACAATTGTTATTGTCCCGTGGGAGAAAACGCTCCTCAAAGAAATTGAACATTCAATCCAAGAGGCAAACATCGGCGTAAATCCCAACAATGATGGGGAATCTATCAAGCTCTTTTTTCCCCCTATGACGACAGAGCAACGCAAAGAGACTGCCAAAGAAGCACGAAATATTGCTGAAAAAGCCAAAATCGCTATTAGAAATATCCGCAAAGATGCTAATGATAAAATCAAAAAGCTTGAAAAAGACAAAGCAGTTAGTGAAGATGAATCTAAAAAAGCTCACGATGAGATTCAAAAATTTACCGATAATGCCACTCAAAAAATTGATGAACTCACCAAGCACAAAGAAGCGGAATTACTTAAAGTATGACAATGGATATTGCTCAAATCTATAAAGACGCTAATGCCTTATTAGAGGGGCATTTTTTACTTAGTAGCGGGCGGCATTCTCCTTTTTATCTCCAATCTGCTAAAGTCTTAGAAAATCCCAAAACTGCTGAAAAACTCGCAAAAGCTTTAGCAGAAAAAATCAAGGAGGCAAAAATCTCTTTGGATTGTGTTTGCTCTCCCGCTTTAGGGGGAATTTTAGCAGGTTATGAGTTGGCAAGAGCGTTGGGGGTAAGATTTATTTTCACTGAACGCGTTAATGGTGAAATGACTTTACGGAGAGGCTTTGAAGTTAAGGTTAAAGAAAAGATTTTAGTTTGTGAGGATATTATCACTACTGGGGGTTCTGCAATGGAATCTGCTAGTGTGCTAAGGACTTTAGGGGTAGAGATTGTGGGATTTGCTGCTTTAGCAAATCGCGGGATTTGCAATCGTTTTAATAGTCCTAATACTTTTGATACCCAAGAATGTAAGCTTGATACTAATCTCCCTTTGTTTGCGTTAGAAGATTTTGTTTTTGAGACTTATGATGCGAAATCGTGTCCGCTTTGCAAACAAGGCAGTGTGGCTATTAAGCCCGGAAGTCGTGGTAATTAAGTTTTAAAAAACTTAAAATTAAGAAAGGGAGAGATTGGAAACAAAGCGATGGAGAAAACTCAAACAAAATCTCGCTCCTAAAAATCCTAATATTGCCTCTATGTCCTCTGATACGCAAATCTTGGCGACCTTTTGGGAGAGAGGAAAAGCCCAAGTGATTGATACTTTTATGATTTACACCCCGATTTTATATTTTTTTACCTATGGGGTGATAGGAAATGCACAAGGTTTTAGGGATTCTCTATGGGCACCTTTAGGAGCGGTTTTGCTCTATGGATTTATTGTCGCCTTATTTTTAAGATTCAAAAAGCAAACTCCGGGAAAAAAAGCTTATGATTTATTAATTATACGAGAAAATGGAAAACCGCTAACTTTCAGCTTTGCACTTTTACGATTCTTTTTATTTTTATGTTCAGGAGTTTGTGTTATTGGGATTCTTTCGCCACTTTGGAGAGTCGATAAAAAAGCTTGGCACGATTTAATCCTAAAAACGCAAGTGATAAAAAAAGAAAAAATTATCGAAGTAAATTAAAAATAAAACAAATCTAAAATTTAATGTGTCCCAAAATCCAACATATCCCTCAAATCCAAAAAATCATCATTTAAAAATATAAAGCTTATTTTTATTTACTTTTTATTATTATTCCTTAAATGGGAATTTTAAAAGAAAATAAGGAGAAGCAAATGTCATTTTATCAAAATCTTCCCTTGAGAGTTAAAACGATTATTTTTGTCTTATCAGCTTTTATCAGTTATACGGTTTTGATTATTCTACTCTTTTTATCTGTTTCAAAGATTGAAGAGAGTATCTCTTTTAATGTTAAAGATATTTTGCAAGCAGAAATTGAACAAAAAATAAAACTCTCCACCGATACTCTTGCAGAATCCTTAGGAGCAACTATCAAAGGCTTAGATGAAAAGGAGCAAATTGCTATTATTGCTAATGCGATTGAAAAATTCCGCTTTGAAGATGACAGCTCGGGCTATTACTTTGCTTATAAGGAACATACACCCGTAGCACACCCTACTCGTAAAGATTTAATTGGCAAATCCCTCTATGATACAACTGACAAAAAAGGGGTATATTATGTGCGAGAACTCTACAAAACTTCACAAAATCAAAGCGGTAGAGGGCAATTCGTCTATTTTATTTTTACCAAACCGCTTCCTGATGGCACTCTAGTTGATGCAGAAAAAGTAGGTTACGCACAAAAAATTCCCAATACTGATAATATTTGGATTTCAACGGGTGTCTATGTTGATACTCTTGAGGCTTACATTAGCAATGATGTGCATAAATTAACTTTGAATATCGGTAATATCATTATTACTGCACTTATAATTGCCGCAGTAATTTTTGTTATTCTTTTCTTCCCTACAATGTTTTTATTTTATAGCGGCTTAATGCGGGGAATTAAATCGCTCAAACACAATATCGTTGCCTTTTTCAAATACCTTAATTACGAAACTAAAGACATCAATCTTCGCCCTTATCGTTTTAAAGATGAATTTGGAGAACTCTCTACTTTGGTGAGCAAAAATGTTGATCAAATTCAATTAGGACTCGAAAAAGATAATGTTGCCATTACCCAAGCTGCTGCCACAGCAAAAGCTGTTGAAGAGGGAGATTTAACAG
>JAFLSC010000038.1 GCA_022511145.1 Helicobacter sp.
GTGTTTGGGGTATTTTTATAAGCAACTTCAATTCACACAAAGTAAAATCATCGTTGCTTTAGGCAAAGAGGCATATTTTCATTTGAGTGGCGATGGGACACCTTATGAAAAAGTAAGAGGAAAAATCTTGGAGTGGAAAGAGTATCTTTTAATGCCAACATTTTCACTTTTAGAGCTTTTGCAAAAACCTAATCTCAAAATCCAAGCCCATAAGGATTTTTTAACCTTAAAGTCTCATTTAAAGGAACACTATGAAACAAAATAAATGGTTAAGAATTTTAATCTTAAGTTTGTTTGTCCCCTCAATAATTTTAGCAAGCGGACAATACCTCTCGCCGCTTCCTGTGCCAACACAAGTGGTAATTAATTTGGATACAGAAAGCTGCAATAGCAGTTGTTTGAAAAAATATTATGAGGAAGGAATGATTTTTTCCTTCTTAGCTAATATTAATGAAAGCAACCAAAATAGCAAGATTTTGGAATATATGAATGAGGCATTAGGACAATCTGAAGTTTCTGAAATTCCTTATTATTTAGAGGGCAAGAAAGAGGCATTTAATATTGCTTTATTTTTTCCGCGAAAATCAATCGGACGTTACAGCACTTCAACAGCAAATGTGATTCTTTCTTATCTGCTTTATCAAAAAGGGAATTTTAATTTTGAGATTTTTGATACTCTTAGTGAATCACAAGAAGACATTGCTAACACTCTTCAAATTATTGAGGCTAAGGGTTATAAAAAGGCTATTGGGATTCTTACTTATGAGGGAGCAAACAATCTTAATGCCCTCCAACCTCAAATAGAGATTTTTATCCCTAGTGTGAATGCCTCACAAATCACAGATTCTCTTGCTTCTAATATTACTTGGGGGGGAATTGCTTATGATGAGCAAATTAAAAAGCTCTCTAATCTAGGCAAAGCAAGTCCGGCAGTGAGCTTTTATGATTCAGGATTTATCGGACAGCAAATGAATCAGTCCGTAGCCAAATATAATGATGAAGTGATTTATTCCCACGCTTTTGACCTTAAAGACATTAGCCGTTTTCCTGAAGTGATTAAAAAAGTTCGTGGCTCTTTAAGAAATGCCAAAATCTTTTTAAATACTCCCGTTACAAGCTCGAGTGTGATTCTCTCTCAATTAACTTATAATGATATTAAGCATTTGGGTGTTTATTCCCCCCAAATTAATTATAACCCCTCTTTGCTTTCAATTACACAAGAAAAAGACAGACAAAATCTTTTTATTGCCAATTCAATTACCCCGATAGATTCTCAATTTGTTGAACAAACCCATTTGTTGCACGCTGATTTGGAATATGATTGGATTAATTATGCCACAGCTTATGGGATTGAGTATTTTTATCTTAAAAGTATCCCTCGCACCAAAAGACTTTTTAAAGAAAGGGTGAAAAATCATCAAGTTGAATACAAAATTGAAATCTTAAGCCCTCAAGCTAACCGCTTTTCACCGATTTGATAATGCTAGAAGCCTTAAATCTTAAAGTGATTAAAAACAGGAATTACACAAGACTTCGCTTATTTTTTAAGCACAGAAATCTTCTTGTTTTAACTGCTCCTAAGCAGGTGAGTCAAAAAAAATGCCTTGAATTTCTCAAAGAAAATCATCAATGGATACAGACACAATACCAATCTCTTAATCAGGAGGATTTTAAAAGCCTTTTAAAAACAGATTGTTATTATCTTTTTGGGGAATGGAGAGCGTTTGATAATGAGACGATTAAATCCCTTTGGCAAGATTTTCTTTATCAGTCGCATTCTCTCTCTAAAAAATCTTTAAGTAGATTTTACTATAAAGCTCTTTATGAATATTTAGAAGAAAGAGTGGCTTTTTTTGCCCTCAAAATGCAGCTTGAACCTCAAGGTTTTAAAATCGGAAAATCCTATCGCACACTAGGGCGTTGCTCAAGCCATAAGCAACTTTGTTTTAGTTTGCAATTAAGCCTTTTGCCTAAGCATCTGATTGATTCTGTGATTATTCACGAACTTGCTCATATTCAATATTTCAATCATTCTAAAGATTTTTGGAATCTTATTAGTCAATACGATAAAAATCCCAAACAAGTGCATTGTTACCTTAAGGAAAATCATTTTTTTCATCAAACTTTCTTTTATGAAATCTTAAAATAAGAGGACAATATGCAATCGCAATTTTTAGAACAGCTCAATCCTGCACAACTTGAAGCTATCAAGCACACCGAAGGGGCACTTTTGATTTTAGCAGGGGCAGGGAGTGGGAAAACCAAGACTATTACAACGCGTTTGGCTTATTTGATTGATGAAATAGGTATTCCCCCTGATAATACACTAACGCTAACTTTTACTAATAAAGCTGCTAATGAAATGCAAAGACGAGCTTTAGAGATTATTGAAAAGACTATTTATCCGCCTTTACTTTGCACTTTTCATAAATTTGGACTTATATTTTTGCGGCTTTATATTGCTAATCTCTCACGAAAAGCGGATTTTGTCCTTATTGATAGTGATGACCAAAAGCGGATTTTAAAAGAAATTAACAAAGAGCTTGTGCCTTTGCCCCTTTTAATGAGTGAAATTTCAAGAATGAAAAATTCTCAAATCACACCGCAACAAGCCCTCAAAGAAGCTCATAATGATTTGTATGAACAAATTGCTAAGTTTTATCAAGAATATCAAGATTTCTTGCTCTCCCAAAATCGCTTAGATTTTGATGACCTTTTACTTTTGCCTTTAACAATTTTGCAAGAAAATCCTAAAATCGCTAAAAATGTAAGTGAAAAATACCAATACCTAATGGTTGATGAATACCAAGATACTAATGAGATTCAATATTTGTTACTCAAACAGCTTTGCACAACGCATAGTAATATCTGTGTGGTGGGCGATGATGACCAAAGTATTTATAGTTGGCGTGGTGCTAATATCCATAATATTCTTAACTTTTCTGAATATTTTAAAGGAGCAAAGATTATTAAATTAGAGGAAAATTACCGCTCAACTCAATCTATTTTAGAAGCAGCTAATAGGCTTATTGCTAATAATAAAGAGAGGTTAGGAAAAAATCTCATCAGTACAAAGGGAGAGGGTAAGGCAGTCGAGATTATTCACGCTTCAAACGAGCAAGAAGAGGTGCAAAAAATCATTGCACATATTCAAGCCTTACACAAAAAGGGCATTGAGTGGGAAAATATCGCTATCCTTTTTAGGCTTAATGCCCTCTCACGCACTCTTGAAGAAGGATTCAACAAAGCACAAATCCCTTACACGCTAGTGGGTGCAATTCGCTTTTATGAAAGGAGCGAGATTAAGGATATTTTGAGTTATTTTCGTTTGCTTGTTAATCTTAATGATGATTTTTCGCTTTTTAGAATCATTAATAAACCTAGGCGAGGGATTGGAAAAACAAGCATTGAAAAATTACAGAATCTAACTCAAGCTAAAGAAGTGAGCGTTTTTGAACTTATTTCAAATCCTCTGTGGGAGGCAGAGTGTATTCAAACTCTAAGTAAAAAAACTCATCAAACTTTAAAGGAATTTTTTGGGATTTTGGAGGATTTACAAGCCTCACTGCAAAAATCAAGCCTAAATTTTTTGGCAGTTTTTGAAGAGAAAATTGGGCTTTGTAAGGCACTTTCTCAAAGTAATGAAGAAATTGATAGGGTAAGTAATATTGAGGAATTTTTTGGTTTGTATCGGGAATATATGAAACAAAACCCCTTAGCTCATTTGGAGGATTTTTTAAATGAATTAGCTTTAAGGAGCGACCAAGAGGACACAGAAATCCGCAATCAAAATAAGGGGATTATGGGTGTTTCTTGTATGAGTGTGCATTCAAGCAAGGGATTGGAGTTTGATTATCTTTTTGTGATGGGATTAGAGGAGGGATTTTTCCCGATAATAAGGGAAGATAGCAATATTCAAGAAGAGAGGAGACTAGGCTATGTGGCTTTTACGCGTGCAAAAAAGGAACTTTATCTAAGCTATGTGGATAGCCGATTTTATCGTGGCAATCGCTCTGAATTGCTCCCTTCTCGCTTTTTGGGGGAGAGTGGCATACTCCAAAAAAAACCTGTAACAATGAATTTCAAGGAGGTTTCTAGTGATTTCAAGCGTGGGGATTGCGTGATTCATAAGATTTTTGGGGCAGGTAGGATTGTGGAAGTAGAAAAAGACTCTAAAGACACTAAGCTTAAAATCAATTTTGGGGGGCTTTTAAAAACAATTTTAAGTGATTTTGTTGAGAAGGTGTGAATAGGGGATTTAGCTTTGTTTAGCTTGACAAAAAGGATTCAAAAGACTATAATTTTAATTCTTTTTTAGTCGGGGTGTGGCGCAGTCTGGTTAGCGCACTTGGTTTGGGACCAAGGGGTCGAAGGTTCGAATCCTTTCGCCCCGACCATTTTTGGTGGGCGTAGCTCAGTTGGTTAGAGCATCAGATTGTGGTCCTGAGGGTCGTGGGTTCGATCCCCATCGCCCACCCCATTATTTCCTGCAAAATTTTATTACTGCTTTTTTTGTTTTTAAAAGTTATTAACTATGTGAGTTTTATAGGTTTAAGAGCTTTTATTTATAAATATCTTTGCAATATTAAGTTACTCTATATTATTAAATAATTTTGAAGTTTAAAGTGAGATTTAGGAAATCCCAAAAGGAAAAACCTTTTAGGATTTTTTGTCTTCTACAATGTTGATAATTGTATTTGCTACGCGACGTGCAGTTTTATCAAGGAATTCTGCAGGAGAAGTAAAGCCCACGCAAGAGCAGTTAATTTCACCCAAAACATATTTGTCTTTGCCTTTTTCATCAGTATCAAGGATAAAATCCGCTGTCCAAATGAGAGGTAAATCATAGTTTCCAAGTTTGGTTTTAATTTCAGGCAAGTTATTGAGGAAATAGCCTACTAATTCACTCCATTGTTCAGGTTTGTCATAGCGATATTTTGCACCACTAAAGAGTGTTGCAGAGAAAGCATCAGCACCTTCGGCTGGTTTTTTGTGCACAACATAAATAGGGTCTTTATAAAGCATAAGGATTCTGATTTCACCCTCTTTAATACGCGGTAAGAAAGTCATATCCACAAGCATTCCATTGTCGCCTTTGAGGTATTTTTCGCAAAAATCCATAAATTCACCGAGTTTGCGAATTTCAACGTGATTATCCACCGCTTCTGTGCAGCGAATCTCTGCATCAAGAGGTAATTCACTCACACCTTTATATTTATCAGGGTCCTTGATTTGCACACGCCAAATCCCTTCACCTGTGGAACCACGATTTTGTTTTAAAACTCTCTCACCTTTTGCTAGAGTTTTAGGAAAATTCTTTTTGAAGTCGTGCTCACCACCTGCTTCCCATTTTACCCCAATTCTTTGAGCCTCTGCAGGATCATAATATGCCAAAGTATCTGTAGGCACAAGCTCGGTATTGCGTAGCTTTGTTAAGGCGTCTTTTGCCCCATAACCAATCATCGCATCAGGGTGAGGCATACCAATCACGCCATCAGCACAAAGTTTGCGTAATACATCAAAGTAGAGTTTTTCTTCTTTGAGATTGCCCGGATTCACGCGTGAAACATACGCATCAGCTTTGCTTTTGACATATTCGTAAATCTCATTTTTTTTCTTTTCATCTTTAAGAATTTCATCAGTGAAAAAGACTACTTCTGCATTCCAGCCTAATTTTTTAAGATAATCCATCATTGGCACAGTATCTTTTCTATGCCCATCTTTACCTTTATCACTACCACCAATAGCTTCAAAAAACACGATGTTTTTATTCAAACTCATACTCTACTCCTAAACGAAAAATTTTGACATTTCAATTATAACCAAGTTTAGCTTAAGCTATATCCCAAAATTTAAAATAAGTCTAAAATTTTGTTTTTAAAGTTGTAAATTTTAGCTATAACACCTTACAAACAATAACTCCAAAATCCAAAGCAAAGTATGGTTATAATAAGCTAAATTAGAGATTGCTGCGAAAATAAAATTTTTTCTTGCAATGATGCCTAAGGGATTGTTTGGTAAAAAATTAATGAAAAATTATAAAAGTTAAAAATCAATAATCTTTGAATATATTTAATAATAATTTTTAAAATTTAAAATAAAGATAAATAATTTAATATTTTTTATAAATTTTTTTATAATTTGTTATTTATGGAATCTTTTTTGCTTGTCTTTTTGGAATTTTAGAGAAAGCAGAGTAATGGCAAATATTTCAAATCACCCCAACATTATACCCAAAGATATTAAAGATATTAGGACAAAAATCACAAATTTGCTCCAACACCAAGAAATCGCTTTGTATGATTTTTTAGCACAAGAAAATCCGCATTATGCTAACGAAGCCATAGAAGCGATGAATACGCTCTTAGCAACTTGGGGCGACAAGGAAATTCCTAAGGAAGAGGATTTTAAGATAAAAATCCATTATCTTACACAAGAGATTTATGCTCTTCTTATTGATATTTATCAAAAGGAAGCTGATAGTCAGAATTTTAGGGATTTATTGAATATTATTAAGGGTTTTTTGGAAGCAACAAAAAGGCTTGATAGTCAAAAAGAAAATTTATTAAGTGTTTTAGAGAGGGCGAAAGCGGATTTAGAATTTGCTCAAAGTCAAGAATTTCAAGATAAGCTTTTTTTGCGATTTATCCCGCCTAATAACGAGGATAAGGGCTTATTAAATCAATTTTTAAGGACAGCAAATTCTTATGGCTATTTGTATGCTTATACTTCCCTGAATATGTTTATTTCAAGGCAATTAGGGCAATTTTTTACTTTGGCTTATAAGTTTGGTTTTATGACTAAAGTAAAAAAGGAAAAAATTGATGAGGCTTTGCAGGTTGTTTTGGTGTATCTTAAAAATAAAGGCGGTTTTAGCAATTCCTTAGAAATTGGGGATTTTACTATCACTTCCAAAGGTGATACCCTGCAAAAATCCTTAAACAATGGGCTTTGTATTACGATTTATGACAAAACAATTTATAAGAAAATCAGCTTTGATTTTAAGCCTGAGGGACTTTTTATCTTGATTGATGATAAAATGACGATTTCTGATTCTCTGATTCCTTATACTGAAGTGATTGATACTTTTGAGGAATTTCTTAATTTTTTAGCCAAAAAAGAAAAACTTTACCAAAATAAAAAGCAAACAAATCCTATTCAACAACCCTTAAAAGATAAACAAAATAAAAAGGAATTAGATAAACTTAAGAATTTTCCTTTGAGTTCTGATGAGATTTTAAGAGCAATGTTGGCTAATGAAAAAAAGACAAAAGATAAAGTCTAATGGCAAACTTATCGCATTTAAAATCATATTTTAATGAATAAAAATCTAGCAAAATAAAAGGCTATATATTTTGCTTGATTTTATCAACATTGAGGTTTAAAATTAACCAAAACAGCTCACAATATCAAATCTCATCAAATCTGAAGTTAAGAATCAAGCAAAACTATTAAATTCGCTATGCCTTCTTTTAACAATAAAAATGCAAAGAAAAAGAACAAAACCGCACAAATTTTGTCGATTTTCTCAAGCAGGAAATAGCATTTTTGCTTGATAAAACAAGCTAAAACAATCACAAGCAAAAAGGCAGCACTCAAGGAGGCAGAAAGCACGATAAAGCTCATTATAAGATTGTGTTGAATAAAAGGAGTAATAAGAAAAGTAAAAAATAAAATTGCTTTGGGATTTGAGAGATTGACAAACAAAGCTTGAAAATAGAGCAGTTTTACTCTTTGTGGCGATTGTGTCAAAGAAGTTTTTTGAGGTTTTAAAAGCTTGAAAGCAAGATAAGTTAGATAAAATCCACCCGCAAAGCTTAGAATAGTGTGAATTAACAGATTATCTAAAAAAGAGGATAATCCAAAGTAAATCAAAGCAAAAAAGACAAGCCAACCTGAAGCAATCCCCAAAAAGCTAATAATGCCTTGTTTGCCTCCACCTTGCAATGTATTTTTTAGGACAAACAAAATATCCGCTCCCGGACATAAAGCTGTCATAAATGCAATGCCCGCGAGTAACCAAAGCTCCATAAAAGTATTAAAATATTAAAAATAAGGGTAATTTTTAGGAATGGGATTGCGATTTTGTGTGATGAGTGTTTCTAGGACTGCCATTCGGATTGCAACGCCATTAGTTACTTGCTCTAGCACCTTACAACGCGGGTCTTTAAGCATTTCATCATCAATATCAATATTTCTATGCACAGGTCCGGGGTGCAAAAGGATAATATCGCGTTCCCCAAAAAGCTCTTTAGTGATACAATAATCACTAGCATAATCCTTTAAGCTTGAATAAATGAGTGAATTATGCCTTTCTGTTTGTGTCCTTAGACTCATCACAGCTTGAACTTCATTAATGACTTCTTTAAGATAAGTTACACTTCTTAGGTTAGTGCGAGGGATAAAGTGTGGCGGTCCCACCAAAATCACTTCCATTCCAAATCGTCCAAGTAGCTCAATATTGCTATTAGCAACGCGAGAGTTACGAATATCCCCAACAATAGCGATTTTTTTACCCTCTAGGTTTCCTAAATGTTTTTTGAGCGTCAATAAATCAAGCAAGGCTTGGGTAGGGTGTGCGTGTGAGCCATCGCCACCATTAAGGATTGAACAAGAAATATGTTTGGCTAAGATATTAGGCACACCTGCGTTTTGGTGTCGCACGACAATAGCACTAGGCGACATTGCATTAAGATTAGCCGCAGTATCAAAGAGGGTTTCACCTTTAGAAGTAGAACTATGCGAAACATCGAGTCTCACAACACTACCGCCAAGCCTTTTGGTGGCAATCTCAAAGCTTGAGAGTGTGCGTGTGGAGTTTTCAAAAAAAATCGTAATCACAATATGCCCTTTGAGGGAGTCCCTAGATTCTCCACCAAGAAAGGTTTGAGCTAGTTCTAAAAGATTTTCAATCTCCTCTTTACTAAAATCTCGCGTATCAATTAGATGTTTCGCCATAATTACCCTTTTTTGAAAAATCTTAAAATTATAAAATTAATTTACTTTAAGTTTGCTTTTTTTTTACAAAATAGTATTATTCCACCTCAAATTTAATTTACCTCAAAAGGAGAAAAAATGAAATTAAAAATTTCAAAGCAAGGTGTAGGACTCTGTCTTTTAAGTGGAATTGTTGCAGGAAGTTTATTTTTAGGTTGTTCCTCTGATACTTTTAGCGATAATGAATTTAAGCCAAGCAATGAAATGGAGGAGAGAGCTTATAAGCTTCTTAAAGAAAAATACCCAAATGCAAAAGTATTAAGTTATGAGTTTATTGATAGGGTTGTTGGCAAAAAAGAAAGAGAGAAGGGTGAATGGGAAGTTGGTAAATTTAAAGAAAAGACTTATTCTAAAGGATTTTCAGGGTCGCTTTATGTTGAAACTCTTGATGAATTTAAAGAGGATAATGAAAAATATACACAGTTTCATATCGATTGTGATTCAACGAATTGTTCTTTAGAGAAAGTGCATACCTACTATAAATAAAGAAAATAAATATGATAAAACTAACTTACAAAGAATTTGAAACAAAACTCAAAGAAGCGGGTTTTGTTTCAAAAGTGCAATTTGTTCAGTGCGATTTTTATCTACCATTGCGACTTTATCGTCATTGTAAGGAATGATAATTCCAAAGCAACCTGCTACTTCGTCATTGCGAGGCATAAGCTGAAGCAATCTCTAATGCTAATTGCCATAATAAAGATTGCCGCGAATGTTACGATGGCGAGTGGAATAAAAGCAGGGCAAAAGAGGACACAAAAGAATTTGCAAAGAAAAAAGTAATAAAATTTGTGCAAAAAGGGGAAGCTAAAATCCCCCGAAATAACGCATCATCTGCACTTTTTTATCCACATTATCAAGCAAGTTAGCATAATTAGTGTTAAGGTTGCTAATGATATTTTGGCTTGTTTTAGCATCAAAAGTAGGATTCATTTGGTAGAGTAGGTTGAATCCCATTTTTTCTTCTTGATTAAGCAAACCATTTTGATACATTTCTTCTCCTAGATTAGCTAAATTGCTAGAATTAGTTCTTGCAGCTAGATTTTGGATTTTTTGTAGTTGGTTGCTTATTTCAAAACTATCTTGAGGGGAATTTTCTAGAGTTGGTAGGGAATTTTCGCCTGAAAATAAATCAAACACTCCCTCTAAACTTGAGCTTTTTTGTGCCTCTTTAGTAGCAGAGGAGTTGTTATAGCCCAAAATATCGTTATTCTTGTTTGTGTTTTGCGAATAAGATTGATTAAGCAATCCCCACATAGAATTTTGTGTGTTATCGACATTCATTGTAATTCCTTTTTGGTAAGATAAATAGAGACAAGCAAAAAGTATTCCTAAATTTAATGGTTTGCGAAAATTTTTGTGATGATTTTTACTTTTGCTCATTTGAGATTGCTTCGGCTTAAAGCCTCGTAATGACGAGGGAGTTTTACCTTGCAATAATAGAATAAGAGTTACTTCTATAATAAGAGGATAGATTTAGCACACACTCTTAATAAATTGTTTGTTAAGCATTGTGGCAAAATCGTTCAATCCTTCTAATACCTTCCTCTATTGTTTTTAAATCCGTTGCGAAAGAAAAGCGGAAATATCCGTCCATTCCAAATCCAATACCCGGAACGACAGCTATTCCCTCTTTCTCTAATAAATCTTTGCAAAATTGCATTGAGTCTTTTTGAATTTGTGAGCAGTTAATAAACAAATAAAAAGCTCCATCAGGAAGGCTGACGCTCAATCCTTTGATTTTATTAAATCGCTCTGCGGCAAAATCTCTACGCTCTTTAAAAGCAAGTCGCATTTTTTCAATATCTTCATCAGCACTGCCATCTAAGCCTGCGATTGAGGCTTTTTGAGTGATAGAATTGATATTTGAGGTGCATTGACTTTGGAGATTATCCATTAATTTTAGTAATTTGGTATCCTTAGTGGCAAGATAACCAATCCGCCAACCCGTCATTGCCACGGATTTGCTTAAACCATTAATTGTGATAGTGCGTTGAAGCATATCTTCGCTAATACTTGCAGGTGAAACAAAAGAGCCATTATAAAGGAGCTTTTCATACATTTCATCGCTAATTATCCATACTTTTGTATCTTTTAAAACTTCACTAAGGGCTTGAAGTTCTGATTTAGAATATACCATACCTGTTGGATTAGAGGGGGTAGTAAGCACTAAGGCTTTAGTTTTGCTAGTTAGGGCGTTTTTGAGTTGTTGGGGTGTGATTTTGAATTGATTTTCTTGAGTTGTTGGGATAAAGATATTTTTCCCTCCGCTATAAGTAACAAGTTCGGGATAAGTTACCCAATAGGGTGAAGGAATAATCACTTCATCGTCCTTATCAATAAGTGCTTGAAAAACATTAAAGAGAGAGTGTTTGGCTCCATTACTTACAAGAATTTCTTTGGGGGAATATTCCAAGTTATTCTCTCTTTTAAGTTTATTAGCAATCGCTTGAAGTAGTTCTGGAATGCCTGCTACTGCTGTATATTTTGTAAATCCCTCATTGAGTGCTTTAATAGCGGCTTCTTTAATGACTTTTGGAGTATCAAAATCAGGCTCACCTGCGGAGAAAGACAAAATATCTTTTCCTTGAGCTTTGAGATTTCTTGCTAAAGTGCTAATGGCAATCGTGATTGATTCTGAAAGGTTATTGACGCGGTTTGAATACATTAAAACTCCTCATTTTAGATTTAAAATTATTACTAAGAGTATAGTCATTATTTTCTTTGTAAATGATTAAATCGTAACTATCAAAACCATTAAGATTGAAAATTTTCTACAATATTTTATAATCTTAAGTAAAAATAAATAAAATAACTTTAGTCTATTAGACTAAGATATTATGAATTTTTACACTAAAGCTATTGACAATCTAATGTTTTTTGACTATAATTTCAGTCATTTTTATTAATTTTTATGGAGGTATT
>JAFLSC010000039.1 GCA_022511145.1 Helicobacter sp.
ATTAATTTGTATTAATAGAATCAATATAGTTTTAAATAAAAGTGCTATTGCTTTTATGAAGCTCTGTGAAATAAGCAATAATTTGCTCTTTGTTTAAGATGATATTGTCTTTCTTGCGATAGTAGTAAGTCTTTTGATGTGCAATGACACCCACAAATATACATTTTGCCCATTTTGCTCTATAATAAGCCCATATTCTCTCCTCTCAAATACTTAAATCCCCCTTGCAATCCTGCCCTAAAGCTTAAAACTGCAAATCTTACAATCTACTATTTATTTATTGTCATTGTTATGAGCGGGAGCTTCTTGTGAATCTAACTCTGTAATTTTTTCTGCTAAAATTTTATCAAGTATTTCAACAACCTTATCACTTGCTTCCTCGCCTTTTTTAAAGTTTTGAACTACCTCCATTCCGTGCGTATCAAACCCTTGCGTGGCTAATATATCTAATGCGGCTTTAAAAGAATAATGCACTCCAGCGTGAGGTGCATCAAGTGAAGCATAGCTTGGCAACCAACTAAATTGCTGCTTACCTTCTCCCTCTGTATACCATTTCCCAAGCCGACAACTCTTATGGTCAGCTAATTTTACTTCTGTATTTTTATCAACAAAAGCCTTATAACCATTCATCTTAAAAAGCAAGTGGTCAAGCTTAATAAGCCCTACAAAAGCCGTATCAAAAACACTTGTAGAATCGTGGCGAATGGCAGCTAATGATTGAGCTACATCTGAAAACTTATTGACTTCTATATTAACATTTTCCATTTCCCCCACAATCTCTTCTGTGTTAGTTTGCACTTCAGAGAAGTTTTGACGCAAAACTTGGATATTCATTTCAATTTCTTTGGTTGCTTTTTGTGTGCTTTCTGCGAGTTTCCGCACCTCATCAGCCACAACTGCAAATCCTCTCCCGTGTTCCCCAGCTCTTGCTGCTTCAATCGCAGCATTAAGGGCTAAAAGATTAGTTTGGTCGCTCACATCAGTGATAAGATTAATCACATTAGCAATAGAATCCAAATCCCGATAAACTTGAGAAATCGTCTCTTTAAAAGAATGGAGCTGCCCCATTACACTGCTGACATACTCGCTAATAGTTCCCTCTAGCGTGTGAATCTGCTCATAATTAGTTTGAGAGGAATCCTTAGAGGCTTTAAGCATATTAATGGATTTTGATAAGTCATCTTGTAAGATTTTTAAGTGCTTTGCATTAGCTGAAGTAATCATCTTCAAAACTTTTTCATAGGCAATGTTTTTTTCCTCGTGCTTTTCAAATTCTTTGATTTTCGAGTGAATTTCAGTATTGCTTTGGTTGCTACTTTCAAGCTTTGCTTCTAATTCCTTAATCTTAGCTTTTAATTGCTGATTTTCTTGGGCTAAAAGTCTTTCTTTATTAGAATCTCCAAACATAAATCTCTCCTCTAACAATATTCTTTGGAATTTTAATACTAAAAAATGCAATATTACCTTAAATTAATAATTATTTCACTTAGATTTTTCAATCTTGATATTCTACAATCTCATCAAAATCAAAACGAACTTTAGGTGGGATTGCCTCATCGCTGTATCCCAAAGTCAGCAAAACCACACTTTTAAATTTTGAAGTATCAAGTTTAAGGTATTCATCAAGCTTAGCATTATCCATTCCACCGATGATACAAGAACGCACGCCTAAACTCGCTGCACAATTTGCAAGATTGCCTAAAGCCAAAAAGCATTGCTCCCTAGCATAAGCAATTTTTTCTTGAGGATTCATCTTTTCAAGAAAAGAGCGATAAGATAATCGTGCTTGGATTTCTGCTTCGCTCATCTTTCTTTTTCTAAGCTTAGATTCAAAATATTCCACAAAATCTAATCTTGCTAGAACAGCGATAATAGCGGCACATTGTGCTACTTGAGCTTGATTGTTTGCAATCTTACTAATCTCTGCTTTTCTTTTAGTGTCCCTAATTACAACAAATTTCCAAGTCTCCAACCCTAATGAACTCGGCGAGAGACGACCCGCCTCTAAAACCTCATCTAAAACTTTTTTATCCAAAGTTTTTGCATTATAATTCCGACAAGAATAACGCTCTTTGATAGCTTCTTTAAATTCCATTTTATCTCCTTTTCTTGGTCTTACGCACCTTGATTTTGCAATAAATATTGTTTTGCTTCTTCTTTGCTGCTATAAGGCATTCGCTCTAAAATTGCTCCTTCAAAACGCACTTGGTAATGCTGTTCTTTTTGAGTTTTCCCATAAAGCAAAGTCAAAGCAATGGCTAATTCCTTATCCTCTTGATTGCTTTCTTTTTCAACCAAACCTAAAGGACCAACACAATTTACTAGCTCAATTTTATTCATTTTAGGGTGAATAAAATCCAAATTTGCATTTTCTTCTTCATTGCGAGAAATAACACACCTTGCACCGCCGGGCAATACAAAATAGCGTCCAAATTTTACCATTTCCATATCCTCAAAAACTACTTCGCGATGCGATTGCAAATCTTTGAGTTTATGAGCAATAGAAGTATCAGTTAGCAAACAACCTCCACCCGGATTTGCATATTCTTTAATCCCATAATCTTTGATGAGTTTAAGCTGCATTTCTCGGCTTCTCCCGTGAATGTCAAGTAATTTTTCCCTATCAATCCAACCCTTTGTTTCAGGAAGAGTTGGGGGGAGTAATTTAGCACTCAAAGGACGCACAATAAGCCCATTACCTTCACAAAGTTTTTCTACCTGCCCTAAAGCCTCTGCTCTTTGAGATTTGGGACGTTGCCCTAAAACTTCCCCGCTAATAACAAAGCTTGCCCCCTCACTCTCAAGCATTCCTAAAGCGTGAGAAAACATATTAGCGTGGCAATCAATGCAGGGATTAAAATACTTTCCATACCCATATTGTGGCTTAAAAAGCACCTCGCTAAAAAATTGCTGACGAATATCAAGCACCCTTAATGGCACATCAATTTGGCTTAATATCTCCTCTAATCTCTGCGTTTTATCCTTTTTGCTAATAAAGCCAATATTAAAATGCAAGGCTAAAACCTCAATCCCCATATCTTTAATAATTTTAATAGCCAAAAGGCTATCTAATCCGCCACTAAAAAGTGCCAAAGCTTTCATAAATAATCAAATCTCCTTTTTTTAAAGTTTCTAAATAATGTTGGTATTTTCGGAGTAAAAACGATTTTTCTTTGAGAGATAATCTCTCATCTCTGCTTAGTAATACTCTTTTTTCATCATAATGATGATATAAAATCATAATCATTTGTTGCTTTAATTGCTCTTTATTTTGTGCTTTAATTTTATCATCAAGCAAAATCCCAATGAGTTCGGAATCCTCTAACTCCCCTTTAAGTAATTTCTCAAAAGCACGTCTTTGGGAGATAAACATAGAAGCTTCCATAAAATCCATTACAAAATGAAACAAACTTGAATCCTCCAAAACACTTTTAATAATAATTTTTTCTGAAAGGGCATAAAAATCATCGCTACTCACAAGTGTTTTTGGAATATTTTGAGCTTCTGTGGGGATTTTGGAAATATTTTTGGGGGATTTTACTTTGATAAGATGAGCGGGGATTTTTAAAGCCAAAGCGAGTTTAAGGCGATATTCCTCTTGAATCACACTAGAGAGTTGAGATAAAAAGTCTAAGGATTCCTTAAGGCATTCCTCTTTTTTAAGGGGATTAGATAAATCATATTTTTTAGCAATGCTTTGCAAAACATAATCAATCAGAGGAATAGGGGCATTAAATAAGGCTTTAAGAAAAGCAATTTCGCCCCTTTTTACCATATCTGCTGGGTCTGCTCCTCCCTCAAAAATTACCACTCCCCCTTCTTTATGGGCTAAAGCTAAGAGTATAGCGGCTTTGAAAGCAGCATTCATTCCTGCTTCATCGCCATCATAGGCGATAATCACTTTAGGATTACCCTTGCTAATAAGCGGTAAATGCTCTTTTGTCAAAGCTGTTCCCAGTGTCGCTACGGCATTAGTAAATCCTGCTTGATGAAGCATAATCGCATCTAAGTAACCTTCTGTGATAATGATTTCCTCTTTTTTATAGATTTGCTCTTTGGCTTGAGGATAACCATAGAGGATTTGGGATTTATTAAAATATTTAGTTTGAGGTGAATTAATATACTTAGCAGGGTGATTGTCTAAAGTCCTGCCACCAAATCCTATGATTTTATTTTGAGGGGAGCGGATAGGAAAAATTAAACGCTGCGTTAATCGAGCATAATAACGTTTAACCCCATTTTCATTATCAGCCCCTAAGATTCCGCAATTTAAGGCTTCCTGCAAATTCATATTGTGTTCTTTTAGAGCGATGAGAATCTCATTATTAGAGGGGGCAAAGCCTAGCTCAAATTTTTCTTGCATTAGCGAATCAATCCCACGACTTTTAATGTATTCTAAAACTTTGGCATTTTGTTTGGATTGATAAAATTCATTCATAAAATCAAAAATCCTCAAATCCTCCCTAGATTGAATCTTTTTAGTGTATTGTAAAGTAAAATTATACATTTGTGCGAGCTTTTCTAAGGCTTCTGTGTAACCTAATTTTTCATACTCCATTACAAAAGTGATACTATCCCCACTCACACCACAGCCAAAACAATGATAATAGCCTTTGCTTTGATTAATCACAAAACTAGGGGTTTTTTCTTGATGAAAAGGACAATTTGCCTTATAGGTTGCCCCCATCTTTTTAACCTCAATATAATGCGAAATAACCTCTAAAATATCCAGTTGATTTTTTAAGGCTTCAATACTTTCTTTAGTTATCAAATTTTCCCTCTTATAAACAAAAAAAGAAATTTTACAAAATTTTACAATAGAATCCTCTTAGATATTTTGTTATAATACTCTTAATTTTTACAAAAAGGTTTGGATAAGGTTTGGAATTTTTATCAGCTATTGATTATCGCGACCCTCTTTTTAGCATTATTGCATTGATTTTTTGTATCGGCATTATTAGTCTTATTGCGTATTATTGGGACTATTTTATCAACAAAAAGCAACAAGATTCCTTGCGGCATTTTATTGAAAGCTTTGATCATATGGGGATTGATAAAGAAACAAGGGAATTCCTTGCCCTAAGTCAAAATCCTGTCCCCTCTGTGCTTTTTATCGCTAAAATGTATCAAAAAAGTGCCAACCACGAAAAAGCAATCCGACTTTATATTACCTTGCTTGATTATCTCAAAAGTCCATCAGAGAAAATCCCTATTCTTGAATTACTTGGTGATACTTATTACAAAGCGGGATTTCCCTTGAGAGCAAAAGAAATTTTTTTAGAGATTTTACACCATTACCCACGGCACATTGTCATTTTGAAACAACTCATTAAAATCTATGAAGAATTAGGCGAATACAAACAAGCCCTAGAAGCCCTTGATTGCTTAGAGGAGATTCAAGGTGGAATGGAGAAAGAAAAGGCTTATTTAGAATCCAAACTCTTAATTACAAGCACCAAATCTCAAGATAAAAAACTCAAAAAACTCTTAGTCTTTATGGAGACAAATCCGCAACTCTCTCGTGTGATTTTAGGGTATCTTAAGAGTTTTCACCCTTTTATTTTTTGGGAAAGACTTGAGCAATTCTCTCCTCAAGAGATTCTTAATGTTTTGGATATTCTTTGGAATATCCCCAAAGAGGAAGTGCAAAACAAATATTTTCAATCCAAGATTTTGTGTGATATTTTTCAAGCTAAAGGATACTTACCCTTAAGTGAGGACGCAAAATCCACTTTTGAGCTAGAATCCCTTTGCCTTTTATTGAAAAACAACAATTTTAAAGGGGATTTGAAATTTCAATATCATTGTTTAAGCTGTCAAGGAAATACTCCTTTAGCTTTTGAACGTTGCCCTTATTGTGGAGAATTGTTACATTTGCAAATCCACCCGATTTTAAAAGAAAAACAAAATGAAACACATTACTCTTTTTTGTGATGGCTCTTCTTTAGGGAATCCCGGATATGGCGGTTGGTGCGGTATTTTGCGTTATAAAAACAATCAAAAAATCCTAAGTGGCAATAAAGCAAATGTTACAAATAACCAAATGGAACTCTCTGCCCTCATCTTTAGCCTTAAAGCTCTCAAAGAACCTTGCGAAGTTTTGGTGGTGAGCGACTCCACTTATGTGCTTAATGGGATTTCAAAATGGCTTCCCCAATGGATTCAAAAAGATTTTAAAAAAGTAAAAAATCCTGAACTTTGGAGAGATTATCTTGAAGTCTCCAAACCCCATAAAATTAATGTTCAATGGGTTAAAGGGCATAATGGACACCCGGAGAATGAATTATGCGATAAGATTGCTAAAGAGGAGGCGCAAAAAATCAAAAAAGAGCAAGAAAAAGGGGGTAATTATGAATCTTAAAGATTTTGAAAACAAGCTTGGTTATCATTTTAAAAATAAAGATTTGCTCAAAGAATCCCTTACACACAAAAGCTTACAAAAAAGCACTCACAATGAACGGCTAGAGTTTCTTGGTGATGCAGTGTTAGACCTTATTGTGGGGGAATTTTTGTTTAAGAAATTCCCTCATTTCTCCGAGGGCGAACTCTCAAAAATGCGAGCTTCAATGGTAAATGAAAAAGCCTTTGCCAAAGTTGCAAGATTTTTAGAGATAGGAAAATACCTCTATATTTCACCTTCAGAGGAGCAAAACAAGGGAAGAGATAAAGACTCTATCCTTTCTAATGCCTTTGAAGCTATTATCGGTGCGATTTACTTAGAAAGCGGTTTAGAAACTACCCAAAATCTTTTTTACTCTTTAATCCCTCAAGTGTATGAAAATATCGACCCTAAGAGCCTTTTTAGTGATTACAAAACCGCTTTACAAGAACTCTCCCAATCCCTATTTGGCGTAACACCTCAATACATTGTGCTTGATTGTAGGGGACCTGACCATAACAAAGAATTTTTTGTGGGGATTTCAATCCTTGATAAAGAATACGCAACAGCCAGCGGTAAAAGCAAAAAGGAAGCCCAACAAAATGCTGCTAAAATTGCCTTAAACATACTCAAAGAAAACGATAAACAAGGAAAACAATGAATACTTTTGGAAAATATTTGTGCTTAACGACTTTTGGTGAAAGCCACGGAAAAGGAATCGGTGGCGTTATTGATGGAATACCTGCGGGATTAAAGATTGATGAGGATTTTATCCAATCTGAAATGCAAAGGCGACAAGGCGGTAAAAATCTCTACACAACCCAACGCAAAGAAGCCGATGAAGTTAAAATCCTAAGTGGGATTTTTGAAGGAGAGACAACAGGCACACCGCTTGGATTTTTTATCGCCAATAGTGCCAATAAAAGCAGCGATTATGCTAATATCAAAAATCTTTTTCGCCCCGGACACGCTGATTTTACTTACTTTCACAAATATGGCATACGCGATTATCGTGGCGGAGGTAGAGCAAGTGCGAGAGAAACTACTGCGAGGGTGGCAGCAGGTGCGATTGCAAAACTGCTTTTGAGGGAATTTGGGATTGAAGTTCAAAGTGGAATTTATGGGATTGGTGGCATTAATGCTCAAAATATTGATTTTACTTACGCTAGGGAGAGTGAAATCTTTGCTTTAGATAAAAATCTTGAAAAAGCTCAGCAACAAGCAATCTTAGAGGCAAGAAACGCACACGATAGTTTGGGTGGGATTGCCCTTGTAAATGCCATTAATGTGCCAATCGGACTAGGTGAGCCACTCTATAATAAGCTTGATGGTGCTATTGGTGAGGCGATGATGGGCTTAAATGGCGTCAAAGCCGTAGAAATAGGAAGTGGCGTTGAATGCTCTAAATTTAAAGGCTCTATGCACAATGACGCTCTCAATCCTAGCGGTTTTGCAAGCAATCATAGTGGCGGGATTCTAGGCGGAATCAGCAATGGAGAGGAAATCATTATCAAGGTACATTTTAAGCCAACGCCTAGCATTTTTCTACCTCAAAATACGCTTACTACCGATAAAGAAGCTGTGATTTGTGAAATCAAAGGGAGACACGACCCTTGTATTGCCATTCGCGGAAGCATAGTTTGCGAGGCAATGCTAGCGTGGATTCTTGCTGATATGCTTTTAGGTAATGCCTCAAGCAAACTCCAAAATCTCCAAAAAATCTATGCAAAATAGTGCTTTAATTTTTGCTGATGGGAAATTAGGAGTCGGCTTAGGACACTTCAGCCGTTGCTGTGCCCTTGCTTATCTTTTAGAACAATATCACTTTAGAGTGCAGCTTTTTGATAGTGCCACTTTGCAAGAGAATTTGCAACCAAGCTTTCTTATTGTGATTGATTCTTATGTTTTGGGGCTAGATTCTTATGTTTTAGCTACACAATACGCTCCAAATTGTCTTTTCTTTGATGACACTTTGAGACTCCCCTATCCTCCCTCAATCTTACTTAATAATGCCTTTGGTGCGGATTTGAAAGCTTATTCTTTAAAATACCCTCATCACAAACTTTGGATTGGTAGAGGCTATCCTCTTTTGCAAGAACCTTTTTTAAAATCATTGCGACAAAAAAAGTGTATTAAAGAGCATATTAGTGATGTTTTGGTTACTTTAGGTGGAGAGGATATTTGCAATCTAATGCCTAAACTTTTGGCTATGCTTTTAAAAAACTATCCTGATTTGAAACTCCATTATACCTATCCCAAAGACTTAAATTTAGGGGAGCAAACTCAAAGATACGAGAAACTCTCCCCCCAAGAAATGCAAAGTCTAATGCAAAAAGTCGATATTGCTCTTTGTGCAGGAGGACAAACTCTAGGGGAACTTTTAGCCTGTGGTGTGCCTTGTATCGCCCTAGAAACCGCCCAAAATCAACGCTTTAATTTAGAGGGTTATGCCAAAGATATTTTGCAATTTTTTGATATTACCTCTAACCTCCCCTCTCAAATCCGCAATGCCCTAGAGAGTATAAAATCTCAACAAAAACGACAACAAATGAGTGATGAGGCTCAAAATTTCTTTTTAGGAGAAAATCTTTGGGAGAATGCGTTGAAATCCTTTTAATGTTTTATCTTCAGAGGGGGTTACCTCTGAATAATACCACTCAAACTCAATCTCCACAGATACAAACACACTCCCAAAGCGAGATTGAAAAAATGCTCTTACTGCTTTGTTTAAACCACTTTGGCTAAGACTTCTTTTACAAAATCATCATTGAGAGGGAGAGTAATGCTTATTAATTCTCTCCTATCGCACTTTAGTATTAATTTTAATTTGGAAAAGATTATACTAAAAAGCAAATTTTATTTTAATAAATCAATCAAAACTCTAAATCTTTGTTTTACCCATTCTCTGCAATTTTCAAATAAAACTTGATTTTTCATTCATCAATCGTTTCTAAATATCCTTTTCTTTGGAGTAAAGTATTTTCGATACATTCTTTAGAGCGGCATTTTTGAGATTCCTTTATCCAATATAGAATCTTTACGCCTTGTGTTGTAAGCTCGCCCATTCCCTATCAAACTGCTCTAATAAATCTCTTGTGGCTAAAATATCTATTGCCATACCTCTTTCCTCAAAATCACTCCTCACAATCTCTATTTCTAACTTATGGCATAAATTTTCAATCTGCCCAACTTGAGAAAAAGCTACAAAATAGGATTTAAGATGTCTAGGATTATAAACTTCTAAAGCATTATTTCTTTTGGCAACTTCGATAACTTCTTGGGCTGCTTTAGTATAAGCTCGGGATAGCCCTCCTGTCCCTAGCAAAGTTCCTCCAAAATAACGCACTGTTAAAATTCCGCACTCGATTAAATCATAACCTTGCATTACTTTTAAAGTCGGCATTCCTGAAGTTCCTCTAGGCTCACCATCATCGCTAAAAGATTCTCTAACCTGCCATTGCTCATCCATAAAACGTCTTGCAATAACAAAATGGTCTGCCTTGCGATGATTTCCTTTTATTTCCTCTAATGAAGCTCTAAAATCTTTTGCACAAATCAAAAAAGACACAAAAGTAGAGCCTTTAATCCCTATGCTATTTTGAATTCTTCTTGTGGGGAAAAACATCAACGCATTCTTCTTAATAATCCTTG
Organism: Helicobacter sp.; assembly: GCA_022511145.1. GTDB lineage: Bacteria > Campylobacterota > Campylobacteria > Campylobacterales > Helicobacteraceae > Helicobacter_D. The sequence goes on from JAFLSC010000039.1 coordinate 10,031, forward strand.
CGAAAATTGTATAATCTTATTAGGAATATCACTAAGATTGACAATCTCACAAATTGAGCCTTGTATAATAGCCTGTTTAGGCATTCCAAAAACAACGCAACTTTTCTCATCTTGAGCGATAGTGTAAGCTCCATTTAAGAATAATTCCTTAATACCAATGCAGCCATCATCACCCATTCCCGTCATAATAATAGCCAAAACATTTTTTCCCACAACATTATTAACACTTCTAAACATAACATCAACACTTGGGATATGCCGTGAAATTCTTTCGCCTTTTAGGGGTTTGACATAATATTCATTAAGATTTTTTTCTACTACTAAATGTGTCCCGCCGTGAGCCAAATAAGCACAAGAATTTTGCAAAAGCATTCTTTCATTAACTTCTTTGATTTGGATATTAGTAGTTTCATTAAGACGATTAGCAAAAGAGGCTGAAAAAGCAGCAGGAATATGCTGAGTAATCACAATGGGTGGCAACCCTTTAGGGAGAGAATGCAGAATTTGTCCAATCGCATCAACACCACCGGTGCTTGCTCCTATGGCAATAAGCTTTTTACCCTCTCCGGTATGAGGTGCTGACTTAAACAATAAATCGGGGTGATGTTTTTTATAGCTTTCCAAAGTCTCTAATCCATTCTTTTGATAAAAATATTTCTGCCTAAACGTTCCACTTTGCTAGACAAATCTAAAATACTCTCGGAATGCCCAAGATACAAAGTCCCATTAATTTTAAGATGCGAAAAAAGTCGGTTAAGGATTTTACTTTGGTCTTCCACCTTAAAATAAATCAAAACATTACGACAAAAAATTATGTCAAATTCATTTTTATTAAAAGGGTATTTTTCTTTGCATAAATTATGCTGCCCAAAAGTAATAATTTTTTTTAATTTTTCTTTAGCATTCATTGCAATTTTGTTATCTTCAGTAGATTTTATATCAAAATAATCATTCAAAGAAATCCAATCAGGTAAGGGATTGAGTGAAGTATCCACCAAATATTCTCCCTTTCTTGCAATCTCTAACACTGAAGTATCAATATCAGTTGCAACAATACTTAAAGGAAAGGTGTAGGAATAAATCTTTTGTGCCTCAAGCAAAGTCGCCGCAATAGAATAAGGCTCTTCACCCGTTGAACTTGCTGCACAATAGATTTTTAATCCTTTTTCTTTTTTGAACTCTCGAGGCAAAACCCTATCCATCATATCCAAAAAATGAAATCCTTCTCGAAAAAAATCTGTCTTATTAGTTGTTAGTGCATTAATAAATTGCTGTTTATACTGCCCGCTTTCAACCTGATTTAAAAAATTCGTAAAATTATCAAATTTTAACTCTTTAGTGAGCTTTTCAAGCCGATTTTCTATGATAGAGTTTTTATTTTCAGGCATATGAATCCCTGCTAATTGATAAATCAGATTACGAGCTTTATCAAGTTCTTGATTG
>JAFLSC010000004.1 GCA_022511145.1 Helicobacter sp.
CAAATCCACAAGAGATTCTAAAATCTTTTTCCCAAAAAATTCATACCTTGCAAGACTCCACGCCACAATAAATCCTAAGAATAAATCAATAAAAGTCGCCACTAGGGCAGTTAAAAATGAAAAACGCAAAGCAAGTAATACTTGTTTGTCTAAAATTGATTTTATAAATCCCTCTAAACCCATTTGGACGCTAAAACCAATGAGTGCTACAAGAGGCAATATGACTAAAAAGCTAAGGTATGAAACCCCTAAGCCAAGGCTTAGTTTAAAGCCCGGCAAAATCGAGGTTTGTTTGAGAAGTAACATTTAACGCTCCCGTTTGATTGCTTCAAAGATTTTATCAAATTCGCCACCATCACTAAAATGTTTAGCTTGTGCCTCTTGCCAACCACCAAAATCTTTAATTGTAAGGAGATTGAGTGGTGGAAAAGTGGCTTGATATTTGTCGGCGACTTCTTTGAGCGTTGGGCGATAATAATTTTTGGCAATGATTTCTTGAGCTTTGGGCGAGTAAAGATAGGTGAGGTATTCTTGTGCGATAGCCGTAGTCCCTCGTTTTTGCGTTGTTTCCTCTACAATTGCTACGGGAGGTTGGGCTAAAATACTAAGGCTTGGGATAATAATATCAAACTTATCCCTGCCGATTTGCTCTAATGACAAATGAGCTTCATTCTCCCACGCTAAAAGCACATCACCAATGTTGCGTTTCACAAAAGTATTCGTTGAGCCTCTAGCACCTGTATCTAAAACAGGGACATTTTTGTAGAGTTTAAGGAGAAATTCCCTAGCTTTTTGCTCATCATTATTGTTATTACGCAAAGCATAACCATAGGCTGCTAAATGATTCCATCTTGCTCCACCAGAAGTTTTAGGGTTAGGTGTTACGACTTTTATATCATCACGGATTAAATCATTCCAATCTTGAATATTTTTGGGATTGCCTTTGCGAACCAAAAAAACAATGGTTGAATAATAAGGCGTGCTTTCGTTAGGAAACTTGCTCTGCCAATTTTGCGGCAATTTGCCTTTACTTGCAATCGCATCAATATCATAGGCTAAGGCTAGAGTAACCACATCAGCAGGACTCCCATCAATCACACTTCTTGCTTGAGCACCTGAACCGCCGTGAGATTGAGAGATATTGACAATATCTCCTGTTTTTTCTTTATAATAAGCAGTAAATTCTTGATTATAAGCCCGATAAAGCTCACGCGTAGGGTCATAAGAGACATTAAGTAAAGAATATTCTGCAGCAACTCCAAGATTCAAAGTTAAAAGTGATACCCCTAGTATTCTTGCAATTTTTAGGGATTTGACATTAGATTTTTTAAAGTAAAACATAAAAGCTCCTTTTGTTTTAATGATTCAAAATTTCTATTGAAATTCTACTCCAAGCCAACTTACTTTATCATAATGATTTTAAATAATAATTCTTTGCCCCCTAAAGGGCATACACAAAGATTTTTTAACTGCATTCCCTAAGATTAAAATTGCAGGCTTATCACAAATTTGTGCCATTCTTTCTAAATTTCCTAAAGTCCCAATCACATTCTTTTGGTCAGCACAATCCACTTTAGAGATAAAGGCTGCAGGTAAATTCAAGTCAATCTCAAGCTTTTTAGCTTCTTTGAGGATTTTTTCACTAAAGCTATAAGCCATCATCACAATGAGTGTGTAGGGTGAATCTTTGAGCCACTTAAGCCATTCGGCGTGAAAGATATTCTCTCTTAAATGTGCTGAAACAATCAAAACTCCTGAACTAATGCCGCGTAAAGTTGGAGTGATTCCACTTGTTAATGCTCCGCTAAGGCTTGAGCTTAAGCCGCTAAGGGTTTCAACTTCAATGCCATTTTTTTGGAGAAAACTTGCTTCTTCCCATACTCTACCAAAGATTGTAGGGTCTCCACCTTTAAGACGACCAACGCATTTTCCTTCTTGAGCAAGTTTCAGCATTAGAATATTAATTTCTTCTTGTTTGAAGCTTGATTTCCCTTTTTGTTTGCCTACACTGATACATTCTACACCAAGATTTTCTAAAAAATCCCAAATCTCTTTACCAATGAGATTATCTAATAGGGCAACATCAAGCCATTCTAGTGTTTCTAGGGCTTTGAGCGTGAGGCTTTCTAAGCGATTGGGTCCGCAACCAATAATAAACACTTTCCCTAAAGATTTTTGGCATTCTTGTTTGATTTTTTGTTTAACTTGTGTATTTATTTTTTGCTTTGTTCTTATTTGATAGAGTTTTTGAGCAAGCGAACTAAAGGTTTTGGGGAGAAAAGCAGCAATTTTATCCCGAATACTTTGAGCAAGAATCGGGCTTGTGCCATTGGAGCTTACAAGAATACTCACTTCTTCATAACGCACTAATGCCCCAAAATAAAAATCACAAAAGCAAGGTTTATCCACAACATTTAAAAGATACCCTAGCGTTTTTCTTTGTTCCCACAAAATTTTACCAAGCTCACTATCGCCACTGGCATCAACAATCACTTCAAAATCACTTAAATAATCTTTAAAATCCTCAATGGATTGGGCTTCTATTTTTTTGATTTGTACTAGAAAATCCTCAAAATAAGAATCTTGGATTGTTTGTGCAAGGATTTGTGTTTCCCAATGAGCTTGAGTTAAGATTTGGTGTTTTTGTTTAGCGACTGCCCCTGCTCCTATAAGCAAGGTTTTTTTGGGGGTTAGTGCTAGAGGAAGTGTGTATGACATTGTTTATTCCTAATTTTCTTCACCAATACCATTTTTCTTTAGAGAAACAGAGAAAAGCTCATCACTACTCCAATCATAGTAAGGTTTAGGGTTATCCTTAAAATCAGGAATTGTTTTAAAAGAATCAGCCAAAGCAATCACTTCTGCTTCCCCTCCATTGTCTATCCAATTTTCAAAAGTTTTCCATTCTTTTTTAACTTCAAGGAATCGCTTAAGCACAGCATAAACAAATTGAGGCAGATAAAAGGCGGCAATTTGTGTGATTTTTTTAGCAAAGCGTGTCTGCCCTTCTTTGACAATTCCACCAACAACAACATTATAAGCAGGATAAGGCACACCGCCTTGTCTTTGAATCTTACCAAAAAATCCTAAATGAGCACTCAAGTGATTACCGCAAGAATTCGGGCAACCAGAGAGCTGAATCTTGAAATTTTTAAGCAAATCTAAATTAATCTTTTGTTTGGTGAGGTATTCCTCAATAGCAATAACTGCTCCACGCGGTCTAGCAATACCGAGTTGGCAAGTTGCCGCCCCTGTGCAAGCTACCATATCACCAAAAAGTGGAGCAAGTTTGCTTTGGGGTGAAAATTCTAATAAAATGGAATGAAGCCCTAAAAGTTCTTTTGGGGTAAGATTTCTTAAATATAAATTTTGATTAGAAGCAAAAACAAGTGAGGCATTAGGATTGTTTGCAAGGGCTTTTGCTAGTTTTGCAGCACTATTATAGGGAATATCACCAAGTGAAAGGGGAATTTTAACATAATAATAACCCTTTTGTTTTTGTTTTCTTACAAAACGATTCCACCATAATTTTTGGGTAGGATTCCTTTTGGGTAGAACTTGTGCTTGTAATGTTGGGAGTTTTAGGGTTTCATTAGGGATTTTAATCTCCCAATCAAGCGTTTCTTTAACCTTTTGTATTTCTTGGGTAATAAGCTCGCTTAAAGCCTCAATTCCGATTTTATCGGCTAAAAATCTAAGCCTTGCAGAATGCTTGTTTTCGCGATTTCCGTATTTGTCAAAAACTTGTTTAATGGCTTGGGCGAGCAAAAAGCACTCATTATCAGGCAAAAAATCTAGGTATTTATGCCCCAAACGGCTTTTTGAGCCCATTCCCCCAGCGATATAGACGATAAATCCTCTTTTTCTACCTTTTTTGGTGGCGATAAACCCAACATCTGTAAGCGTCGCAATCGCTCTATCAGCCTTTGAGCTTGAAAAAGCAATTTTGAATTTACGTGGCAGGTTAAAGGAATCTTTCAATCCTAGCATTTTAGTGGTAATGGCATTAGCATAAGGTTGCACATCAAAGCAATCATCTTGAGCCACACCCGAGAGCGGGTCAGCAACAATACCTCGCACCGTATTTCCTCCGCCTCCACGACCACTCAAACCAAGTTTATGGAGTTCTTGCGTAACAAGGCAGAGATTTTCAAAAGCGACATAATGAAGCTGAATCCCTCCCCTTGTGGTAGTGTGAAGGGAGGAATTAGCATATTTTTTTGCAAGTGTGGAGAGTCCCAAAAGCTGCTTTGGCGTGATTTGCCCACCATTAGTTTTAATTCTTACCATATAGGTATTTTTTTCTCTTTGCTCGTAAATTCCATAAGGCACACGAATAGCCTTAAATGTGGCTTCATCGATTTTGCCCTTTTTAAAATCTTCCCAACTTTTTTGAAAAAAGTTAAAATCTTGTGTTAAAACAGAATCAGGGATACTATAAGCATTCATTGACCAAATTTCCTTGAAAATTGTTAATTCTCAAAATTATAGCAAAAATATTTATAAAATACGATATGTATTATTAAAAATATTTATTTTTATTTGTTGATTTTAAAAGACTCTTTAGGGTTTGTAGATTTTAACTTACAAATAAAGAGCCTAACTGTCCCAAACAAAGCTTTTTATCATTGCAGTTTCCTACCTTTCTATTGCGAAATGATAGCCTCTTGCGATGAGACTTATTGCTTACATTTGCAAAAAGCTTGTAAGAAATCTTGCAGTTTGCTTTCATCTTTGATTCCCGCTTGCGATTCTAGCGAAGAATTAACATCAAGCATTTTTGCCCCACATTGCAATAATTTTTGGAGGTTATTAATCCCTACTCCTCCAGCAACACATAAATAATTAAGCTTTTCTTTAAGCTCACTTAGGGTTTCATAGGGGATATTTTCCCCGCTACCGCCTCCCAAAGTGCTTTTGGAATCCAAAAGTACAAAAGGGCTAATATAGGGCTTCAAATCGCTTGTTTGAGCGATATTTTGGACCTGATAAAAGGCAAAATGTGCTTCTTTTAGGTTTTGGTTACCAAAAGATATTTTAGAGCTTCCGTGTAGCTGAAGGGCGTCAAGATTGCCACTCTTAATAAGTTTAAGAGCTTCTTGCATCTCTTCTTCATCATCACTTACAACGCCAATTCTTAGGATTTTAGGGAATTTTTCTTGTAAAGCTTGAGTAAGGATTGTAATTTCTTGAGTAGAGAGAAAACGTTTAGATTTTTTTACTAGAATAAATCCTAAAGCGGCAATTTTTTCGAAATCTTTAGGGTATTTATCCTCCAAAGTTTGCGTAAGCTTATTGGCACACATTAGCATATTTTCTAGGTTTGTCATTCCACAAATTTTTATAACCCCTAAAGAATGCGTTAAGAGTTTAAAAAAATGCCGATAAAAAGGCGAGGCTTTAGCACCGCTAAGTAGAGCGGCTCTAAGATTTTGCAAAGCTAAAGTGGGGTTAGAATCTCTCACAAGATAACTCCCACACAAAATGCCATCAAAACCAACATTGCCAACCACAAAGCCATCAAAGCTATTTTCAATCGAGGATTCAAACAAAATCTTACTTTGAGGATTGTAGATTTTAAGTGTTCCAAAGAGATTTAAAGCAGCGATTTTGTCAATTTTAAAAGTGTGGAGATTGCGTGAGTTAATGCCGATAAATTTTGCTTTAAGTGGGGTAATAAAAAGAATCTCCTCTGTATTATGCACTTCTATTAGTGGGGTTAGTCCTAAATCTAGGGCTTTTTGATAGAGATTTTGGAGGGCTTGGAATCCGCCATTTTCCCCATTGCTAAAAACAGCAGCGATGAGTAAAACTAAATCAGCTCCTATGCCGTAAGATTCTTGAATTTGTTGGATTTGTGTGAGAAAATCCTTACGCAAAAGACTAAGGGTAGGATTTGCTTTTTTAATCGCACTTAAATCCTCTAGGCTTCCTTTAAAATAGTTTGTCTCACACAGCACAGAGACAGCGTTTGCTCCACCTTCTAGGTAGCTTTGAGCAAGTTCTGTGGGGTTTGGGATTGTGCTAATATTACCCGCAGAAGGACTTGCACGTTTGATTTCAGCAAGGATAAAAGGGAAAATCTCAAGATTAGGTGGGGTTAGAGGAAAAGAGCGTTTGAGATTAGGATTAATAGGTTCTTTGGCTTTTTTCTCAAGAATCTCGGTAAGAATGGTGGGGATTTTAGTTGGCATAAGAAATTCTTTGTTGGCTTAGGGTTTTAAATTCCTCAATAAGAGCAAAAACTTCCTTTTTGGCAATGATTTTTTTAGCAAGATAAAAGCCCTCTTTAAGAGAGTCAGCTTGTTCGCATACATAAAGGGCAGCCCCCATATTTAAAGCAACCAAATCAAGTTTAGGTGAGGGAATGTTATTGAAAATATCAAAACTAATTTGGGCATTTTCTTTGGCATCGCCCCCTTTTAAAAGGGAGTGATTGACAAAATCCAATCCCAGTTCAATGGGATTAAACACAAAAGTTTTGATTTCGCCATTTTTAAGTTCGGTAATTTGTGTGGGGGCACAAAGTGAGATTTCATCATAGCCATCAAGTCCGCTTACAACCATAGCCCGCTTAACACCAAGAATCGCAAGGGCTTTTGCCATAATTTCGGTATAAGATTTATCAAACACGCCAATAAGTTGATGAGTAACAGGAGCAGGATTACTTAGGGGACCAATAAGATTGAAGGCGGTTTTAAATCCTAAGCTTGACCTTGCAGGTGCGGCAAAACGCATTGCAGAGTGGAATTTTTGGGCAAAAAGAAAGGTGATTTTGAGCTTTTTATAAATCGCTTTGGCATTAATAATATCCATATTTGCATTAATCCCTAAAGCATTAAGCAAATCAGCCGAGCCGCTTTGGGAAGTAATCGCTTTGTTTCCGTGCTTGATAATGCTAAAATTGTGTTTTCTAGCATAAGTAGCAAGTAATAAAGCTGAAGTGGTTGAAACATTAAAAGTCTTTGCACTGCTCCCGCCTGTCCCTACCATATCAAATAAAATTGGCGTATCAAAGGGGAGTGAGAAAGCAATCGCTTTTTTCTTAAGAACACTCGCAAACCCCGCTAATTCGTATTCATCAACCCCTTTAATAGCAAGACTTGTAAGCATACTCCCTATTTGAGCATCAGTTAGGTTTCCCTCTGTAAGTTCGTCCATTAGATTGTAACTTTCTTGAAAATTCAAAGATTCTAGTGTGAGTAATTTTTTGAGATAGTCTTTGATAGGGATTAGCTCACGCGTGTAATGCAAAAAGTTAAGGAGCATTTTTATCCCTTCTTTTGTGCCGATAGATTCGGGGTGAAATTGCAACCCTACTAAATGATAATTTTTGTGTTCTATCGCCATTACCTCGCCATCTTCAGATTTAGCACTCACTAAAAAGCAATCAGGAATTTCATCGCGTTTGCCTACTAAGGAATGATAGCGGACAATGGGAGTTTTGGGGCTAATGTGGCGGAATATCCCTTTGCCATTATGAAGCAGAGGTTCAATCTTGCCGTGAATGATATGTTTGGCATTAACAATCTTGCAACCAAATGCTGCTAAGATTGCTTGATGCCCAAGACAAATCCCTAAAATGGGATAAATACCCTTAAAGGCTTTCACAATCTCTATGCTAAGTCCCGCTTCTTTTGGGCTTTTAGGACCAGGACCGATAATAATATAGCTAGGATTTAGGGCTTTGATTTCCTCAAGGCTTGTTTTATCATTTCTTAAAACAACAATAGGGAAGTTGAATTGACTTAGAGCTTGATAGATATTATAAGTAAAAGAATCGTAATTATCAATAAGGACAATCATTGCACTCTTCCTTTTTGGATTTCTTCTCCCATAATGGCATCAATTAGTGATTGCATTTTATTTTGAGTTTCAAGGTATTCCTCTTCCTCAAGGCTGTCATAGACGATTCCACCCCCTGCTTGTAAATAATAAACTCCTTTTTGAAACACAGCCGTTCGGATAGCGATTGCAAAATTCATATCATTTTCCCTATCAAAATACCCTACTGCCCCTGAATAAATCCCTCTAGCGTGAGGTTCTAGGGATTCTATGGTTTTAATAGCTTGGATTTTAGGGGCACCGCTGATAGTTCCCGCAGGAAAGGCAGCAAGCAAGGCTTCTTGTTTGGAGTGAGATTTTAAATCCATTATACCTTTAACTTCAGAGACTAAATGCATTACTCTTGCGTATTTTTCAATCACACATTGTTGAGTAACTTGCACACTCCCACTTTTTGCAACCTTGCCAACATCATTGCGTCCCAAATCTAAAAGCATTAGGTGTTCAGCATTTTCTTTTTCACTATTTTTAAGCTCTTCTTCTAAACGCAAATCTTGCACTTGTGTTTTTCCTCTTTTGCGAGTCCCTGCAATCGGGCGGAGAGTGAGGGTAGAGAGGGTAGAGTTTGGGGGTGTTTCTACTTTAATAAGGGCTTCAGGTGATGCTCCGATGATGTGAAAATGCCCAAAATCATAGAAATACATATAAGGGCTAGGATTTGCAGTGCGTAGATTGCTATAAGCTAAAAGTGGCGGGAGATTGCTTTTAATCTGAAAACTCCGACTAGGGACACATTGTAAGAGATTGCCTTTATAGATTTCTTTTTTTAGGATTTTAACCATTTTGGTATATTGGGCTTTTTTGCCATCACAAAGGGGAGTTGAGGTGATTTTTTGGGATTTTTTGGTGGAGGGTTTAAGAGATTTGAGTTGGTTTAAAATGGCTTGATTGCGTTTTTTTACATCACAATAGGTTTGTTCGTTTTCATAACTTATACTAATAGCGTATAAAGATTCATAAAAATGGTCAAAAATAATAAAATCACTTCCAAAAATAAAGGCATTATCATAGCAATCATAGAGTTTAGGTTTGCTAAAAGTGATTTCTTCAATCTCGCTAAAAAACTCAAATCCTAAATACCCCACACCGCCCAAAGGTATTGGGAGTGTGCTAAGCTCGGCTTTGAGGTTTTCGCCAAGCAAATCAAGCCTAGGTGCAAGATTCCTAAACGCATCAAGAAAATCAAGGAATTTAGAATCTTTAGAAATAGTAGTATTACCGATTTTTTTGAGCGTTTTAAGAGAGATTTTTTTGTCCTCGCATAAAAGAAAATAATCCCCATTTTTTTGTTTTGTGTTTTCTTTAATAAGACAAAAGGCTTTTTGTAAAACCAAGATTGAAAAGCGTCCCTTGCCTGTTTTTAAAAAGGCAGATTCTAATAAGACAGGAGCTTTAAAAGCCTCACAAACCATTAAAGGCGTGAGTTTAGAAGCAGGGATTTTGGTAGCAACAATTTGAGCAGGGTAGGTTTTTGCTTTGGTTTTAGATAAAAAATCAAACACGCTTTTAATCCTTAAAACTTTGGTAAATTTTATAATAGGGATTATACAATGAGTTTTATAAAATTTTATGTAAAGTTGCAATATAATTTTTTCTTAAGTTTTTAGAAAAAGGATAATTAAAATGCAAGAAAGTAACCAAATCTTAGAGTCAAAAAACACTGAAATTCAAAATCAAAAGATTAAAAAATCAACAAAAAATAAGCCCACACCAAAAATATTTTTGACTTCCAAAAAAGGTTTTTTTGGTAAGGATAAAGCCGATAAAATTGCTTTTGGGGGTTGTTATGTGCCTGAAATCTTATACCCCTCTTTAAAAGAATTGCAACAAGCCTATAAAAAATTTAGCAATTCTAAGGCTTTTTGCAAGGAACTTAAAAATCTGCTTAAAGAATTTGTTGGACGCCCAACGCCTCTAATTTATGCCAAAAAAGCAAGCCAAATCTTAGGAAATCAGATTTATTTAAAGTTTGAGGGAATGGCACACACAGGAGCACATAAAATCAATAATGCCATTGCCCAAGTTTTGTTGGCTAAAAAAATGGGGAAAACACAAATCATCGCTGAAACAGGTGCTGGACAGCACGGACTTGCAGTAAGTGCGGCTTGTGCAAAGCTAGGAATGCCGTGTAAAATCTTTATGGGGAGTCGCGATATTATAAGACAACGTCCTAATGTCTTTAATATGGAGCTTTTGGGAGCAGAAGTGGTAAGCGTGGAGAGTGGGAGTCAGACGCTAAAAGATGCGGTTAATGAAGCCTTAAGAGAGTGGAGTAAAAATCCTAAAGAAATTTTTTATGTGTTGGGAAGTGTTTTGGGTCCTCATCCTTATCCGGATATGGTGAGGGATTTTCAAAGCATTATAGGAAAAGAAGTCAAAGCTCAAAGCAAGAAATTTTTTAAAGGCAATCCGGATATTATGGTTGCTTGTGTAGGCGGTGGGAGCAATGCAATGGGCTTTTTTAGTGCCTTTTTAAAAAGTCAAGTGGAACTTTTTGGCGTTGAAGCTGGTGGAAAAGGGGAGGGAAAAAATGCTATTAGAATGGGGAATAAAGAAGCTCATATTGGTATTGCCCAAGGGTATAAGAGTTATTTTTTAAGTGATGAATTTGGGAATTTGAGTGAGACTTATTCTATCTCTGCGGGATTGGATTATGCTGGGATTGGTCCTCAACTCGCTCATTTAAGAGATATTCATCGTGTGAAATTCCTCTTTGCTAGCGATAAAGAAGCTCTAGAGGCTTTAGAATTTTTTGCTAGAAATGAAGGGATTATTGCCGCATTAGAATCAAGCCACGCTCTAGCAGGAGGGATAAAAATCGCACAAAAAGTAAAAAATAAAAAGATTATCATTAATGTTTCTGGACGTGGCGATAAGGATATTTTTATTACCGCTAAAGTGCTTCAAACGCAAAAATGGAAAGCTTTTTTGAAAAATGAAATTGAGAGTTTGGGGGTGTGAGGTGCAAGAGATTCAATTAATGGGGCATATTGTAGCGGGTTTTCCAAACTTTGAAGCAAGTTTAGAGTGTGCTAAGGGGATTTGCTTAGGGGGTGCGGATTTTTTGGAAGTGCAATTTCCTTTTTCTGACCCTAATGCTGATGGTGTTGTGATTGCTAATGCTTGTGAGGAGAGCTTAAGGGGAGGATTTAACACGGATTTGGGCTTTGAGCTGATTTACAAGCTTAAAGAGGATTTACACGCGAGAGGGAGAGAAAGCAAAATCTTGATTATGACTTATGGGAATATTTTGTTTGCCTATGGTGTGGAAAAATTTTTAAATAAAGCGAGGGATTGCGGTGTTTTTGGGCTGATTGTGCCGGATTTATCTTTGCAAAATGATGAGGGGCTTTTTAAAAAGGCACAAAAATTTGGGCTTGAAAATATTGCCTTAATTGCTCCTTGCACTTCCCCTAAACGTATTAGAAAACTCACAGCTAAAAGTGGGAGTTTTGTTTATGTTGTCGCAAGGAATGGAATCACAGGGGAACAAACGCAAATTAGCCCCGAGCTTTTTGCTTATTTAAGCAAAGTCAAAAAGGATTGCCCTAAACCTTTGGCTTTGGGATTTGGAATCCGCACAAAAGAGCAAGTTAATGCTTTAAGGGGAATTGTGCCGATTGTGGTTATCGGGAGTGCCTTTGTGCAACAAATCCAAAATCTTAAAGACAAAGGAGAGGCAAATTATAAACAAACAATGCAGGATTTTACGCAAAATCTTATGAGTTGATTATTCCAAAAATGTCTTAATCCTCGCGATAAACTGCGTCATCGCAATTTCCCATTATCATTAGAGACTCTCTTATCATCATTGCGAGGAACTTTAGTTCCAAAGCAATCTTTTTTGGATTGCCTTTAAAAGATTGCCACGAAAATCCTAACGAATTTTCTTGCAATAGCGAAAATAAATATGCTTAGCAGTTTAAAGAGTGCAAAAAAGCTTCTCTTAGGGCAATAAGAGAGTGGGATTGCAAACTCTCAAAGCCATTTTGCTCTATGTAGCCTTGAATCCATTGTATAAACTCTCCCTCAAGGGCTAAATACGCATTATTTATTACTCACTTTTTTTGTAACTAAATCTTGCACACAAACTCCTTGTATCCCAAATCCCAAAAATAAATTTCCCGACAAGATAACACTTTTACTTGGAATTTTATCAATCAAAGCTTTTATTCCTTGATAAACTCCGTGCCAATGCCCTTGCTTGTAAAAAGTTCTAAAAGTAGAGAGTGAGGGACTCTCCCATCAATAATATGAGCTTTTTCCACGCCATTATTCACACAATCCAAACACGCCTCCACTTTGGGAATCATTCCCCCGCTAATGACGCCTTCAGTGATGAGTTTTTGCGTTTCTTTGAGGGTTAAGCTCTCAATAATTTCTTCTTTTTTATCCAAAACCCCTTTAGTATCGGTTAGAAAAATTGCTCTTTTGGCATTAATGGCTGAAGCAATCGCACTTGCAGCACTATCAGCATTAATATTAAATCCGGGGTGTCCGGATTCCTCGCCACACGCAATAGGTGCAATCACAGGGACAAAATTTTGTGCTAAAAGGTTGTTAATAATTTCCCCTTTGGCTTGGATTATCTCTCCGGTGTAGCCGTATTTTCCATTATCTTTTGGGCGACCTATGAGTAAAGAGGCATCTTTCCCACTTATCCCTAAAGCATTAACACCGTGAAAATTCAAAAAAGAAGTAATTTCTTTGTTGATTTCACCACTAAGCACCATTTCGACAATCTTTAGGGCATCAATGCTTGTTACCCTCAAACCATTGACAAACTCACTAGGGATTTTCAAAGCCCCGAGTAATTCATTGATTCTTTTACCGCCGCCGTGAATAATGACAGGTAAAATCCCAAGCATATATAAAAGCACAATATCAATCGCAAATTGTTCCTTAAGATGAGGGTTGATTTGGGCAGCACCGCCGTATTTAATGACAATCTTTGAACCACGAAAAAAACGAATATAGGGAAGAGCGTCTAAAAGAATAGAAACAATTTTTGAGTGATTATGCATTTTTTCCTCTTTTTTGGGTAGAATATGAGATGAAATTATAACCAAAAGGAATCAAAATGCAACCCAAAATAGTTTTTTTAGACGCTTTGAGTATGGGAAAGTGCGATTTGAAAGAAAAGCTAGAGAAAATCGGGGAATATGTAGAATACCCTACCACTTCAAAAGAGGAGACTTTGGAGCGTTGCAAGGGATTTGAGATTGTCTTAACGAATAAAGTCGTACTTGATGCAGATATTCTCAAATCCCTAAAGGATTTGAAACTCATATGTATCACCGCCACAGGCACAAATAATGTGGATTTGGAAGTTGCTAAGGAACTTGGTATTATAGTAAAAAATGTTGCAGGCTATTCTACTAAAAGTGTCGCCCAGCATACTTTAATGATGGCTTTGGCATTAAGTGCAAAAATGCCCTTTTATGATAGGCATTGCAAAAGTGGCGATTATGCTAGAGGTCCTTTATTTACCGAACTTTCTTATCCGCTAGAGATTTTAGAAGGGAAACGTTGGGGGATTATTGGATTAGGCACGATTGGTAAGGCTGTGGCTAAACTCGCACAAGCCTTTGGGGCAGAGGTTTGCTATTATTCTACAAGCGGCAAAAATGCTAATGGGGATTATTTGCAAGTAGATTTAGAAACCCTACTTAAAACAAGCACCATAGTTTCTATCCACGCTCCGCTCAATCCCCAAACGCAAAATCTCCTTAACAAAAATAATCTTAAATTCATTAAAGATAATGGAATTTTGATTAATGTCGGTAGAGGTGGGATTGTCAATGAAGAAGATTTAGCCAGTGAGCTTAAAAAACGTCCCTTATATGCGGGTTTAGATGTCTTTACAAAAGAACCTATGGCACTTAATAATGCCCTTTTGGATTTGAGCATTGCCAATCAGCTTGTCCTCACACCGCATAATGCGTGGGGTTATGAGGAAAGCAAAAAAATCTTGATTGAAGGGATTATGAAAA
The DNA here is from genome assembly GCA_022511145.1 of Helicobacter sp. GTDB lineage: Bacteria > Campylobacterota > Campylobacteria > Campylobacterales > Helicobacteraceae > Helicobacter_D. Next base: position 13,839 of record JAFLSC010000004.1, read on the forward strand.
ATATCCAAAAATACCTTGCATAAAATCTAAACACAAATTCTACAAAGAGGCTAAGACTCTCTCTTTTAGAGATTTTAAGGTAGTTTTGTTAATCTTTAAAACCAAATCAATTAGGATTTTTGGCTTAGTTATTATTTTCTTTGTAACTTTTTAGTGATAAAATACCTTAAATAATTGAAATTTTTTAAGGAATAGCTTTGGAATTTTTAGCACATTATCTTAAGGCGATAGAAAATATCAGCACAGCAGACAAAGAGCATACCTATCGCACTGCTTTGGAGAATCTCCTCAATGCCATTAAGGAGCATTTAGGAGCTATAAACAAAGATTTAAATTCCCTTATCATCAAACACGAGCCAAATAACGACAAGGAGGGCAGAGGTGCACCTGATTTTATGATTTTAAATCAAGGTTTGGCAATAGGCTATATCGAAAACAAACGCGTAAATGCAGATTTAGATACCATAGCACAAAGTCCGCAGATTGAAAAATACCTCTCTTTAAGCGATAATATACTCCTTACAGATTATTTGCGTTTTGCTCTTGTGCAAAAGGACTCCAAAGGCAAAACACATATCGTGCAAGAATGTAGAATCTGCGAGCTAAGCCAAATCAAAATTACTCTCAAAAATAAACAAAGCTTAGAATCTAAAGCCCAAGAACTCCTCACGCTCTTTACACTCTTTTTCACCCACGAACCAAAGCCTATAAATACAGCCCTAGAGTTTGCCAATGCCCTAGCTTTAAGAACAAGAATCTTAAAAGATACTTTGGGAGATTCACAAGCAAACTCGCATATCGCAAATCTTTATGAAACCTTCAAAGAGCAGCTTTATAAAGAACTAAACTTCGCAGAGTTTGCCGATAGTCTCGCTCAAACGCTTACTTATAGCCTTTTTCTTGCAAGGCTTAATGTCAATAACGATACAACTAACAAAAGTAGTAAAGAAATTGATTTATACAATGTAAAACGCTTTATCCCTAAATCTTTCCCGCTCATTCGTGCAATGAGTGGGTTTTTAGATAATGTAGAGGATTTAGATTCCATTAAATGGCTATTAGAGGAGATACTCAATATTATCAATCACATTGATATAAGCAACATTATCAAAGAGCTAAACAAGGCAAGCCAAAAGGATTTATTTGGCACACCCACGATACAATTTACCCACAAAGACCCTTATTTGCATTTCTATGAGACATTCCTAAGTCAATATGACCCCAAAATGCGCGAGATTCGCGGTGTATATTATACTCCTGCAAGCGTGGTAAGCTTTATCATCAATGCCATAGATTTGACTTTAAAAACTGATTTTAAGTTAAAGCAAGGTTTAAGTGCAGCATTAGAAAATCCTAATATTACCCTTTTAGATTTTGCCACAGGCACAGGCACATTTTTGCTCGAAGCCTTTAGAAAGGCACTAGAATCTATCCCCAAAGATAGCACAAGTTACAATCCCAAGCGGCTACTTACTCAATTTTTTGGCTTTGAATTTCTCATCGCCCCCTATACGATTGCTCATCTTAAGCTTTCTCAAAGCTTCAAAGAGGAGTTTAGGGAGTCTCTAAAGGATAATGAAAGATTAGGTATTTATCTCACGAATACGCTTTATTATAAAGATTCTAAAGAAGAACAAAAGGAAAAATCAAATCTTTTTATAGGTATCCCCGAGCTTGTGCAAGAAGCTCTTGATGCTCAAAATACCAAAGAAAAGCCTATCCTCATCATCACAGGCAATCCCCCCTATAGTGGAGCAAGTGCAAACAAAGACTTGTTTGAAGATAATGTGCGTATTACTTATGGTTTAGAGCCAAGTGAGGCGACTTTAAGCAAAGAGGAACGAGACATTATTAATCTTTATTTGCAAAGCCCAAATAAAGACACCAAACTAAAAACATCCTTTAAGGCAATTTTAGAGCGCAAAAAGCTCCAAAACGAGAAAAATCCCAAATGGCTACTTGATGATTATGTGAAATTTATTTGCTTTGCAGAATCAAAAATCAAAGCCCAAGAAAGTGGGATTTTTGCCTTTATTTCAAATAATGCGTTTTTAGACAATCCTACTTTTAGAGGAATGCGGTTTTCACTCCTAAAAAGCTTTGATAGAATCTATATCCTAGACTTGCACGGCAATGCACGAAAAAAGGAGCTTTCCCCTGATGGTAGCAAAGATGAAAATGTGTTTGATATTATGCAAGGTGTTTCTATCAATATTTTTATCAAAAATGCCTCATCACAAGCCAAAGCAAGCTCTGCGACTTCTTGTAGCAAACCTCTAGCCAAGCTTTATCATTATGATTGCTATGGCAAACGCACAGATAAGTATAATTTCTTGTATGAAAATACCTTAGATTCTATCACTTGGCAGGAGCTTAATCCTCAAAATCCCTTTTATCTTTTTATCCCGCAAAATGACGCTTTAAGAGCAGAGTATGACAAAAGTTGGAGTGTGAAAGATATATTTAAGGTTTCAAGTGTAGGGATTGTCGGCGGTAGAGATAAATTTGTAATGTCAAAATCTGATAGTAAAGAATCTTTACAAGAATTTAAGCAGAGGATATTAAGATTCTTAGAGCTTGATATTGAGAGCGCAAGAAAAGAATTTAATTTAGGGAAAGATTCAAGGGATTGGAAAATAGAATATGCCCAAAAAGAATTAAGAGATACAGGAAATAATCCCAAGAGTTATGTAAAAATTCATTATCGTCCCTTTGATTTTCGCTGGACTTATTATACAGGTAAATCTAAAGGCTTTCATTGTATGCCAAGAGGTGAAGTAATGCAACATTTTTTGCAAAATGAAAATAAGGCTTTGCTTGTTTCAAGGCAAAGCTCTGCTGTGGGTGATGATGAGGTAAATACTATTGCGGTTACTGATAAAATGGTGGATATAAATTTTTACCGCAGAGGTGGGGAGCAAGTAATGCCTCTTTATCTCATAGATTCTAGTGAATGGGTAGAAAATTTCACAGATGAATTTAGAAGTTTTATCGATGAGAAATATAAAGAACATTTTAGCCCCGAGCAGATTCTAGGCTATATTTACGCCGTGCTTTTTCATAAAGAGTATAGAGAAAAATATATTGATTTTCTTAAGATTGATTTTCCCAAAATTCCTTTTGTAAAATCCAAAGAGAAGTTTTTGGCCCTTAGCGTTTTGGGTTCAAAGCTCATAAGCATACATTTACTTCAAAATGATGAATTAGATTCTACAATCGGGCAATCTTTCTACAAAGATAGAAACAACAGAAACAACACAATAGAAAAAATTGCTTATAACGAAGCCAAGCAAGAACTTTTTGTGAATGAATCTCTGTATTTTAGGAATGTCTCCAAAGAAGTATGGGAGTATAAAATCGGTGGCTATCAAGTTTTGGATAAATACCTTAAATCCCACGAAGATGAGAAAATAGACTATAGCCATTTTACGCATATGATTCAAACCTTATCTAAAAGCCTCGAACTTGAAAAAGAGATTGCCAAAATAAGTTTTGGGGATTGAGAATCTAATTCTAATTGAATTAATCATATATTTATAATTAATAATATTTAATTAATCGTTATATTTTAAAATATATTGACAATCGTTATATTTTAAAATATAATACGAAAAAAAGTAACATTATATTTGTAATGTTTAGGGGATTGAAACAATGGAAATTCAAGGCAGGATTTGGATAAAAAATCATAATATTAATTTTTTAGGGCACGGAAAAATAGAGCTTTTGGAGAGAATCAAACAAACAGGTTCTATCGCTAAAGCCGCCAAAGAAATGAAAATGAGCTATAAAGCGGCGTGGGATAGCATTGATATGATTAATAAAGCTTCAAAAGAACCTTTGGTGGTGGCAATGAGTGGGGGAAAAGGCGGAGGAGGCACACAAATCACGCCAAAAGGGGAAGAGGCGATTAGGATTTTTAAAGCAATGGAAGAAAAGCAAAATCAACTTTTGCAATTTTTTAAGGAGGATTTGAAATCGTGGCAGGAATCCCAAGAACACCCTAAAGATTCTCCAAAAATAGATACAAAAGCACCTTCGGTGCAATCTTTTGTAAGGAAGTATGTGATGAAAACAAGTGCGAGAAATCAGCTTTTTGGCAAGATTGTTGAGATTAAAGAAGGCAAAGTGAATGCTCACATTACCCTTGAAACCACCTCTAATCTTAAAATTAAAAGCATTATTACGCTTACTTCGCTTAAGGAGTTAGGTTTGCAAATTGGCACACAATGCTATGCGTTAGTCAAATCTAGCTGGATTGTGGTTTTTACCCAAAAGCCAAAAAAATGCTCTTTGCAAAATTGCTTAGAAGGCAGGGTGGCACAAATCAAAGAAGGGGAGGTGAATTGTCAAGTTGAGATTGATTCTTTTGGGACACCGCTTTGTGCGATTATCACAGAGGAATCTTATAAGGATTTTGGGATAAAAGTCGGCGATAAAGTTTGGTTTGGCTTTAAAGCAAATAATGTGATTTTAGCAATCTAAAGGCAAGTATCAAGAGGCAAATCCCTTGCAATGATAAAAGAATTTGCTTGTAATGAAAAATTAGTGAGTATAAAATCTCTAAAAAGGAGAAAAAATGTTTTTAAAAAAGTTAATTGGTGTTGGGCTTTTTTGCTTGTTAGTAACCATTAATGCTAATGCAGAGAAAATTCAGGTTTTAGGAGCGGCATCGTTAAAATATGTGCTAGAGGAAATCAAAGTAGATTTTTTAAAAAATCGCCCACAAGATGAGATTGAAATCTCTTATATTTCAAGCGGAAAGGCATACGCACAAATCAAAAATGGCTCGCCCATTAGCCTTTTTGTCTCTGCTGATGTGTCTTATCCTGCAAAATTGTTTGAGGAAAAACTCGCCCCACAAAAAGAAATCATCTATGCCAAAGGAAAATTAGTGCTTTGGAGCAATAACAAAGATTTTAAACTCGCTAAATTTGAGGATATTCTAAATCCCAAAATTCAGCATATCGCTATCCCTAATCCCAAAGTCGCTCCTTATGGGAGGGCAAGTATGGAAGCCTTGGAGAAAACAAAAATGCTCTCTAAAGTAGAAGCGAAATTTGTAACAGGAGAGAGTATCGCCCAAGCGACAACTTATGTAGAAAGTCAAAATGCTCAAGTAGGATTTAGTGCTCTTTCAATGTTGGGTGAAGGTGGGATTAATACGCCCACAATGAGTTATGTTATCATTGATGAGACACTTTATTCCCCTATTGAACAAGCTTTGATTATCCCAAATTATGGGAAAGATTCTAAACTTGCCCGAGATTTTAAAGATTATATTTTAAGTGCTAAAAAAACATTCCTTAAATTTGGTTATAGCACGCAATGAACCAACTCACAGGAATCTTGCAAAGCTTTGAATCTCAAGGTGAGATTATAAGACTTGAAGTTTTATGCCAAAAAGAAACGCTTTATTTGCTTTTGCTAGAGGAAAAAGAAAACATTACTCCTCTTTTGCAAAAGCCTATTACTTTAGGATTTAAAGAAAATAATGTGATTTTAGGATTCAATCTTAGAGGTCCTAGAAATTGCTTTTGTGGGCATATCAAAAAGATTCAAAGTGATAAACTTTTCTCACATATTACTTTGTGGTGTGAGGATTTAGGAGTTATAATTGCCGCTTTGGTGTTTAGGGATTTTGCAAGCACACTAAAAATAGGCGATAGACTAGAATGGTGTGTTTTAGAGAGTGAAATAATGCTACTCCCCCAAAACAGCAGTTAGCAAGATGAAAGTAACAAAAAATAAGACTAAAAAATCTTAATAAGGAATCAAGGCGGGAAAATATGGAATTTTTAGAAACAATGTTTTTAACATTCAAAGTGGCTTTACTCACAACTTTTATTCTGCTTTGTATTGGGATTCCTTTGGGGTATTTTCTTGCTTTTTATCAAAATCGCTTTACTCCCTTTTTGGAAACACTTGTTTCAATGCCTTTGGTTTTGCCGCCTAGTGTTTTGGGATTTTATCTCCTTGTTGCTTTTAGTCCTAATAATTTTTTTGGGGCATTTTTGCTTGAGATTTTTCATCTCAAACTTGTTTTTAGTTTTGAGGGGTTAGTTGTGGCTTCAGTGATTTTTAGTTTGCCTTTTATGGTAAAGCCTATTCAGACGGGTTTTTTAAACCTCCCTAAATCACTTTTTGAAGCGGCTTTGATTTTAGGAAAAAGTCCATTAGTGATTCTTTTGAGGGTGCTTTTGCCTAATATCTCACGTTCAATCCTTAGCGGAATTGTGATTACTTTTGCTCACACGATTGGTGAATTTGGTGTGGTAATGATGATTGGGGGAAGCATTAAAGGGGAAACAAGAGTGGCGAGCATTGCGATTTATGATGAGGTGGAATCCCTTAATTATACCTTAGCACATCAATATGCCTTGAGTCTCTTTTTGATTACTTTTGTGATTTTGTGGATTACTTTTTATTTAGAAAAGAAAATTTGATGATTGAGCTTAAATTCCAAAAAACACTCCACAGCACTAATAAAGGTAAGCTGGATTTAGAAGTGGATTGCAAACTTAATCTTAAAGAATTCGTTGCCCTTTTTGGTAAAAGTGGTTCAGGAAAAACAACGATTCTTAGGATTTTGTCGGGGCTTAGTTCGCCTGATTGTGGATTGATTAAATTTAACAATCAAGTTTGGTTTGACTCAAGCAAAAAGATTAATCTTCCTCCACAAAAACGCAAGATTGGCTTTGTTTTTCAAGATTATGCCCTTTTTCCTCATATGAGCGTGGAGCAAAATCTCCTCTTTGCCTTACCCAAAGGGGAGGATAAAAAAAGAGTTTATGAGCTTTTAGAACTTGCTGAACTCTCAAATCTAAGGGATAAAAAGCCTAATTTTTTAAGTGGCGGGCAGCAACAAAGAGTAGCTCTAATGCGTGCTTTAGTGCAAAATCCACAATTACTTTTGCTTGATGAGCCTTTGTCGGCTTTGGATTTGTCAATGCGACAAAAACTCCAAAAGGAACTTCTTAAAATTCATCATCATTTCAATTTAAGCACTATTCTTGTCAGTCATAGTTTTAGTGAAGTGTTTGCCCTAGCTAATTATGTTTTACACCTTAAAAATGGTAAGATTGATAGACAAGGTAGCCCTCAAGAGGTTTTTTTAAATCAGCTTCCTAGTGGAAAATTCCGCCAAAGTGGAGAGATTTTAAATATCAGTGAAAATGGGATAATGAGGATTTTAAGTGTTTTGGTGGGAAATGAAATCATCAAAGTAACACTCTCTTGCAAAGAAGCACAATCTTTAAGTGTAGGAGATTTTGTGGTGGTCTCCTCTAAAGCGTGGAATCCGATTGTAACTCAATTTCATTTTGAGGATTTTTAGTCTTGGCAATAGTTTTTAAGGATTCGCCATTCTTGCAATAACTTTTCTAAATCATATTTTGCGTTAGCTGGACTGCTTGAAGGGAGCGTGAATGCAGGGATTTTGAGAAAAGCAAAGTGTTTTTGATAGAGTTTAGCAGCTTTTTGTCCATTAAGAAAAATTGCTCTAATAGCAGGAGATTGATTTAAAATCTCATCAATAGGATTGGGTGTTATGATTTTGAGTTTTGTATCACTTGAACCCTCAATCTCGCAAGTTGCCACAACATCATAAAGAGCAATTTTGTGCAAAAGGAGAAAATCCCTTTTTTGTGAATTAGAAGCTTTTGTAAGGGGGATTTTAAGAGGAGTTTTAAAAAGTTGCTCTAAAATCTTCCAAAAGCGATTTTGAGGGTGGCTATAATAAAATTCCCTTTGGCGTGAAATCACAGAGGGAAAAGAACCTAAAATCAAGATTTGGGATTCTAAATTATGGATAGGTAAAAAAGTGTGATTTTGCAGCATAAAAAACCTCTTTATTAAATTTGCTAGAATTTACCTTTTATTTACTTACTTTATCATAAAATTACCAAAATCTTAAATAAGGGCAAAATAATGTGTGGAATTGTCGGATATATTGGAGAGGCTGAAAAGAAATCTTTGCTCATTAACGGATTAAAAGAGCTAGAATATCGCGGGTATGATTCAGCCGGGATAGCCGTTTTGGCACAAGGGGAATTGCGAACTTTTAAAGCCGTGGGAAAATTAGAGAATTTAGAGCGAAAATGTGAGGGATTTAAATCAAGCGGATTTGGTGTTGGGATAGGGCATACGCGTTGGGCAACTCACGGAAAACCCACAGAAGTCAATGCTCACCCCCATTTAGGAGTATTTAGCAATGTCGTGCATAATGGGATTATTGAAAACTATCAAAGCCTTAAGGAAGCATTGCAAAAGGAAGGAAAGCAGTTTCTCTCACAAACAGATACGGAAGTGATTGTGCATCTTTTTGAATCTCTTTTGGAAAAAAGTAAAACACCCCTAGAAGCCTTTAGTAAAATGGTAAAAAAACTCAAAGGGGCTTATGCGATTTTGCTTATTACGCAAGATTCACACGATAAAATTTATTATGCTAAAAATGGCTCACCTTTAATTATCGCCAAAGGCAAGGAGGGGATTTATTTCGCCTCTAGCGATGCTCCTTTAATAGGCTTAGCTGATGAAGTAAGCTATCTTGATGATGGGGATTTTGGGGTAATGGACGCTAAAAGTTTTGACAAGCTTAAAAGCATTAAAAAACTAAGTGGCAATAAATCTTCCGCCCAAAAAGATGGATTTCATTATTTTATGGAAAAAGAAATCTATGAACAACATAAGGTTTTGCTTGAAACAATGATGGGTAGAGTGAGTGAAGAGGGCTTTATTTTAGAAGAATTAGCAAGATTAAGTAAAGATTTAAAAGGGATTTTGGGTATCACACTTTGTGCTTGTGGGACAAGCTATCATTCAGCATTAGCGGGGAGTTATTTGCTTGAGCGGATTGCAAAAATCAAAACCAAAGTGGAAATTGCAAGTGAGTTTCGCTATAAAGAGCCTATTTTAAATCGCGAGGAACTCTTTATTGTCATTTCCCAAAGTGGCGAGACAGCCGATACTTTGGAGGCTTTAAAGCTCGCTAAAGCACAAAAGCTTAAAACCCTCTGTATTTGCAATGTGGATAATAGCAGTATTGTTAGAGAAAGCGATGCGTGCTTATTGACGCGTGCGGGGATAGAAAAGGGAGTGGCAAGCACCAAGGCGTTTGCAACGCAAGTAATGGTATTGTGGATTCTTGCTTGTTATTTGGCACAAAATAAAAAGCTCATCACCAAACTTGAAGGTAAAAAAATCGCTAAAGAAATGCTAGGGGCAGCCAAACTCACGCAAGTGAATGAAAAAACTCACGAAAGGATTAAAAGGCTTTCTCGCCGTTATTTACACGGACACGGATTTTTCTTTATCGGAAGAGATATTTTCTATCCTTTAGCCCTAGAGGGTGCATTAAAACTTAAAGAAATTAGTTACCTTCACGCAGAAGGGTATCCTAGTGGGGAGATGAAGCACGGACCTATTGCTTTGGCGGATACAGGATTGTTTTGTGTGGCTTTAATGCCTAAGAATCTTTTGTATGAAAAAATTAAAAGTAATGTGGAGGAGCTAAGTGCTCGTGATGCGATGATTTGTGCGGTAAGTTCAGAATATTATGAGGGTTGTGATGATTGGATTAAAATCTCACCAAGCCAAAGCTATATGGAGGAATTTTTTGCAATGATGGTGGCTTTGCAGATTTTTGCCCTAGAGGTTGCTTTGCGATTAGGTAATGATGTGGATATGCCTAGAAATCTTGCTAAAAGCGTAACGGTGGAGTAATTAGATTGCTTTGTTATTGCATTCCTTGTAATGACGCTAGAATTTTCGTAGCAATCTTTAAGGAATCATTTAACTATAAACCTTTTTTGGTTTGTTTGAGATTCAACAAAGTCTCGCAATGACTGCGGGGTGCAATAATACACAAAGTGGATTGCTTTTATTATTCCTTGCAAGGAGGTAATTTAAGGAAACTGCAAGAGGCTAAAGCCTCTTTGGGAGGAGTAAAAATTTTTAAGAAATTCTAATCCATTTGGTGTCTAAGGTAAGAGGGAATATCCAAAATCTCTTCATTAGTAAAATCGCCCCCACTGATTTTTTTACGAGCAGTAAGCGTATCTTGCTGATTGATTTTTTGGCTCATATCCTTAGGATTAACAAGCTTCAAAACAGAGCTATCATTTTCTTGGGTTGTGCTGTTAGAACTTGGAGCGACTTCTTTTTCAAATCCTGTGGCAACAATGGTAATTCTCACTTTGTCTTTCTCAACTGAAGCATCGGTGGTTGTTCCAAAAATAATATCCGCATTTTCATCTGCATTATTTTCTACAATCTCCATTGCACTTGTAACTTCTTGGAGAGGATAGTCTGGATTCATATAAAAATGGACAAGCACACCCTTAGCCCCATTAATTGACATATTATCAAACAAAGGGGATTCAATCGCCATTTTGATAGCTTCTCTTGCTGCATCTGTCCCGCTAGATTCGCCAATCCCCATAAGAGCAAGTCCTTTGTAGTTCATTACGGTTTCCACATCGGCAAAATCCACATTAATATCATCAGCCCCGTGTGATAAAATAACCCCACTCATACCATTAACAGCCCGCACCAACACATCATCAACAATACGATAGCTGTCCTTGATACCCAAATTTCTGTCAATAATAGAAAGGAGTTTTTCATTAGGAATAACAACAATAGAATCACTCTCACTTTTTAATTCTTTGTAACCTGCTTCAGCGAGTTGGGTTCTTTTCTTGCCTTCCACTTTAAAAGGCTTAGTAACAATCGATACGGTTAATGCCCCTGTTTCTTTAGCGGCTTTAGCGATAATAGGAGCTGCTCCTGTGCCTGTTCCACCGCCTAAGCCCGCAGAGATAAAGACTATATCTGCTCCTTCTAAAAAATCTTTGATTTTTTCATAACTCTCTAGGGCGGCGTCTTTTCCAATTTGGGGCTTCATTCCTGCACCTAAGCCCTTAGTGAGTTTTTCACCAAGTTGTATTCTTGTTTCTGCTTTTGAAGTGCTTAGAGCTTGTGCATCGGTATTGGCAACAGCTAATTCAATCCCTTTCCAAGTCCCTGTATTGATAAGGTGGCTAATCATATTGCTTCCGCCACCTCCAACGCCAATGACTTTTATTTTTGCTCCAAATGTATTTGGATTTACTTCTTGAACTTCAATCATCTTTTCCACTCCTTCCTCAAATTAAAACATTTGTGTTAATTTTCTCCAAAATTTTACAACCGCATTCGCCTCTTTTGTTTCTTCGGGGTGAATTTTTTTAATCTTTGTAATGTCAGACAAATCCTGCTTTATATCAGCGGCACTTTTAGGCACACTATTGACAGGTTCCGTGTTAGTGATAGCTTTCTCTTGCAAAGGGTTCATTTGGGCAGCCGCTTTGCTTAAAGGAGAGACAACATCACTGCTTAGTTTTTCACTGCGGAAACGAATATTTTTTTCTGAATCAACCTCATAGTTGGTAAATTTTCCTGACGCATAAAGGATAAGACCAATAGCAGTAGAACATTCTGGGCATTTCAAATCATTAAAAATACCATTGAGTTCTGTGGGTTTTGCTATTCTCACAGGCATAGCAAAAATCGCAGAGGCTAACTCGCGAATCCCTTCAAGCTTTGTCATTCCTCCTGTTAGGACAATTCCGCTTCCTAGCTGGTCTTTAAGATTGCTTTGCTCTAAAGATTTAGCAAGAATCATCAAGGTTTCTTCAACACGCATATAGATGATTTTATAGACTACTTCCAAAGGAACTTGTTTTTTGGTATTTTCCTCTCCCCCAATGCTTGGGATTTCAATCAAATCTTTGAGAGCTTCAGAATCTTTATTAAGGTTTCCGTATTGGATTTTGACTTGTTCGGCGATATTGGGAGGCGTGTAAAGTCCCATTGCCAAATCATTAGTAATATGATTAGAACCTACTCCCAAAAAGTCATTGTAACGCAAAGAATTTCCGATATGAATCATCAATTCACAAGTACTACCGCCCATATCAATACACGCTACACCTAGTTCTTTTTCCGCTTCACTTAAAACAGCAATCGAAGAAGCATAGGAGCTAAGGACAATATTGCTAATTTCTACACCTGCGGATTTAATGGCTTTTTTGAGATTGCCTAAACTAGATTTTTGTGTAGTGATAATCCTCACAAAAACTTCTAGCCGACTGCCTGACATCTCCATAGGGTCATCAATAAAATCTTGGTCATCAAGCTTGAATTTATAGGGCAAAATATGAATCACTTCATATTCATTAGGGATTGAAGCATTATAGAGAGCGGTTTGAATCACGCGATTAATTTCTTTTAGCCCTATTTCATTATTAGGGACGTGGAGAATTCCTGAACTATCCGTGCTTTTTGTGTAAGCTCCCGAGATGGAAACAACCGCTTTATTGATATTTGTCCCTGCAACTCGTCTCGCATCAGTAAGTGCGTTTTTGATTGCACGACTAGCTTGCTCGATATTGGTTACAGAACCTTTTTTTAATCCTTGCGATTTGTGAAAACCTGTGCCTATAATATTTAAGATACCATCTTTTTGAGTGGCAATAATCGCAGAGATTTTTGTCGAACCAATATCAATGCCTAAAATGGTTTGCTCCAAATGAGTTCCTTTAAAGTTAGTGAAATCTGCTTCCATAATCAGAGTTTCTTTTCAATCAAATAAAAACTAGTCAAGTAATCCAAAAAGCTTTGTTCTGTTAAACGCGTTTTTATTTGAGTCCCATTTTGAATAAGAAAATCTAAATTTTTTGCAATTATATCAGATTTTTTCAGTCTTTGGTAAGAAATTTTGTATAAAATTGCCTTATTTGCAAGAATAATATAACCTAAAGATTCTTTTTGGCTAAAAAGTTGGCGGATAAAATCAGCGGATTCTTCCCTTGTTAAGCCCTGTATAGTGGCTTGTGTGTCGCGACTAACATAACCAAGATTCACACCCTCATTATTTTTAAAATCTTTGATTTGAGCTTTGGCATTTTCTTCGAGTTTTTTCATTTTTTCTAATTCAATATAATCGCGAGTCGCATCAGCCTTTGCTTCTTCATAAGTTTTAGGTTGGCTTGGGATAATTTTGATGATTTTTGCTGTAATAAAACCCGCTTGTGTTTTAATGGGTTTGAGCGTTTCTTCTTCTTTGGCTTGACTTAGAGCATTAATAAAATCCATTCCGTATTGCTCATCAGATTCTAAAATCTTTTGGGAGAGAGCTTTGGGATTTTCCCCTCTCCGCAAAGCAATATAATCTTTGAGGGCTTGTTTTTCTGCTTGAGCGTTTTTGTAAGATTCTATGACTTTCTCTTTGGCTTTATCATAAGGGATTAACTGCCCATTAGCATCAAGGAATTGATTTTTAAAATCTTCATAATGTTTTTTGAGATTTTCTTCATCAAGGGGGATTTCATCAGGCAAAACCACAATGCTTTGAATCTCATAGCCGCGTTCAGTCTGATAAATATCTTGATTTTCCTGCCAATATTTTTGGATTGCCTCTTGAGTAGGGTTAAAGGAAATATCATCTTTATTAAGGATTTTAATATGGGTTAAATCCTCAATAAAATAGGCATTTTTAAGCAAGTCAATTTCAAGATTTGTTAGGGGCAAATCTAAGAGTTTGCCTAACTTTTGGAGCAACAGACTCTCTTTAATGTTTTCCTCAAAATCTTTGGGGCGGAGTTGATTTTCCTGTAAGATTTGTTTGTAAATTTTTTCATCAAATTGCCCTTGATTAAGAAAAGGTTGCATTGTGCTAATTTCATTGACAATTTCTTCTTGAGAAACTCTTAATCCCAAATCATAAGCATAATTAAGCATTAAGGTTTGGGCAATGAGATTGTTTAAAGCCTGCTCTTTTATCCCCATTTGTTCGGCTTGTTCTTGGTCGAGTGTGCCACCAACAAGTTGATTGTAAATACCATAGAGGCGATTGTATTCGTATTGCATTTTTTGGAGGGGGATTTTTGTTTTTCCTACTATGGCTACGGCATTAGCATTCGAAGAGAAACTATAAGCTCCCCAACCTACAAATCCCGCTCCTACAAACGCAATCGTGCTAACCCAAATCGTGATGACAAGGTATTTTTTGTGTTTTTGCATCCAACCAATCATTGCTAACCTCTTTGTTTCCTAAAATCGCTATGAGGGAATTTTAAACTAAAAACTTTAAGCTTTGCTAAAATCAAACTTTATCCTTTAAAAAGTGAGGAGAGAATGTCTAAATTTGCCTTAGGTGTTTCTTGTGTTTGATTTTCCTCTGAAAATTTCAAATTTTGCGTATGGGTTGTTTCTTTGAGTTCAATCTCAAAGCCTGTTAGCATCGAAGCTAAGCGAATATTAATCCCACTTTTTCCAATAGCCTTTGATTTTTGTTCAGGAGTAAGGCTAACAATGGCTTTTTTATCCTCTAGTGTAACACTAATCACTAAAGCAGGGGATAAAGCCCTAGCGATATAGATTTCAGGCTGAGGAGCGTATTCGATACAATCAATACTTTCATTTTTTAATTCTTTAGAAACAGCATTGATTCGGATTCCTTTTACTCCCACAGCAGCACCCACAGGGTCTATTTTGGGAGATTGACTCAAAAGGGCTATTTTAGCTCGCTCACCCGGAATCCTCGCACAATTTATGATTTTAACTTCCCCATCTTTAATTTCAGGGACTTCAAGTTTAAGTAATTCTTCTAGCATTTTAGGCGTGGTTCGGCTTAATTCAATTTGGATTCCATTTTGTCTATCAATGCTAATATGACGCAAAATAGCCCCTACTACTCTCCCAGATTCAAATTCTTCCCCTTTGATACGATTTTTTTTGGGTAAAATTGCTCGGATTTCATCAATTTCGATATAGGTATTGCCCAAATTATCCGTTCGGACGACTACCCCACTGACAAGCTTTCCCACTTGTGCTTTGTATTTTTCAAAAAGTTGCGTTTCAATTAAACGTTGGAATTTGTGTTCTAGCTCTTTAAAAAGAGCATTTGCTGCGTTACGGCTCATATTTTCAAGACTTAGTTCAAAACGCACTTCATCACCAATTTTGACTTCACTATCATATTGTTTTTTAGCTTCACTTAGGGTAATGAAATTGTTTTTATCCTCTTTTTTGGAGTCTTCATCATCACAAATTGTAATAACTTGATAGAGATGGAGTGTTTTATTTTTTTTATCTATCTCGGCATCATAGTGTATTTGACTCTCTAGCGTTTCTTTTGCGATTTTGATAAGAGCCTCTTTGACAGCTTCAGAAACATTATCAATAGGAAGCCCCTTTTCATAGGCAATCCCTTCAATAATATCTAAAATCTTTTCCAAACATAAATCCTTAAATTTCCAAATATTAAAAATCAAACTTTACTATATTATTACTTTATCATTGCTTTATTGTGCGGGCTTTTTAAAAAATCTTTTTGTAATTTTGGCTAAAAATCAATACTCTTATGCAGTTATATTAACTTTTAAGCTAGTTAAAGATATAATCAATACTTTTTAGTTAAAACAAAAAGGGTTACCTATGGAGATTAAATTAGCAAGAGAACGCATTAATGATAAACCTGTGAAAATCTCTGTTAAAAAGCTAGAGGAAACTTTAGAAGAAAAACAACAAGAGATTTTTTATTGCGACAAAGAAAATTCCCACAAAGAAATGAAAGTTTTGTTGGAATATTTTGAAAAAAAGGGAAAACGTGCTTATTTGAGAGAAGTTCGGTATGGCTTAGATGAAAGCGACTATATGTATGAAGTGCATATTTTATAAAAAGGGATTTTTTGAGTAAAAAGCTTTTTATTGAAACCTTTGGTTGTGCGATGAATGAGCGAGATAGTGAGCATATCATTGCTGAACTTGAGGAAAAAGAAAATTACACCCTAACAAAAAGTTTTAATGAAGCTGATTTGATTTTAATTAACACTTGCAGCGTCCGAGAAAAACCAGAAAAAAAGTTATTCTCCGAGATTGGTTATTATGCTAAACACAAAAAAGAGGGAGCAAAAATCGGGATTTGCGGTTGTAGTGCAAGCCATTTGGGCGAAGAGATTTTAAAACGTTCCCGTTTTGTTGATTTTGTGCTTGGGGCAA
Source organism: Helicobacter sp. (assembly GCA_022511145.1). GTDB lineage: Bacteria > Campylobacterota > Campylobacteria > Campylobacterales > Helicobacteraceae > Helicobacter_D. Next base: position 29,883 of record JAFLSC010000004.1, read on the forward strand.
GAAATGTCTCTAAAATCTCTCAAATCATTCACGAAAATCGTGTGGCGTGGGTAGATATTGATTATGACGATAGCAGTTATGTTTTTAGCCAAACTCCTAATTCTCCGCTTAAGAGTATGATTAATATCTCTGTGGGTTGCAATAAGCAATGCTCCTATTGCATTGTGCCACACACTCGAGGTAAAGAAGTCTCAATCCCCGCAGATTTAATCCTTGCTGAAGCCCAAAAAAGAGCCCAAAATGGCACAAAAGAAATTTTACTTTTAGGGCAAAATGTTAATCATTACGGCAAATATTTTAGTATCCCTCATCGTCCTATGAATTTTACACAACTCTTGCGTGAAATTTCTGAAATTGAAGGCTTAGAGAGGATACGTTTCACTTCACCGCACCCTTTGCATATGGACGATGAATTTATCCAAGAATTTGCTAGTAATCCTAAAATCCCTAAAGCCATTCATATGCCCTTACAAAGTGGCTCGACTAAGATTTTACAAAAAATGAGGCGAGGTTATAACAAGGAGTGGTTTTTAAATCGCGTGGCTACAATGCGTTCTTTAATCCCTGAATTAGCTATTGGGACAGATATTATTGTAGGATTTCCCGGAGAGGAGAGGGAAGATTTTTTAGAAACGCTTGAGGTATTAGAGCAAGTGCGTTTTGACACGCTTTATAGTTTTCTTTATTCGCCACGTCCTCACACAGAGGCAGCAAAATGGTTTGATGGAAAAAAACAAGAAGAAGCAAAAGAGCATTTAAATATCTTAAAAGAGCGACACAAGGAGATTTTAGCACAAGAGAATGCCAAACAATTAGGTAAAATCCACGAAGTTTTGTTTGAAAGCTTTAATGAGGGATTTTTTGAAGGACGCAGCGGGACAAATAAGCTTATCCGCACACAATCAACTAAAAATCTTATCGGCGAGATTTGTGAGGTTAAAATCGCAGAACTTAGAGGCTCTCAACTTATAGGGGAGCTCCTTTAAGGATTTTAATATTTTTTAGAGATTGTTAAAATTGTTTTTTAGATTGTTTTGGCTTTGCCTTGCAATGACGAGAAACAGATTGCAATTACGAGAAAAAAGTTCCATAATAATAAGGCAGATTGCAATACTAAGAGAATTTGCTAAAAGATTTTTATCTTGGCTTATCCTTGCAAAATCCTTTTCTTAGAGATTCTTAAGATATTTTTGAAATAATAAGGGTATAATAACACAATCTTAAATGATTCTTGTAAATTAAACATTGGCGAGTTAAATATAAAGGATTTGGATTTTTTGAGATTACTTTGGCTTTGCCTTGCAATGACAATAGAGATTCAAGGATTTTAAAAAGGAAAAAAGTGGAAACCAAAAAAAGAAAGATTTTATGTTTTCTTATCCCTCCACTTTTGTCTATTGTGATGCGTTTGCTTTATTGGACTTGTCGGCGTGAGTGGCAAATCCACCCTAAAATGGAGCAATGGGATAAAACAAAGCCCTTTATCTTGGCTTTTTGGCACGGAGAGCTTTTAATGCAACCTTTTTTATTGCGGCAATATGATAGCAGCAAGGAAGCGTTTGTGTTGATCAGCAATCATTTTGATGGTGAGCTTATTAGTGCGACTATGCGGTATTTTAATATTTTCTCTATTCGGGGTTCAAGCTCAAAAGGTGGGGTGAAAGCAATGCTTAGTGCGATTAAAAAACTTAAAGAAAACAAGCTTGTTGTTATTACTCCTGATGGTCCTAGGGGTCCTTATCATCACATTGCTGATGGGGTAGTGGTGTTAGCACAAAAATCCCAAAAACCTATCGTGATTTCAAGGATTTTATATCAAAAATGTTGGAGATTAAAAAGTTGGGATAGATTTCAAATTCCTAAACCTTTTAGTAAAATTATTCATATTATCAAAGAGCCTTTATATCTCGATGATATGGATTTTGATGAAGCTAAGAGTAAGATTAGTGCTAAAATGGAAGAGGATTGTTTAGAGAATGAGTAAAAAAGCGTGGATTGTTATTGGCTGTCTTTTGCTGGGAATTGCGGCTTATTTTCTGCTTGCTCCTTCTTATCAATTAAGTCGCAAGGCTCAAAAGGCTTTTGAAGTTGAAAATTATGAGGAGGCTTATAATCTCGCTAAAGAATCCCTAGAAAAAGACCCTTATAATAAAGGAGCTTTTGGGATTTTTTCTCAATCTCGCCAAAGAATAGAAATTAAGAGATTTTTGGATAGAACAAAGCGTAATTATGAAGAAGCCCAAGAGATTCTTAAGAAATCTGTCCTAACACCTCAAGAATTTTTGCAACTTAAGTGGATTTATGAAACTTTTGCTAAAGAAATTGAAACCCTGACTTTTACTAATAGTCCAACCCCTGAAGAAGCCCAACAAATCGAACAATTCAAGCAATGGTTTAATTCTTTAAATGCACAACTTACAGCAGCTTCTTCTAATTTTTTTAAAAAAGATTTGAAACCTTAATAAAACTTTATACAAAACTTTGCTAGAATATGCCACCTTAATTGTGATAATTATTCCAAAATTCAAAAAATCACAACAAATAAGGAGCGTAATGAAAAAGTTTTTTTTGATTTTATGTTTGGGTTTTAGTCTGTGTTTTGCACAATTTGATGCGATGATTCAAAGCACCAAAGATGAGGAAGTCTTACAAGCCTTTGATGTTGAGCCTGATTTTTTGAATAATGAGAATTTTATTCTCGTTAAAAATTCTTTTTTTAGCGAAATCCGCAAGGATTATATGCTTGCACAATTTAAAGAAAATGATGAGCTTATCCCAACCCTTAAAGGAATGCTGCTTAAAGAGGGTATTCCTCAAGAGTTTTTGTATCTTGCGATGATTGAATCAGAATTTTCACTTTCTGCAAAATCTCGCAAAAAAGCCGTAGGATTGTGGCAGTTTATCCCTAGCACCGCTAAGGTTTTTGGTTTGCGTATGGATTCTCAAATTGATGAACGCAAAGACCCCATTAAATCCACAAAAGCGGCTATTACTTATTTAAAATCCCTGAAAGAAAAATTTGGGAAATGGTATCTTGCAGCAATTGCTTATAATTGTGGAAGTGGGCGCGTAACCAAAGCGATTGAAGAGGCAGGAAGTGATTCTTTGAGTGTGCTTTTGGACCCTGAAGCAAAGTATGTCCCGCTTGAGAGCCGTATGTATATCCGTAAAATCTTAGCAGTTTCTTTGCTCTTTCATAGTGTGGATACGCTTAAAACTAAAGATTATGATTATTTCTTGAATCGAGGGGCTAATTCATTGCTTACTTCTATCGAGGTTTCTGCTAAGACACCTTTGAGTCAAGTTGCCTCTCAAGCGGGCTTAAGTCTCGCTGAACTGAAACGATACAATCCACAATTTAAACGCAATATTACCCCAACTTATGCCCAAACTCCTGTTTATCTTCCTTATAAATTCCTTGCTCAGTATAAAGAAAGAAATGGTGATAAGCCTTTAAGTACCCAAAGCACTGCCATTAAAACCGCAGCTAAAAACACAAAATCTAATATCAGCACAAAATCTAACGCCAAATCTTCTAAAACCAAATCAAAATCGTATTTGGTGCATAAAGTCGGAAAGGGCGATACGATTTATTCTATCTCCAAACGTTATGGTATTTCAACAAAGCGGATTAAACAATATAATGCTTTAAAAAATGCAAATTCTCTCTCTATTAATCAAGAAATTCTGATTCCTTTAGACAAGGATAAAGCGTGAAATTAGGTTTTTTAACCTTATTTGTCGCTCTTGCTGGGGGTAGTTTTCTTTTTTTATCAGGGTGTGGCTCAAAAGAGATTGCCTATAATCCTAATTCTCCTAATTATGGGAGTATGAATAATAGCCAACAAGTCCAACAAGCCACAATGCGTCCTTATCAAATTAATGGCAAATGGTATTATCCCACTACCGTGGCATTAGGCGAAACTTATGATGGTATTGCAAGTTGGTATGGTCCAAAATTCCACGGCAAAAAAACTTCTAATGGGGAAACTTATAGTATGTATGCTCACACTGCTGCTCATAAAACTTTACCGATGAATACGATTGTGCGAGTAACAAGTAAAGAAAATGGTAAATCCACGATTGTGCGGATAAATGATAGGGGTCCTTTTGTGGCAGGAAGAATTATTGATTTATCCAATAGTGCCGCACAAGATATCGATATGCTTGCTAAAGGAACAGCTCGAGTGCGTTTAGAAGTGATTGGTTTTAATGGGGCGATTTCTGACTCTGCTGGTCTCAATAAAGAAACGCTTGCAAGCACAGAATATAAAATCCAAAGTTTTTCACAAAAAACCATTGAACTTTCACATTTTATGGTGCAAATTGGTGCTTTTAGGAATCAGCAAGGAGCGATGAACTTTTCTTTAAATCATCAAAATTACTCCGGTTATAAAGCTGTTGTGAGGGAATTTGATTTGGAAGGTGCTCCTATTTATCGCGTAATGCTTAGCGGATTTCAAAGTGAAGCGGAAGCTCGAGATTTTATCGCCCAGCAAAAAATCACAGGGGCTTTTATCGTAACAGAATAGAATTAAGGAAGCAAAAATGCAGACAATAACAAGAGACACTAAAGAAACAAAAATTAATGCTACTTTGGAAATTTATGGTGAGGGTGCAAGCAAGATTCAAACGGGCATAGGTTTTTTTGACCATATGTTAAGCACATTAGCCAAACACGCAAATTGGAATTTGGAGCTAACTTGCAAGGGAGATTTAGAAGTTGATGCTCATCATAGTGTCGAGGATTGCGGCATTGTGATTGGGCAGTTGTTAAGAGGTGAGCTTTTCCCTATCGGACAGATTGAACGTTTCAGTAATGTGGCTGTTGTAATGGACGAAGCGTGTGTGGAATGTGATTTAGATATTAGCAATCGGGCTTTTTTGGTTTTTGAATTGGAACTTTGTGGGAGATTAGGAGAATTTGATTGTGAATTAACAGAAGAGTTTTTTCGTGCGGTGGTTATTAATGCGGGACTCTCCGTGCATATTGTGCCAAAACGCGGTAAAAATCACCACCATTTAATTGAGGCTTGTTTTAAAGCTTTTGGGGTAGCAATGCGGCGAGCTTGTCAAAAAAATACTGCCTTAGGAATCCCTAGCACTAAGGGAATACTATGATTGAACTCATTGTCTTAGATGTTGATGGAACAATGACGGATGGGAGTATTATTTATACGCAAGAAGGAAGTGAAATTAAAACCTTTAATGTAAAAGATGGTTTGGGGATTGCCCTTTGGCATAAATTAGGCAAAAAAACAGCCATTATCACAGGGAGGGAATCAACAATCCTCACACAAAGGGCAAAAGAGCTTAATATTACCATTCTTAAACAAGGAGCTAGGGATAAAGCTAAAATCCTAAAAGAAGTCTTGCAAGAATTAGGCTTAAAAGTCAATCAAGTAGCCATTATTGGCGATGATTTGAATGATTTACCAATGTTAAGAGAGGTAAAATATTCTTTTGCACCCAAAGATTGTGCTAAGGAAGTAAAAAAAATGGTTTATAAAGTGCTTAAAGCAAAAGGCGGCAAGGGAGCAGTGCGGGAAATGATTGATTTTTTAATCCAAAAAGAACAATTATCAGCGAGAGTCAATGAAATCTTTTCTTAAAAATCTAAATTTCTCCTTGAAAATTTCAGCTTTGCAAAAAGGTAGAATTGTCAATATTTTTTTTCTTGCTTTGTGTGTTTTTAGTATCGCAATGGTAGGAATTTTGAACCTTCAAAGTTCAGATGAGACAAAAAAGACTCAAGCAATCTCTCGTTTTGAAATTTTTGATTTTGAATATTATCAAGTTGATTCTTCGGGTGTTAAAGTTTATGCCAAAGGAGAGAGAGCAAGAAAGAATCAAAATGATGAAGATGAATTAGAAAATTTTGTCGTGCATAATTATTTGTTTGAAGAAAAAAAACAAGAAATTTTATCGTCAGATTTTGCCCAACATAAAAATAATATCATTAACTTTAAAAAAGGCGTTAATTATGAACACGATGGGCTGAAATTTTGGTCAAAAGAGGCAATTTACTGGGTAAAAACCAAGAAATTTTTAGGAGAAGGCGATTTTTTAGTTTTAGGGAATAATTATAGGGTTGCGGGTAAAGATATTGTGTATGAAGGTGGCAAGGTTTTTGCCCAAGATATTGTCGGAAAAATGAAAATGGATAAATAATGAAAAAGATTTTTTTAAGCCTTATTTTTGCATTTTGTCATCTCTTAGCTGAAGAAATTGAAGTGAGTGCAAGAGAGTTTATTGGCGATGAGAAGAAAAAAACCACTTACCTCAAAGGTAATGTTGAGGTTAAACGTCTGCAAGATAGGCTAAAAGCCAATGAAGCTACGATTTTTCTTAATGCGGCTAATCGCCCTGAAAAAATGCAGGCTAAAGGCAATGTGCAGTTTTGGCTTACTTTGGAGGAAAGTCGTAAGATTCAAGGCAGTGCTAATGAAGTGATTTATCTCCCCAAAAATGAGGAATATCAACTCATCGGGAATGTGATTGTTAGAGAACCTGCCAAAAATAATGAAGTCAAGGGCGATAAAATCGTCATTCGCTATAATGAGGGATTTATCAATGTTTTAGGCAATGATAACAAACCTGCAAAATTAATTTTTAAACTTGAAAAGAAACCCAAATGAGTTACACCTTAACAAAAAGCGAGTTTGTCTGCTCAGCTCAAAATCTCAAAGAATGCCCACCACCGCTATTAAGTGAAGTAGCATTTTTGGGGAGAAGTAATGTTGGGAAGAGTTCTTTGATTAATCTTTTGTGTAACAAAAAAAATCTTGCCAAAAGCTCATCAACTCCCGGTAAAACGCAACTTATTAATTATTTTTTAACGGAATGGAAATCCAAAGAATCCCAAGAGATTTTAAAAATCTATTTTGTGGATTTACCCGGATTTGGTTACGCTAAAGTCTCTAAAGTCAAAAAAGCAATGTGGAATCAGCACCTTGTGGAATTTCTAAGCCTTAGAGATTCGATTTGCTTGTTTATCCATTTAGTCGATAGTCGCCACCCTTATTTAGAAACAGATGAAAATTTGGTAAAATTCCTCAAGCAGTTTTTGCGTGGTAATCAAAAAATTTTGAGGATTTTTACCAAATTTGATAAGTTGAATATGAGTGAGCAATCTAAGCTTAAAAAAAAATACCCCCAAGCTCTTTTTTCAAGTATCTTAAAAAAGGGTAATCTTGAAGAATTGCGGGAAGCTTTGATTTCAAAAACCTTAGGGATTAGTTAATGATAATTACAAAAGCCAAATTAGAACACATACCCTTAATGCGAGAGATACTCCAGCCTGAAGTCCAAAAAGGTGTTATTTTGGAACGTTCAGAAGAAGTAATGGCAAATATGATTCGCTCTTATCGCATTGCGTGGCAAAGCACACAAAAGGAGAGCGACAAAGTCAAAGAAAATCAAGAAAAATCAGCAAATTCTACATTATTAGGGCTTTGTGCCTTGCATATTCATTCTTTAAGTCTTGGAGAGATAAGGAGCTTGATTGTTGCTCCTGCTTTTAGACGCAAAGGAGTGGCAACCGCTTTAATTTTAGATTGTTTAAAGGAGGCAAAAGAATTAGGATTAAAGGAAGTGCTTGTTTTAACTTATAACAAAGCATTATTTGAGGGTTTGGGATTTAATGAAGTCAGCAAAGAAAAAATCCCTAATCAAAAAATTTGGGCAGATTGCATCTTATGCAAACATTTTCCACTATGCGACGAAATAGCCTTGATAAAAGTAATCTAAGATTTTTCTTCTTAGTTATCGGTTTGGTTGTTTATATTGCTTTGAGTGATATTTATTACTGGCTTCCCCCTTTGTTTGGGATTATTTATGTCTTTGCTCAAGAATATTATGAAAGGCAGGAGCTAAACGCTTTTTATTTTATCGCACCCTTTATGATTTTCTTTGAAGCAAGTAAAGGATTGCCTATTTTTAGCACTTTGATGTTTTTTGTGCTTTCTTTTGTTTTTGTTGTGCCTTTTGTGCGAAAATATTTTGGTTTTAGCAAGATTTTAGTGCCTTTTTTTATTGTTTATGCTTATTTTGGTTATTTTGGATTGATGTGGCTTTTAGGACAAGTTTTTGACTATCCTTTCTTATCTTTTTCTTGGAGTCTGCTTGTTTATTCAGCTTGTGAAATTATTTTGGTTTGGTTTTTTATGTGGATTTTGCTATGAATCGATTGATATTTCTAGTTATCGGTATGGGTTTGTTTTGGCTTGTCTTAATGGTAAGATTATTTGATCTCTCAATTCTCTCTCATAAACAATACAAAGAAGCTGCTCTTAATAATTCTTTAAAAGAAGAGGTAATTATCCCTGTTAGAGGACAAATTGTTGATAGAAATGGGGAGCCTTTAACCACTAATAAAGTGAGCTTTTCTTTATCCTATCCTCCCCAAATGTCGCTTAAGGCTAACTTGCCTATTTTAGAAAAAGAATTTGGGGAACTTAGCAAAATTTTCCCGCATTTAAGCAAAGAAGATTTAATAGCCCGTTACAAAAAGGGAGATTCCGCTTATAATCACGATTATATCCCTATTATTGAGGAGGTAAATCACGATTTTATCTTACAACACTATCCTAAACTTACCCAAAGTGAATATTTGCGGATTGTGCCACAATCAGAACGTTATTATCCTTACAAAACTAGTGCTTCTCACGTCATTGGCTATGTAAGCAAGGCAAATGCTAAGGATATTGAAGAGCAACCCATTGCAAAATGGACTAAAAATATTGGCAAAGAAGGCTTAGAGCGTCAATATGACACTTATTTACAAGGGGAACTTGGGCATCGTTTTGTTAAAGTTACAGCCTTTTATAAAGAAGTTGAAAGACTTGCCTTGCAAAATCCTATTGAAGACAGAACATTAACTACGACTCTAGATATTCGCATTCAGCTAACAATGGATAAAATCTTTGAGGATAAGAATGGGGCAGCAATCATAATGAATGCTAATAATGGCGAGATTTTAGCCGCAGGCAGTTATCCTGAATATGATTTGAATCACTTTATTGGCGGAATTTCTCATAAGAATTGGGCAAACTTAAGAGAAAATCCTTACAAACCATTAATTAATAAATTTATTAATGGTTTGTATCCGCCCGGTTCGGTTATTAAAATGGGAATGGGATTGGCTTTTTTAGAACACGTTGGCATTAATGAAAACACCACGATTAAAACACCTCCTTTTGTTGAATTTGGAGGAAGAAAATTCCGCGATTGGAAAGAAGAGGGACACGGGGAATCAAATTTGTATAAGGCTTTAAAACGAAGCGTTGATGTGTATTTTTATCTGCTCTCTCAAAGAACAAATTTTGAAAATATCGCCCAAACACTTAAACAGATGGGATTGGGGGAAAAAACGGGTGTGGATTTACCGCGAGAATTTACAGGGATTGTCCCTAGCCCTTCTTTTAAAAAGAAACGTTATAAAGAAAATTGGTACACCGGTGATACGCTTGTAAGCTCTATCGGACAAGGAATGTTTTTAACAACACCTCTTCAGATTGCTAATTACACGGCTTTGATTGCATCAGGGAAGCTCCCCATACCACATTTTGCAAAAAAGATTGGCGATGAGGAGGTTATTAAAGAAAGTCGCGATGTTTTGAGTACTTTTCAGCAAAGCAAACTACCGGTTTTGCGTGAGGGAATGCGTCAAGTTTGTAGCGAACCCGGTGGAACGGCTGCTTATTCTACTATCAAATCAAGAGCTTATTTGGCTTGTAAAACAGGAACGGCACAGGTGGTGGGAATCTCTCAAGAGGATAAAAAACGAATCAGGGAAGCGGATATGGACTATTTTCATCGCTCTCAAGCGTGGATTACAGGATTCTTACCTGCAGATGACCCACAATATGTTATTACCGTGATGGTTGAACACGGAGGCAGTGGTTCAGGTGCGGGTGGTCCTATATTAGCAGAACTATCAAATGTTTTGGTGGATTTGGGTTATGTCCCTTCTAAAGTGAAAAAATAAAGGAAAGATAATGCAAGATTTTCCCGCATTCTTAAAGGGTAAAAAAATTATTTTAGGCGTGAGTGGGAGTGTGGCAATCTACAAATCTTTAGAGATTTTGCGTTGTTTGCAAAAGCTTGGAGCAGAAGTCCGTGTTATAATGAGTCAAAAAGCTAAGGATTTCATTTCCCCTTTATTATTTGAATCCCTAAGCCATTACCAAGTTTTAGAGGATTGCAATCAAAGTTGGGGACAAAACCCGATTAATCATATTGAGATTGCAAAGTGGGGTGAGCTTTTTTTGATTGCCCCTGCAAGTGCAAATACCCTTAATAAAATTGCTTATGGTATCGCTGATAATATGCTTTTAGAAGCATTTTTAGCATTTGACAAAAAAAAGCTCATCGCCCCTTCAGCAAATACCCAAATGCTTAAAAACAAAGCAACCCAAAGGGCATTAAAGATTTTAGAAAATGATGGGGTGGGGATTATCCCTACTCAAAGTAAAGAGTTGGCTTGTAAAAGTGTGGGCGAGGGAGCATTAGCAGAACCTTTAGAGATTGTTTATTGGGTTTTAAGGGCTGTTTTGAGTAAGCCTTTTTGGCTTAATAAAGAGGTTTTAATCAGTGGTGGAGGGAGTCGTGAGAGAATCGATGCGGTGCGGTATTTGAGCAATTTCTCAAGTGGCAAAATGGCACAATCTCTCGCGTTAGTGGCTTATTTTTTGGGGGCAAAAGTTTGTTATGTTGGCTCTAAATTTCCTTATCATTTACCGCTTGGGATTGAAGTTATCAAAACAGAGACTTCAGAGAGTTTTTTAAAAGCCATTCAAAAGTGGCAAAAACATAAAAAAACCAAAAAAGAGGATTCTTTTCTTTTGATGTGTGCGGCAATTAGTGATTATATTTATCCTAAGCCTCACGCGACTAAAACCAAAAAAGAAGCAATTGGAGCGGTGTGGGATTTGAAATTGGTGCAAAATAAAGATATTCTAGCGAGTCTTGATAAGAGTAAGCAAAGAACGATTGGGTTTAAATTAGAAAACACTTCAGAGGAGGTTAAGGCATTAAAAAATGCCCAAAAAGCTTTAAAAGAAAAGGGTTTAGAGGGGATTTGTCTTAATTGCATAAGCCCTTCGCACAATCCGCTTACTTCCTCACATAATCAAATTCTATGGGTTGGAGCTTTGGGGGAGAAAGATTTGGGTTTTGGGGATAAATTTACCCAAAGTTTTAAAATTTTTAGTGAGCTAGAAACCTTATGATTAAGCAACTCACACAAGCTTTGCAGGTGTATAATCAAGTGAATAATGCTGCAAAAACAACGACTTTTAATGCCGCTTTGCCTGTGCAACTTGAGGTCAAAGAAAAATTGCAAGGAATCCGCTATATGCTTAAAGTCGGAAATGTAATGCTTGAGACAAAGAGTATGAGGGAACTTGAGATTGGCGGGAAATATTGGGCTCAAATGAGCAAAGATAGAAATGGCACAATGATGCTCTCTAATCTTATCAAACAGCCACGATTGCTAGAATCTCAAGATTTGCCTTTGCGGCTTAATATGGAGAATCTTGCTAAATTCCTAGAGGGAGAAAAGCCTTTTGATACAATGAAAGGGTTTTTAATGGAACGTTTAATGAGTGCGGAATCTAAATGGGAATTTGCTTTTTTAAGTCATATGCTAATGTCGCTTAAACAAAAGGTTCTAACGCTACCTATTACTTATGATGAAGAGGGAAAAAATGGCTTAATGCAGCTAAGAAAAAAGAAAATTGATGAACAAGATTCTTTGGAATTTTATTCTGTTTTTGCAAATTTGGGGGCAGTTTGGGGCGTGTTGAGGAATTTTGAAGAGGGTGTGAGGCTAGATATTTCAGTGATGTATGAGAGTATTGCAAAGATTTTAAATAACAATCTTAGTGAATTGAAATTTATTAATGAGACTTATATTAACGTGGATAAGGATATTACCCCTTTGTATGATTTTTTAGAAGACCATTTGCTAAATTTAGAGGGATAAATGGAAGTTAGGCATTTAGCAATTATTATGGACGGCAATGGACGATGGGCAAAGAGCAGAGGAAAAAAGAGGTATTTTGGGCATAATGAAGGGGCAAAAAAGATTCGAGAAATCACGGAATTTTGTATGCAAATAGGGATTAAATTTTTGACACTTTATGCCTTTTCAACAGAAAATTGGAGACGCCCTAAAGAAGAAGTGGATTTTTTAATGAATCTTTTAGAGAAATTTTTAAAACGGGAGCGTAAAACTTATTTGCAATCCCAAATCGCTTTTAAGACAATTGGAGATATTTCAATCTTACCGATAAAAATTCAACAACAAATTGCCACTTTAGAGGAGCAAACCAAGCATTTTGGGGGTTTAATGCAAATTCTAGCCCTTAATTATGGCTCTAAAGATGAGTTAAGACGAGCTTTTTTGAAGCTTAAGGAGCGTCCAAATATAACAGAGGAGGACATAGAACAATGTCTTGATACCGCAGGGATTCCTGAAGTAGATATGCTTATTAGGACAGGGGGTGAGCAGAGGCTCTCTAACTTTTTGTTATGGCAGAGTGCGTATGCGGAATTGTTTTTTACAAAGACTTTGTGGCCAGACTTTAGTTGTGATGAGCTAAAAGCAATGCTTGAGGAGTTTTCCCTAAGACAAAGGCGATTTGGGGGTGTTTGAAACTAAAAATTATAAGCAATCGTAATAATCGTTAAAATTCCCGTAAAAAACACAAACAAATCCAAAGCTTTATTTTGGAATTTTTTGAGTTTTGAAACCGAGTAAATCGCAATAATAGGCATTAAAAATAAAATCGCTGCGATGATTGGACCTCCTAAATTTTCAATAAAACCTAAAATGCTAGGATTATAATAGCCCACCAAAAGCATAACCCCATACATTATAACACCACAAATAAGTTTGATACGCTTTAAATTTGGATTTTCAATCCCGCTAAGTTTGCAACATTTTCTTACTATGCCATAAGCACCCTCTCTTGCTCCAAAATAATGCCCAAAGAATGAAGTTGTAATGGCTAAAAATGCAACCAAAGGAGCACCAAAGGCAATAAGAGGATTATCAAGTTTATTTGCAAAATAAGAAAGCACAGGGATATTTTGAGCCCTTGCATCAGCAAATTCCAAAGGCTCTAGGGCAAGCGTGCAAGAGATAACAAAAAACATTACAAAAAAGAGCAAAATCACAGAGGTTCTAAAAAGAATTTGCCTAGATTTTGTAAAATCCTCTCCGTATTCTCTTTTTACACTCAAAGAAAAGGTTGAAATCGCCGGAGAGTGATTGAAAGAAAAGACTAGCACAGGCAAGGTTAGCCAAACAATGATGATAAATTCCTTAAAATCAGGAAAAGTTGAAAAACTCTCAAAATCCCAATGAGGAATAAGATAAAGTGAAAAGATAAATAAAACCGCACACAAAGGATAAACAAGCATTTCACATATTTTGGTGATGAGTTCTTCACTAAAAAGCATAACCAACATAAAAGCACTCACCAAAATAAACACGAGCAAAGCTCTGTAAAAAGGTAGCAAAGTCGCTACACTTCTTCCTTGTTCATTAACACTCACATTGTAAATACTCTTAATAAACAAAGCTAAGGAATTTTGTGAATCTAAAAGCGATAAGAATTGATTATAAATAAAACTTTCAAAAGTATTGCTAATGCCAACACAATAAGCTAAGCATATAGGAAAAATCGCAAAAAAATACAAAATGGAAATAAAAACACTAATTTTTCTACCAAAATACTCTTCAGCCGCATAGGTTATGTCTTTATCGTCCCCATTTGCTTGATAAACAAAAAGACTCAAAGCCTTGTGAGAGAGATACACCATAGGAAAAATGATAAAACTCATTACCACAACAGGCAAAAAGCCACCCACACCAGCTTTAATCGGTAAAAAGAGGATGCCTGCTCCTACTGCTGTGCCAAAAAGTGAAAGCGTCCAACGCGTATCAAAGGAAGTCCATTTTGATTTTGTTTTCATTTTTAAACTCTTTTTATTAATATCCATAACCCTTAATGAATTAGGAAAACTCAAATTAGCCAAGCTAATGAAAGCTAAGGATTAGATTAGCAAACTAGACAAGACTAAGTAAAGATTCTAGCAGATTTTAGCTCAAGAGTTGCTAAATTTATCTTTTAAAGCAAAAGATTGCTTTGGCTTTACCTCGCAATGAAGAGGAAAAGAAGCTCACAACAAGGGGAGAGCTTGTTACGCTCTTTTATAAGTTAGTTTGATTGTCCCTCTAGCGGGTCATCACCAAAACGATTAGCTCCTCGTGTGCCTTCAAGCATAAAAAGCACTAAAAAAACCAACCCAGAAATGCCAAAAATTAAACCACTTAAGGCAATTATTATAAATTTTTATATCGTTAAGATTAACCGCAAAATTATAAGGATTTATTACAAAATGTAAAGTCATTTTAAGCCTTTTAAGTAAATTAAAAAAGGCATTATATTGCCCCATCTTAAAGCTAAATTTTTTATTTTATTTTTCTTAATAAATAATTTTTAAGCCCACTTTTTGTAAAATTTAATTTTATTTTAGGGGAGAAGCGAGGCTCGCTTTGACAAAAAGTGTCCCATAAAGTTAAGAATTAAATTGCACTAGATTTATATAATTTAGAGCAAATTTAAAAGCACTCAAACACTCACGCTCAAAAGCCTATAAGCCTTTCTTTACATAGCTTCATCAAAGCTATCCTAAATCAAATACCTTAAAAGGATTTTTAATGAGAATTGCAGTTTTACCTGTTCTAGCAGGAGTGGTTTTTGGTATCATAGCACCTTTGCTTGTGTATTTTGGTAACCCCGGAAATATGGGTGTTTGTGCAGCGTGTTTTACGCGTGATATTGCAGGAGCGTTAAATCTTCATCAAGCGGCTATCGTTCAATACATACGCCCAGAAATTATCGGGCTTGTTTTAGGAGCATTGATTGCTTCTTTTTTGTTTCGTGAATTTAATCCTCGCGTAGGCTCTGCACCGATTGTTCGCTTCTTTCTTGGTGTGTTTGCAATGATTGGAGCTTTAGTCTTTTTAGGTTGCCCTTGGAGAATGTGGCTAAGACTTAGTGCAGGGGATTGGAGTGCGATTGCAGGAATTTTTGGCTTGGTTGTGGGAATTTTGATTGGAATCTTTTTCCTCAAACGCGGTTTTTCTCTTGGTAGAAATCGTCCTGCAAGTAAGATTGTAGGCTTAGTTTTCCCATTGTTTGCCTTAGGTTTGCTTGGACTTTTATTTTGGGGATTAAATGATGCGAGTTCAGCCATTAAATTTTCAGAAAAAGGACCCGGCTCAATGCACGCTCCTTTGATTATCTCTTTAATTGCAGGCTTAATTTTGGGCGGACTTTTTCAAAAAAGCCGTTTTTGTATGATTGCTGCGGTTAGAGATATGGTTTTATTAAGAGATTCTCATATCCTACAAGGCGTTATAGCCCTTGTTGTTACAGCTTTTATCGTAAATTTTGCTTTAGGTTTTTTCAATCCTTCTTTTACAGGACAGCCTATCGCTCATAATGATACTTTATGGAATTTTTTAGGAATGCTTCTTAGTGGTTTTGCCTTTACCCTTGCAGGAGGTTGTCCGGGCAGACAAATCATCTTAAGTGGGGAAGGCGATGGCGATGCGGCAGTTTTTGTGTTTGGCTTACTCATAGGAGCAGCTTTTGCTCATAATTTTGCTTTGGCAAGCTCTCCCGCAGGAATTGGGGCAAATGCACCTTGGGCAGTATTTATAGGAATTATATTTTGTGCTATTGTGGGAATTTTTGCAAGAGAAAGGAGATAAAATGGTAGAATTAGATGTTAGAGGGCTTTATTGTCCTGAACCTGTGCTCAATCTCAAACCTTTGTTAGACAAGGGCGAGAGTCAAATCAAAGTGTTTTGCAGTTGTGGGGCTTCAAGCGATAATATCAAAAGAATGGCTCAAAGTTATCATTATGAGGTAAAATGCCTAGAATCAAACGAGCAAGAACTTGTTTATGAGCTTCACAAACAAGGTTAAACGAAACATTTAAACGCAAAGAAATTTAAGAACTTAAGGACTTGAGAGTAAATTTTAAAGATTTTCTTTCAAAGTCCGATTTATATAAAAAGGCAAATCAATGGAGCTAAAGTGGAACTAAAGTCTCATTATTATAATTATTACTATGATTTAGAGCATTCACACATTGCTAAATTAAATTTTGACGTCTGAATTAAATGATTTACTTAGATAATGCCGCCACTTCTTTTCCCAAAGCTCCAAATGTTAAGGCTGCAATGTGCGATTTTTTAGACAACATAGGAGCAAGTGCTGGACGCAGTGCTTATGCCTCTTCGATACAATCAGCCCGCATTCTTTTTGAAACAAGAAAGCTTCTAGCTTCTATGGTGGGACTTAAGGATTGTAAGAGAGTTTTTTTCACACTTAATGCCACAATGGCAATCAACACTGCCTTACAAGGCTTTTTAAAGCCTAAAGACAAAGTGCTTATCACGCAAATGGAGCATAATGCGATTAAACGACCTTTAAATTTTCTTAAAGAAAAAATCGGTATAGAGATTGTGGAACTTCCCTGCAATGAGTTTTGTGAGCTTGATTTAAAAGAAGCACAAAAGCATTTTAAAGGGGCTAAACTCCTTGCTTGTATGCACGCTAATAATGTCAGTGGAGCCATAATCCCACTTGATGAGCTAAGCATTTTATGCAAGAAAAATGGAGTGAAATTCTTACTCGATGCGGCTCAAAGTCTCGGTTGTGTCCCTCTTTTTGATGTGATGAAAAAAGTGGATTTTTTATGTTTTAGTGCTCATAAGGGTTTGCTTGCCCCTATGGGCGTTGGAGGGCTGATTGTCAGCGATGATTTTGATACAAACTCCCTTACTCCTCTTGTTTTTGGTGGCACAGGAAGTGCAAGTGAGTTAGAGTTTCAACCCTCTTTTTTGCCCGATAAATTTGAAAGTGGGACGCCAAATATGCACGCTATCGCTGGACTTAAGGCGGCTTTAGAATGGATTGAAACTTATGGGGTGGATAAAATCCATCAACACGAATGTGAAATCAGAAATTATTTTTTAGAAAATCTTTCAAAGCAAGAAAATATAAAGCTTTACCCTACTTTTGGAGAAAGCGTGGGAATTTTATCTTTTGATATTCCAAGGCTTAATTTATCGCATATAAGCGAACTCCTTGGCGAAAATGGAATTTGCGTGCGTGTGGGTTTGCACTGCTCCCCCTCTTCACATAAAACGATAAAAAGTTTTAAACGCAAAGGCACGATTCGCTTAAGTGCAGGGGTTTTTACAACGCATAGTGAGGCAAACAAAGCTTTAGAAGTGATTTTAAGGATTGCAAAATGCAAGGATATATCTTAGTTTATACCACTTCAAGTGCCTTTGAAAGTGAGGAAATTTTAAAAAAGCTCGAAAATGTAAAAATCAAACTCGTGCCAACCCCTAGGGAATTTTCAAGTGATTGCGGGATTGCTGTGTGGTTTGAATGCGAGGATTTAGAACCTTTAAACAAAGCTTTAAATCAAAACAAAATAGAATATGAAATCAAGATAAAACCTGATGAATAAAAATTTACATTATAAATTTTACTTTGATTATCTTTTTAAATAGATTAATTTATAGCATCTTTAAGCTTAACCTACCCCAAAGCTTAACAAATTAAGTATTAGTTGGGGGGGGGATTAATGAATTTAATATTAATTTTGGTTATAATTTGATTATATTATTTTAGTTTAGATAAGGATTTTCAATGCCCAAAAACATTATTTTATTAGGCGGAAGCAATAGCGTAATGGTTAATGGACTGCAAAAAGGTTTAAGAGAGGGTATAGAAAAATTCAATCTTGCTTTAGAAGAACAAAGTCAAACCTCAAAAGAACAAAATCAAGTTAATAAAAACTTATCTAATAAAGAAATAATTAATGGGGGGGGGGCAAATTAACCTTTTATAATTTGGCTTTAGGTTCTTGCACTTCCATTCAAAATTTTTATGAAATCAAAAGAGAAAGAAATCAAGAAATTTTAAAAAATGCCGAGCTTATTATCACAGAATCAAATATTAATGAAATAAATCATTCTAATTCTATAAGAAACCTATCTACTCACTTGATTTACTACAACCTTTGTTTTTTCTATAAAGAGCTTTATTTTCTAAAGAAAAAAATTTGCGTTTGTATTTTACCCTATCCTCATGCAGATTATAAAATCATCAACAATGTCCACAGAAAACTTTGTCTTAAATATGGTTTTAACATCATCGATATGCAAAGCTATTATGAAAAGGTTGATTTGGTTGAATTTGGCGAGAAAGCAGACCCTTCCCACCCTCTACCTAGCATTATGAAATTGTTAGGCAGGAGTATCATCACTTCTTTGGGCGATTTCCATCTCCCTAAAAACTCAATATCATCAATGACAATCCCAAATTCAAAGTTTGCACTCCAAAAGATATGAAACTTCTAAGCGGAACTTTAGAAGAAATAAGAATGCACAATTCTATGTATGATGAGACAGCTTTTAGGCTTACAAAAGAGACTAAAATACAATTTCCAGAAGCATTTGAGGGGGATTTTGTCATAGGGGTGCATACTTGGAACAAAGGTGGAGGATATGGCAAATTTTTTAATGAATACTCAAGTCTTATTTTAGAAAATCAAAAAACAAGTATAAGCAAAGAAAGTAATTGCTTGAATGTAGTTTTAGAAATTCACAATGATTTTTTAATTGATGAGCAAAGTTATGTGGAATATAATCAAAACGATAATGCTTGTTTTAAAGAATATTTTTGTGCTATGGGCTCTTGGCATAAAAATGCTAAAAGAATAGAATATTGCGATATTATTGCCTTTTTTCTTGCTAGCAATAATGAACTTACAGATAAAGAAGATTTAAAGCTTTTAGAGAATTTAAATACTCTTGCAGACCTTACCCTAGAACTTCCAAAAGACTATGATTTTTCTTATCTTATCCCTCCTGTTGAAGTGTATAAAGAAATCATTGAGGAGTATTGTGCTAGAATGGACCCTAGAAAACTTGCTCCTTTACAAAAAGAAATTAAGGATTTAAAATTATTTGGCACAGCCACTCAAAGAATCCACAACCACTTATCCTATAAACTCGGGCAAATTATGATAAGAAATTCTAAATCTTTCTTTGGCTTTATTAAAATGCCTTATCTTTTAATAGCTGTAACCTTAGCTCATAAAGAACAAGAAAAGATTTACAAAGAAAAAATCAAAGCAAATCCAAATTTAGCTCTTTCCCCTTTAGAATCTTACAAAGACTATCAAGCCTTAAAAGAAAAAGAATGTCTCACTTATAAATTAGGAGAAGCTTTTATCAAAGCTACTAAAACTTGGTATAAAGGAGGATTTATTAAATTCTTTTTTGAAGTAAAACTTTTTGTATAGGGAATTTAAAAGCAAAAAAGCTAAACAAGAATGATTCAAATATCTTGTCATTACGAGACAAATTGCTAGATTTTTCGTGGCAATCTTTTTTGTGGTAATCTAACAAAAGATTGCTTCGGATTGCTTTGGAATTTCATTCCTCGCAATGACTGAAAAAGGCAATGATAAAGAATTGCTTTAGCAAAGTATCGTAATAACAAAAGTAAAGCAGTTTGAAGTAAAATCTAAGCAAATAACGCAAAGATTTGAAGTGAGAATTAAAAAGAAAAGCAGGAAAGTTTAAAGAAAAAAGACAATAAAAATGAAAGTCTAAATTAAAGTTGGTTTATTTTATGTGCAAAGAGGAGCAAGAATTGATTATTTGATAATTTAATGCGGAAAGACATCTAAAATCGTTTGCATTAAAGAGTGTTCCCAAAAACTTTGCGGGAAAAGATATTTGCCGCCTAAGATAGGAAAATTAATCTGCATATAAGGCACTTCAAAATCTAAATAAGTTTTAATGGATTCTTCCAAAAAAGTCGTGCAATAAAGAGAAGTAGAATCGGATTTTAAAATAAAAGGTTGCCCAAGATAGCTTTGTGCCTTTTTAGCAATCTCTGCTCTTATTTTTGGATTTACCTTGAGTCTTTTTACTCCAAAAGTTCGGGATTGGCTTAAAAACTCCTCTAAAGAGCTTAAAATAACTTGATTTTTATGTTGGGGTTTATCATTGGTTGTAGCGTGGATAATTGTTAGAGGTTGAGTAGAGACAATCATTCCGATATGAGAAAAATATGAATGGCTAAGGTAAGCAATAAGGACACTATCAGAATCCAAGCCTTTACGAAAAACAAAATCGCCCACTTGAAATTGTGATTTAAGGTTTTTAGGGAGATTTTGGAGGGGGATTCCTTGGGGATAATGGGTGCTTTGAATAAAAAAAGCAATAAAGACTAAAAAACCTAGAAAAACAAAATTTTTGAGCCTTAATATCAATTTTAATCCCAAAATCTATCTAACATCAATTTTCCATTCATCATCAACAAAAATAAGACTATAATCTAGTGTTTTACTTGATTTGTCTCCAAAAATCACTTCGATTTTAACATCAGCTCTATCCTTGCTTGTTTGATTGAATTCCTTAGCAACAATTTTATCAACCCCACCTTTTACTTCTACTTCCCCTTGTGCTTCAAGTATCATTGTCCTAATTTTTCCTGCAAACATTTTACCATCGGGAGATTCCCATTCTTCTTTAGTCATATCAAAATACGAAAAAGCCTCTTCAACTTTACCTTCATAAATAGCTTTAGTTGCAGCAATAGCAACTTGTTCTGCCCCTAGTGTGCTACAAGCATTAAAAATTACACTTATCATACTAACTAAAATCAAATGGATTGCAAATTTGAACTTCATCATTAACTTATTCCTTAATTTCTTGCAAGATTAAAGTCTGCTATTATAACAAAATTTTTATCCAAAAAGTAAAATAATCTTTATTAAAATTAAACTAGGGTATTCTTTGCTATACTTTTTAAATTCTAAAATAAAAGGAAGTCTTATGACAATCACATACACGCTTACAGATGAATCACCCGCGTTGGCAACTTACTCCTTTTTGCCCATTGTTAAAGCTTTTTTGAAAAAAGCTAAAATTCAAGTGGAAACTTCGGATATTTCCTTATCAGCTAGAGTTTTGGCACAATTTCCTGAACTTTTAAGCCCCGCACAAAAAGTTGAAGATGCTTTGGAGATTTTGGGTAATCTTGTAACAAAGCCCGATGCAAATCTTATTAAAACACCAAATATTTCTGCGTCTATCCCTCAACTTAAAGCAACTATCAAAGAATTGCAAGATAAAGGCTATAAAATTCCTAATTTTCCTGATGAGCCTAAAAATGCAGAAGAAAAAGCTATCCGTGAAAAATATCAAAAAGTGCTTGGTTCAGCGGTAAATCCCGTATTAAGACAAGGAAATTCCGATAGGCGATGCACCAAAGCGGTTAAATTGTATTCACAAAAGAATCCTTATCGCGTTGTGCCTTTTGATAAAAATTCTAAGACAAGAGTTTCTTATATGCAAAGTGGGGATTTTTTCGATAATGAAAAGGCTGTTTTGATTCCTAGTGCTACTACCGCAAAGATTGAATTTATCGGTTCTAATGGAACTGAAATCTTAAAAGAAGGTCTAAAGCTTGAACAAAATGAGATTTTAGATGCGACTTTTATGAGTGCGAGTAAATTAAGCGATTTTTATCTTAAAGAAATTGAATCTTGCAAAAAAGATGGCACTTTGCTCTCGCTTCATTTAAAAGCCACAATGATGAAAGTTAGCGACCCTGTTATTTTTGGCTATGCGGTTAAAGCGTATTTTAAAGAGCTATTTGAAAGTTATAAAGAAGAGCTAGAGAGACTCGGCGTGAATGCTAATAATGGTGTCTCTGAACTTTTAAGTAAGATTGAATCCTCACCTAAGAAAAGTGAAATTTTAGCAAAATATAATGAGATTCTCTCCAAAAGTGCTGCTCTCTCAATGGTAAATTCTGATAAAGGTATTACGAACTTGCACGTTCCTAGTGATGTGATTGTTGATGCCTCAATGCCTGCAATGCTTAAAAATGGGGCAAAACTTTGGGATAAAGACGGCAAAGAAAGAGACACTAACGCCCTTATCCCCGATAAAACTTATGCAACAATCTATGAAGCTGTGATAGAAGATTTGCATAAATCTGGCACACTTGAGCCTACTAAACTAGGAAGTGTGTCTAATGTTGGCTTAATGGCAAAAAAAGCTCAAGAATACGGCTCACACGATAAAACTTTCATTGCCAAAGAAGACGGGACATTTAGAATCGTGAATGAAAAAGGCGAAGTTTTGCTTGAACACAAAGTGCAAAAGGGTGATATTTACCGAGCAAACCAAGCAAAATTTGATGCGGTGTTAAATTGGATTGATTTAGGAGTAGAGAGAGCTGATATTACAGGCAATCACGCAATTTTCTGGCTAGATGTCAAGCGTCCAAGCAATAAAATTATGATTGATTTGGTGCAAAAACGACTCAAAGAGCTAGGAAAAAATATCGAGATTTTAGCACCCAAAGAGGCGTGTTTAAAATCTTTAGAGTTAATTCGTGCGGGGAAAGATGTGATTTCTATTAGCGGTAATGTTTTAAGAGACTATCTGACTGATTTATTCCCTATTTTAGAGCTTGGAACAAGTGCTAAAATGCTCTCTGTCGTGCCTATGCTTAATGGTGGAGCGATGTTTGAAACCGGTGCGGGTGGGTCTGCACCTAAACAAGTTGAACAGCTTGTAGAAGAAAATCACTTGCGTTGGGATAGTTTAGGGGAGTTTTTAGCTCTGCAAGCAAGCTTGGAATTTTATGGACAAAAAAATAATGACAAGAAAGCAAAAGTCTTGGCAAGCTCGCTAGATAGTGCCATTGGTGAGTGGCTTAACAATAATAAAGCCCCTTCACGAAAAGTAGGTGAAGATGACAACCGCACAAGCCATTTTTATTTGAGCTTATATTTTGCTAATGCGTTGGCAAATCAAAATGATGATGCGGAGCTAAAATCGCATTTTACACAGATTGCTAAAGAGCTTAAAGATAATGAAAGCAAGATTCATCAAGAATACCTTAATGCTCAAGGAAGTAAAGTAGATTTGGGCGGATATTACAAGCTTGATGATGAAAAATGCAATAAAATTATGCGTCCTAGCCAAACTTTTAATGCTATTTTGGCAAAAATCTAATTATTTTTAGAAACTTTAGCCTCTTAAAGAGGCTAAAAGGTATTACAGGTTAATCTAAATCTCCTTTTTATATTTATTGTGTCTATATTCACAAATTTGCAATTAAAATGCTAATAGTTTTGTGTGTTTTATTGTTTAACCTTATAAGATTTATATTACTTTTATCAAATATTTATATTTATTGTATAATTATCAAAAATCAAAGTGAGTAATAATGCAAAAAATTGCCTTTATGGATATAGAAGCTGCAAGAAATAGCAATGCCTTACATTCTATTGGTTGGCTTATCGGCGATGATACTTTAGAAATAAAAAATTTAGAGACAATTAAACAAAAAATCATAGAACACGAGGTTAAATATATTTGTGGGCATAATTTTGTAGATTTTGACAACGAAAAATTAAAAGAAAAAGGTTTTGATACTCTATCCTATGGGATTAAAATTATTGATACGCTCTATCTTTCTTTGCTTTTAAGGATACAATTTAGACAACATAAACTTGAAAAATCTTATAAAAATGATGAAGAAATTTTTAATAATCCTGTGGAGGATTGTAAAGAAACTCGAAAACTTTTTGAAACTTTAGAAAAGAGATTTGATAATCTCAATGAGGATTTAAAGCAAATTTTTATTTATCTTTTAAAAGATAGTGAGTATTTTCAAGGGTTTTTTCATTATAAAAATTGCACACAAGAATCAAATTTTGACATTTATCAAAGAATAAGTCAATTTACAGAAGCCCCTAAAGATTTGTTGCATAAATATATAAGTGAATCTCCTATTGAACTTGCTTTTGCTCTTTCTTATGCGGGAATAAAAAATGATTTTGCACAAGCCTTGCCATTAATGATTTTAAAGAAATTTCCAAAAATTACCAAAGATAAAATCATTCAAAATTTAAGTTTTGATTCTAAAAGTGTTGATATAGAAAGCTTTGCTAAAGAAGAATTTGGGATAGGAGAGTTTAGAGAGTTTGATAGAATCAAAGTGCAGAGTGAAAATCTTTTTGAGGAGAAAAATTCTCAAGAATATGAGGAAAAAATTTCTCAAAAAGACATAGTAGAAGCTGCCCTAGAGGATAAATCTCTGCTTACTATTTTACCCACAGGAGGTGGGAAAACCTTTACTTTTCAGCTTCCTGCTCTACTTAAAGCCAAAGCCTATAAAGGCTTGAGTATTGTCATTTCCCCTTTACAAGCCTTGATGAAAAATCATACAGAAGGTTTTAAGAAAAAGAATCAAAATTTTACAATCGTTGCTTTAAGTGGTTATTTAAATCCTATAGAGAGAATGGAAGTTATAAGAGAGGTTCGTGAGGGCATTGCTGATGTGCTGTATCTTGCACCAGAGGCTTTACGGACTATGTCAAATCTTAAGCTTTTACAAAACAGACTCATAGAGCGATTTATCATTGATGAAGCTCATTGTTTTTCAACTTGGGGACACGATTTGCGTTGTGATTATTGGTTTATTGCTAAATTTATCAAGGAGTTAGAAAAAAGCGAACACCAACCAAAAATCCCTGTTTCTTGTTTCACTGCAACAGCTAAAAAAGAAGTTTTAAGCGATATTAAAGACTATTTGAAAGAAAAATTAGAGCTTGATTTGGTGGAATTTATCGCCAAAAATGAAAGAAAAAATCTGCATTATAAGGCTTTTGAAATAAAAATCGATGATGAAAAAGAAAGTAAAAACACAAAAAAGAAATTAGAAAGAAATAAGTTTAACAAACTTATAGAAATTTTACTTGATGAAAATAAAGAGCGAAAAAAGCCAACGATTATCTATATCCCTCAAAATGCTAAAGCTTGTGCAGAGTTAGCAAAAGAACTAAAAGATAATGAAAAAATCGCAGAGCTTGATTTAAAGATAGAGCCATTTTATGCTGATATCGATAAGGAGATAGAGAAAGGAGTAAGGGAAGGCAGAGGCAAAGATGAAATTTTGGATGGCTTTTTAAACAATGAAATTGACATTATCATAGCCACAACAGCCTTTGGTATGGGGATTGATAAACCTGATATTCAAGTTGTGATTCATTATGGGCAATCAGATAGCATAGAATCTTATTTGCAAGAATCAGGACGCGGTGCTAGAGATATAAACTTAAATGCGAATTGCTATGTTTTGTATTATGAAGAGGAATTTCAAGCCTTATTTTCTAGTATCGTTCGTAATCGCTTGGATTCTGGAATGATGGAAAAGATTGTAAGTTCTTTAAAATATGAGGCTAAAGCTAAAAAATATAAAGAAGAATTTAACATTAACCCTAATAAAATTATGAAACAATTAGAATCATTAGATGGTAAAATTTCAGTCGATAGAACGATGATTAATACGGCTTTACTTGAACTTGAAAAATTTGAAATCATAGAAAGGGACTTTAATAAAAACAAGCTTTTTGCTACTTCTGTTGAGGCTCGAGAAAAAGGAATGGAGGGAGTTCATAAAACTCTAGAGAAAACAGAGCTTATTGAAAACAAATTAAAATCAAATGGTATTAGGATTGATGATAAAATCGTGCAGAGATATAAAAATTATATTATCCTCATTATGCAAAATATTATTAAAAGGAGTGTACAAAATAGCCGTGTTAGCACAGATGAGTTGGCGGATTTAACAGGGGTTAATGATAAAGAAATTTTTGTTACTTTAGAAATAATGCGAGAATTGAAACTCATAGCTTTTGAAAATGATATAAGTGCTAGAGTGGCTAAAGACGAGATAGAGGAGGAATTTGATGAGTTTTTTGAGCTTGAAAAGAAAATTTTTGAAATCATTAAAGAGGAAATAAAAACTAGAAGTGTAATGAGTTTAAAGGATATAAACAAAAGTTTAGAAAATCATCTCAAAAAAAGCAATAAAGCCAAGAAAAAAGAAAATAGAATTGATTTGATTAAAGATATTATCCGCTCTTGGAAAACTTTGTCTGACTTTAAAAAGAAGTTTTTATACATTCATTTTAGGAGAAATAAACATATAGAAATATTAAAAAATTTAGAAGATGAGTCGCAAGGACAAAATGAAATAGAAATATCAAAACTTGAGCAAAAAAGTAAAGTCGAAACAACAAAGCTTGATGAGGAGGATATGAAAACTTTAGACAACATAATCTCCAAAAGAAAAAAAATCTGCAATATTATCATAGAGTATTTGCTAAAGAAAGCTCACGATAAAATTCACGATGAAGGCGAGATAGAATTTTCTTCTTTTAAATTAAAAGAATATGTCGATGATAAGCTTAAATTGCACGGAGAAAAGACGCTTAGAATAGAAAGTTTTCATTATTGCCTTGTTTATTTAAATGATTTGCTTAATAATTTTAAGATTCTAAGAGGTCGCTTGATATATTATCAAGAGTATAAAATCAAGCAAATGCCCTATAAAATACGCAAAAAAGAAGATGAGGGAGATAAAAACAAAAAAGCACAAGAAAAGGAAAAACAATACGAACTTTCGCATAAAAAACCTTATTTGAAAGGATTTTACGAGCAAAGTTTAGGACGATATTATGAAAACAAAATCATATCTTTAAATTTACTTATTTTCTTTTTAGATAAACTCTCTAAAGGTAAAGAACAAGAGGCTTTTTGGATAGTTAGAGCCTATTTTACTTTAGAAAAAGATGAATTTATTAAAAAGTATGAGCTTGCAGAGGAAGGTTTAAAAGAAGCTACTACCAAGAGTCAAAGGCTAAAAATTAAAAGCAAAACTTTAAGTAAAACTCAAAAAGAAATTATTGAAAGCAAAGCATATTCCATACTTGTTTTAGCAGGTCCGGGAAGTGGGAAAACAAAAACTTTGGTGCATAAAATTGCTTCTTTGGTAACCATAGAGGCACATAAAAGTGAATATTTTTTAATGCTAGCTCATTCAAGGAGTGCGGTAAGTGAGTTTAAGGAAAGGCTTTATGACTTGATAGGAAATGCGGTTTATGATATGTATATTATGACTTTTCACGCCTTTGCACTCGAGCTTTTAGGAAGCAGAATAAATCAAGATGACAAGAAAGAGGAACAAGAATTTGAAGAAGTCATAGAACGAGCTTGCAAGGCTTTAGAGGAAGAAACCATTACTTTACGCTATATACAAACGCTTGTTTTAGATGAGTTTCAAGATGTTAATGAAATGTTTTATCGTTTTATTAAACTCATTTATAAAAATATGTCAGTGAATAAAATCATAGCGGTGGGCGATGATGACCAGTGTATCAATAATTTTGGGAAATTTAGAGCCGATGTGAAATTTATCCAAGAATTTAAAAAAGATTTTATAGACGCAAAAGATGAAGCAAATGAGGAGAGCGAAGAAGAAGAGAGTAGAGAGGATACAACAGACAAAGAAAAATCAAATCCTAAAAAAAGAAGGCAAAAAAGAAAGGAAGGCGAAACTTATGAACTTTTAGAAAATTATCGGAGTAAAGAAAATATCGTTACTTTAGCAAATCTATTCCGCAAAAAAATCCCAAATCCTTTAAAACAAAATGAAATCAAGGCGGTTTCTGATAAAAAAGTCATAGAACAGAAAAAAGGCTTTGTAAAAATTACACAATATAGTGCTAATTCCTCTATACTTGAGAATATAGTTAATGAAGTTTCAAAAGAATTAGAAAAATTAAAAGAATCCGAAAATATAGCCATTTTGTTAAGAAGCAATGAGGAGGTTTTGGGGGCGTTTTCTGTCTTAAATGAGCGTGGAATTAAGGCAAGTTATATACTCAAAAAAGAGGGATTTAGGCTTGGAAATTTGGTTGAGTTAAGAGACTTTTTGGAATTTTTAAGAAACAATGATTTTGATGAGGCTCAAAAACTTGCAAAGGAAAAATATGATAAATCCTCAAATTTCAATCTTTTTTGTGAGGCGGTAGAAAGATTTAAAAAAGAATACGAAGGTAAATTTGAGGAGTATTCAAAAGAAACTATTGCCGGATACTTTGAGGCTTATCTCAAAGAAATAGAATTTGACGAGTTTGAAAGCACAAAGAGTAAAGTTATCGTCTCAACTATGCACAAGGCAAAAGGCAAGGAATTTGATAGTGTTTTTGTGTGTATCGATGAAAATTTTATATCAAAGGAATATGAATATGATATAAGACTTCTTTATGTGGCTTTAACTCGTGCAAAAACTGCACTTCATATCCATAGCAAGAATACTTATATAAATGAGATTTTTAATGAGCCAAGCTTTGCAAGTTTTGATAAAGTATCTTTTAATGAGTCAAGCCAAAATAAACTGCAAAAAATATTTTTTATGATGAATCTTGGGGATATAAATTTGGGTTTTAATCCTTCACAAAACAATATTAAGCAGCTAAAACCTTTAGCGGGAGATAAAGTTGAGATTAAAAAAGACAAATATGGAAATTTTGATATTTATAAAGATAATAAAATTTTAGCTAGACTTGCAAAGCCAACACAAGACAAACTTTCTCAAAAAATTTTAGATAAAATAAAACAAGGCTACACGTTAGATAAAGAAGCACAAATTGAATACATAGTCAGATGGCACAATCAAGAAGGAAAGGAATTTGATGAAGTTTTATGCAAAATTTCAATGACAAAACAAATATAACACTATGCAAAAGTCAATCCTTTAGATTGCAAAATATAAATTCAAGTCCTATAAAATCACAAAATTTTTGCAGCGATTTTCATAAACCTTATGATTTTCATCAGTGATTTTTACCACGGCTTCAAGATTCACACGCTCATAGCGTTTTAAATGATTGTTTTGAATATCAAAAGCCATCTCCATTGTCGCATTTTGGACTATTTTTTGAAAATTAGGAAAATTATACCCCTCAAATAAATATTCCAACAAAGATTTACCGCAACGCTTCAAATCATCCATAAATTTTTCATCTTCTTCAAAGAATTTTGGTTTTACTTTGTGATTTAAAATATCCAGAAAAAAGTGATTTTCTCCACACTCGGCTAATTTTTCACAAACATAGCTTCCCACATAACCTAGCCCATTGCTACTATAATTCATACCACTTACAAAAAAATGGGCAAAATTATGAGCAATGGCTTTTATCACCTTGCGATTTGGATTAAAATTATAAAAAAACTCACTCGCATAGGTTGTGCCAGTATAAGCGACTTCTCTCCATACACGAATATACTTAAATTTAAGCATTGCTTTTTTAAGATTTAAAATTGCTTCACAAAGCTGACTTTTTTTGAATACAAAAGTTTTACAGATAGGCTCATAAATCTCCCAAGCAATTGTGCGTTTAGTTACCACCACCAGCGGTGTTTTAAAAATCCCCGCACAACCCTCATCACCGCAACCGCAAACAAAAAGAGGAAACGCTTGCGTTTTCTTAAAACTTTCCTCTAAATAAGGCAAATTAAGAAAAAGTTTCTGATTATTTCTCCCTCTTAAATCCAAAATCTCACCATTAATGTAAGTTTGCAATTCCAAAAAATATTCAGGCTCAAATACATTTTTGGGGTCTTTAGCCTCATTTTTTTCTAACTGAAAGCTAAAAGCTATGGTATCCATAAATCTCCCTTGTCAGTTGTTTTATCTATCATTTTTCGCCTTTTATCTGCTTATATCCTACTTTTTCTTAATCTTTCCTTTGTTATTGTGGGGCTTCTCTCTGCGTTATTGCAGAGTTTGTAAAACTCGTGGCAATCTCTAATGACGCTAAGAAATCTGTCATTGCAAGAAAATCCGCAAGAATTTTCGCGACAATCTCTTTAAAAGCACAAAAGAAAGATTGCTTTGTTTCACTTGCAATGATAATGGGGAAGTCCGCAATGAAGGAAAAAGGTAATGATAAAAGAATTAGGTTGCTTCAGCTCTTTGCAATGACAAGGGAAAATGTAATAACGGAGGCGTAGGGCAAGACTTCAGCTATTTATGGTATCGGGGGCATTTCAATCTTGGTTTCTTTAGGGGGAATAAATTGCGTTTGGTATTCAATCACCACTTCATTAGAAATATCAGAAAATCGCGTAAATTGCTTATGAAATTGTAATTTCACTACCCCTGTGGGACCATTCCTCTGCTTCCCGATAATAACCTCTGCTTCCTCAATCTCTCGAGCCTGAAAAGTTGGCGTGTAGTCTCTACCTTCCTTTTTGGCTTGAGCCTCCTTTTCCTTATCATCTTTTTGTTTATACACATCATCGCGATAAACAAACAAGATAATATCCGCATCTTGCTCAATCGCTCCTGATTCCCTCAAATCCGATAACATCGGACGCCTATCACTCCTTGATTCTAAAGTCCTATTGAGCTGTGATAAGGCGATGATAGGGATTTCTAGCTCCCTTGCAATCATCTTCAATCCCCGACTAATTTCACTCACTTCTTGGTATCTGTCTTTATTGTTTGTTCCACTCATTAGCTGTAAATAATCAATCACCGCTAAGGCAATCTCGGGGTGCTGGGATTTGATTTTGCGAATCTTAGTGCGGAATTGATGAATGGTTAAGAGGCTATTATCATCAACAAAAAAGGGAGCCTTACTCATCGTATCCACCGCATCAGTGAGCCTTTGCCACTCCTCATCTTGCAAATTTCCTAGCCGAAGGTTTTGCAAGGCAATAGAGGTTTTGGCTGAAAGCATTCTTAGCATTAGTTGTTCAGCAGGCATTTCAAGGCTAAAAAATACTACGCCTTTTCCTGTATCAAGTGCTTTTTGAGCCATATTTAAAACCAAAGAGGTTTTTCCCATTGCTGGACGAGCCGCAACAATAATTAAATCCCCTTTGCTAAAGCCTGTTGTTTTTTCATTAAGGCGTTTAAAGCCTGTATCAATTCCTATAAGCGTGGAGTTTCCTCGTTTTTTCATTTCTGCAATATAATCCAAAGTTGCCTCTGCTACTTCTTTAGCGTCCCTGAAATTGCGGTTTTCCTGCATTGTAGTAATTTTATAAAGCTCGCTTTGGAGATAATCAATTAAATCCTTTGAGTTTTTTTCTTCTTCTTGGCTCGCATCAGCAATTTTCATCGCAAAAGTGCGAAGTTTGCGTTTATTAGAGGCTTCTTTAATCTCACAAATATAAGATTTAATATCACTAATGGGGTGAGTGCTAAGGATATTTAAAAGCTCCTCTTGGTTAATGGGGTGAGCTTTTGTGTTGCGTTTGAGGATAAACTCCTCATCAATAGGCAAATCCAATCGCCTAAGCTCTAACATTGCAGAAAAAATATTTTGATGAGGTGTATAAACAAAATCATTAGCCTCCAAAGCCTCTGATACCAAATCAAGCTGCTCTGGAGAAAATAAAATCGAACTCAACACCGCCCTTTCAATTTGTAATTCCATAAATTCCCCTAATTTTTTTTTCAAAATTTTAAAGAAGTTACACTAAAAAATCAATCAAAACTAAATTTTATATTTTATTAAAATCATTTTAAGGATAGTAGAATTTCTTATTTTGCATTTTTGCTAGAACTTCTATTTAAGATAAAAAGTGCGGTCAATATCTTTTATTATGAGGCTTTAGCTAAAGCAATCTAATTCTTAATTATTGCTTTTTTCCGTCATTGCAAGTGAAACGAAGCAATCTTTTGTTGGGTTGCCACAAAAAGATTATCGCAAAAAATCGAGATTTTTCTTGTAATGATGAATTACTCTGCAGAGATTGCCACGAATCCTCGCGGATTCTCGCAATGACAAGATTGTATTTAGAATTTTTAATTTTTGGATTTAAACCTTTTTACTTTCTTTGATTTCTCTAGCAAGCTGCATTAATGTAAGCATTGTTGAAGGAGCATCTTCTGCCTTTCTTAATCGTAACGACAAAAATTTTCAGTCAAAATCAATTAAGCTATCTTAAAGTAAGGCTCTTTTATTATTTTAAGATTTTAATTTTTGGAGTTTAATAATGAGATTTTCTTTACCTTTACATTTTTTAAGCCTTATTGGATTTGTATTTTTAAGCTTTCAAACCATACAAGCCCAAGATATTAAAATCGGCGTAGTTTTACCGATGAGTGGGGCTGTTGGCGGTTTTGGTGAGCTAGGAAAACGCGGGATTGATTTAGCCTATATGAAAAAAAATCAAACCCAAAAGGGCGATAAGATTCAAATTATCCTCATTGATAACAAAAGCGATAAGATTGAATCAGCTAATGCTATGCAAAAGCTCGTCTCTAACGATAAAGTAAGTGTTGTCATTGGTCCTATGATTTCTACTAATGCTTTGGCGATGACAAAAATCGCTGATGATAACAAAACGCCCCTTATTGCACCTGTTGCGACTAATGATAGGGTAACAAAAGGGAAAAAGTTTGTCTCAAGGATTTCTTTTTCTGATAGCTTTCAAGGTGTTATTGCTGCTAATCTTGCTTACAAAGACTTAGAGGCAAAAAAGGCAGCAATTCTTTTTGATAACGCGAGTGATTATTCTATTGGCTTAACAAAGGCTTTTAGGGAACAATTCAAAAAGCTTGGCGGTCAAATCGTCATAGAAGCTAACGCACAAGCAGGAACAAAGGATTTCAAAGCCCAACTCTCTAGCATTAAAGCCAAAAATCCCGATGTTTTGTATTTGCCTATTTATTATAATGAGGGAGCTTTGATTGCCCTTCAAGCCAAACAATTAGGTATGAAAATCCCTACAATTGGGGGAGATGGCTTAGCCTCAAATAAAATCTTTTTTGAAGTGGGTAAAGATGCTGTTGAGGGCTATATGGTGAGTGATTATTATTCGCCAAATAGTAAGCAAACGCCAAAGGGTGAAGCCTTTATGAAAGCTTATGAGGAAACCTATAAAGAACCTCTTAGCACCTTTAGTGCAATGCTTGCTGATGCTTATGATATAGCTCTTTATGCGATTGAGGAATGCGGGGCGGAAGATAAAGTGTGTTTGAATGATAAAATCCGCAATATTCAAGATTATGAAGGTATTAGCGGTGTGTTTTCTCTCAAAAATGGCGAATCTATCCGAAGTGCCGTGATTAATGAGGTAAAAGACGGAAAATTGGTTTATAAAACAACCATTGAGCCTTAGTGTAGGGATTTTTGAGTAAAGCTTAAGAGGATAAAGATTTGGATTTTTCTACCTTGTTGCAACAATGTGTCAATGGCTTAAGTCTTGGGAGTATGTATGCCCTTGTTGCTATTGGCTACACAATGGTTTATGGCTGTTTGCGATTGATTAATTTCGCTCACGCTGATATTATGATGGTGGGGGCTTTTGTTTGTCTTTTTGGGCTAGAATCTTTTGGATTGCCCTTTTTAGCAGCTGCTTTAATGGCAGTTTTATTTTGTGCTTTGCTAGGAGTGGGGATTGATAAAATCGCCTATATGCCTTTGCGAAAAGCCCCTAGAATCTCAATGTTGATTACTGCTATTGGGGTAAGTTTCTTTTTGGAAAATTTATTTAATGTTTATTTTGGCTCAACACCACGTTCTTTTAATGCCCCAACATTTTTTTCACAAACTTTGAATCTTGGGAGTTTGCATTTTACTTATATTACTTTACTTGTGCCTTGTGTTACACTACTGCTACTAGGGATTTTGCTTTTTATTCTTTATCGCACTAAGCAAGGAATGGCAATCCGAGCAAGTGCTTTTGATATTGAAACCGTGCGTTTAATGGGGATTAATGTCAATAAAATTATTGCTCTTGTATTTTTTATTGGTAGTCTTTTGGCAGGAGTCGGGGGGATTTTTTATGCTATTTCTTATCCTAGTATCGAGCCTTTAATGGGAGTTTTAATCGGATTAAAAGCCTTTGGAGCAGCCGTTTTAGGAGGGATTGGAAGCGTTATGGGAGCGGTGCTTGGAGGGTTTATCTTGGGCTTTACAGAAGTAATGGTTGTCGCTGTGTTTCCTGAACTTAGTGGCTATAAAGATGCCTTTGCCTTTTTGTTTTTGATTTTAGTTTTGCTCTTTCGTCCTATTGGAATTATGGGGGATTGGCGATTAGAAAAAAGCCGATTTTAGGAGTTTTATGAAAATATTGTCCAAATACCCGACACTTGCTACTATATCCTTGCATATAGGGATTTACATTGTGGGGATTATCCTTTTGTTTGCCTCACAAAGTTTGCTCAATGACTATCATCTAAGAATCCTTAATAATATTTTGATTTTTGTGATTTTAGCGGTGAGTTACAATCTCATCAATGGTGTAACTGGGCAGCTCTCTTTGGAACCTAATGGATTTGTGGCGATTGGGGCTTATATTAGTGCGATTATGCTTTTAGATTTTGAGGCGAAAACTGCAATGTATCAACTAAGTGACCCGCACCCCTTTGTGTTAGCAATCCACACACCCTTGCTTGTGGCATTACTTTGTAGCGGGATTGTAGCGGCTTTGATTGCGATTATACTTTCTTTCCCGGTATTTCGTGTGAGAGGGGATTATTTAGCAATTGTTACTTTAGGATTTGGTTTTATTATCAAAATCTTAGCCATCAATCAGCCAGAATGGACAAATGGGGCGATTGGACTTAATGAAATCCCCAGCACAGAAAATGTAATGTTAAGCCTTAAAGAAGCATTTTCTTTTCTCCTTAACGCACAAATTTTACCGGAATTTCTCAAAACCCCTTTAAACTTCATTTATCAAAAATCTTTTGAGAGTGGGGATATTACGATTTTATTTTGGAGCGGGATTTTTGCGATTATTGCAGTGATTTTGATTTTGCAAATTGTGTATTCCAAATACGGAAGAGCGATGAAAGCCATAAGAGATGATGAAGATGCTGCTATTGCAATGGGGATTAACACTTTTCAAATCAAAATCTTTGCTTTTAGTGTTAGTGCCTTTTTAGAGGGGATTGGCGGAGGATTGCTAGCAATTTGGCTTACAACCATTTCCCCTAATCTTTTTGGATTTGAATTAACCTTTCAGCTTTTAATTATCATCGTGCTAGGAGGGCTTGGAAGCACAAGTGGGGCGATTTTAGGAACGATTTTGGTAATAGGAGGTGGTGAGTTTTTGCGATTTTTAGACCAACCGCTTATTTTTGGGGATAAGGATTTTGGCTCTTATCCGGGGCTTAGAATGGTATTTTTCTCGGTAATTTTGCTCTTAATTATGCTTTTTGCGAGGGAAGGCATAATGGGTAAAAAAGAGATTTGGGAATTTAAAATCCCCAAAAAAATTACTCAATTCCTTTTTAAAAAGGCAGATAATGCCTAGTTTGCTTAGACTTGAAAATATTAGTATGCAATTTGGGGGGCTAAAGGTTATCGATAATGTGAGCTTTGAGATTGCACCAAACCAAATCTTTGGCTTAATAGGTCCTAATGGGGCAGGCAAAACAACACTTTTTAACATTATCACAGCCAACTACAAACCCACAAGTGGGAAAGTTTATTTTGAGGATAAAAATACTGCTCATCTTAAGCCTAATAATATCGTCAATCTTGGAATTGCAAGGACTTTTCAAAATATTCGGCTTTTTTCTTCAATGAGTGTGCTTGAAAATGTGCTTATTGGGCTTCACGCTCAAGCTCATTATACATTTTTTGAAGCAGCATTTCGGTTTGGACGCTATTTTAAAGAGGAGAAAAAAATTCAAAAAAAAGCAATTGAGATTTTAGAATATTTGGATTTAACACATTTTAAAGACGCTAAAGCGACATCTCTAAGTTATGGGGATTGCAAAAAAGTAGAGATTGCAAGAGCTCTAGCAACTAATCCAAAGCTTTTATTGCTTGATGAGCCTGTAGCAGGAATGAATCCTAAAGAAACAAAAGAACTTTGTGAGCTTATTATTAAAATGCAAAAAGATTTTAATTTAAGCGTTTTATTAATCGAGCACGATATGCCCTTTGTCAATCAACTTTGCTCAAAAGTCCTTGTGCTTGATTATGGCAAAAAGCTCTTTAGCGGGACACCAAAAGAAGCCATTAATGAACCTTCTGTCATTACTGCTTATTTAGGGGATTTTTATGCTACAAATTGAGAATCTAGAAGTTTTTTATGGACTTATTAAAGCTCTTAAGGGTGTTAGTTTGCATATTGAAGAACACGAGATTATTACACTCATTGGAAGCAATGGAGCAGGTAAAACCTCAACACTTAAAGCCATTATTCAAAACGTAAAAACTAAAGGAACAATCAAATTTTTTGGGGCAGATATTACTAAAGTGCCTACGCATAAAATTATTCGGCGTGGGATTGCCCTTGTGCCAGAGGGAAGACAAGTTTTTACCAATCTTAGCGTGGAAGAGAATTTAAGAATGGGGGCTTATCATAATGATGAAAATTTTGCAACAATGAAAGAAAGAATGTATCAGCTTTTTCCTAGACTTAAAGAGCGTTATAAGCAAATGGCAGGAACAATGAGTGGGGGAGAACAACAAATGCTTGCAATTGCAAGGGCTTTGATGAGTGAGCCTAAACTCCTAATGCTTGATGAACCTAGTCTTGGACTCGCTCCAAAGGTAGTGGGAGAGCTTTTTGAGATTATTCAAAATCTTAGAGAAAAGGGAATCACGATTTTTTTGGTGGAACAAAATGCCTTTGGAGCTCTTCGTATCGCTAATCGTGCATATGTGCTAGAAAATGGGACGATTGTTTTAAAAGATAAGGCACAAAATCTTTTAGACAATCCCGAGATAAAGAAGCGATATTTGGGAGCTTGATAGCTAGAATTTAAGATTAAATTAAGGGCTTAGTTGAGGTTTTGAAGTGGCTAAGGTTTGAATGAAGATTGCTTCTTTATAATACAAGGAGAATCTCATAATGGTAGGAAAGTGGGGTTTTGTCATTGTGAGAAAATCCGCAAGGATTTTCGTGGCAACCCAGCAAAAGATTGCTTTAGCTAAAGCCTCACAATAACAATAGAGTTAAGAGAACCCGCTTTATTTTAGTTTCCCATTAATTGTCAAATTCACGATATTCCAGCTTACATTTTGATGTTCAGGCACAGCATCACTTAGGGCTTTAAGAGCTTTTTGAGCATTTGTAAATGCACTTAAATCAAGCTGTCCTCTTGCTTCAAAATCATTATTACCCGTAATGACATACATAAGGGGTACGAGCGTTGATTGATTGCCAATCGTAACTTTTGCACTAATAGTCCCCTTGCTTTCGCCCTCAATCACATTGCCTATTGTAACTTTAATATCACCTTTATTATTAAAGGGTGCAAAAAAGTAATTAACAAGATTGTCAGCAATAACTTGATTTTCCACCCCGCCCATATCAATATCTTTAGGAGAAAGGGTGATACTAGCATTTGTAAGCTGTTTAGAAAGGCTAGAAGCATCCTTGTTAAAATGAAATTGTGCTTTTGAAAATCCACCCCTAGTCCCTATCATAGCAGGTGTTTTATAGCCTTCAAAGCTAATCTTAATGCTTTTTTCATCAAGTGCCAAAGCAAAAAGTGATGAGGAGAAAACCAAAGAAACAAGTGTTGTTGTCGCTATGAATTTTTTCATTTGCTATCCTTTTAAAGTTTTTGAGACTAAATTATAATAAAATCTTAAAACTAAATCAATAATTTTTATTCAAATTAAGTCTTTAGAATAGAAAATAAAGCAGAGTAAAGTTTAGAGTAGGATAAAAATACTTGAAAAGAACTTGCAAGAATCTTATCAAGAGAAGGCGACAACCGCCATTTTCTCTCCTGACAATAAAAAAGATAATCTATCTCACAAGCTCATACTTTGACAAATCAAGGGATATATCACAAGCATTGCTGATGAAACTATCCTTTTATTCTGATAGAAACTTTGAAAGAATGGAATTTAAAATCCTAAAGTCAAAGGTTATTGTAAAACCAAGCCAAAACACACAAATTTAAATCAAGATTCAAGCAAGGATACCAAAGCAACGAGGAAAACTCAAACGCTAAAATGCTAGAAAAACATCAGATATTTATTAATAAAAAGCTATTACTATTATAAGTTTGTTTGCGATAATAATCACCATTTGACTTTTGAGATTTAAAAAGCTATAATTATATGAAAATATATTCATATGAAAATATGAATATATTATTAATTTAAATTTTACAAGTAATATTAAGGAGGCATTATGGGAGCCGAAAAACAACGACAAAAAGCTTTACAAGAAGTTTTACAAGATTTACCCAAAGAGGAGCTTCTCTATGAATTAGCTGAGTTTTTTAAGATTTTTGGGGATTCCTCGCGTGTTTTAATTCTTTCTTTACTCCAGAGAGAGAAACTCTGTGTTAGTGAGATTTCAGAACTCTCCAAGCTCTCTCCCTCCGCTGTCTCTCATCAACTTAGAATCTTGCGTCAAGCAAGACTTGTAAGGTATCAAAAAAGCGGCAAGGAAGTCTATTATGAACTTGATGATGACCATATTGAAAAAATCTTTGAGCAAGGTTTAGAACACATTAGTGAAATTTAAGGAGATAAAATGCTAGAAAATACCTACAATGATGCTAATTTAGCCCCTACAATGAACAATAATTCAAAATCTTGTTGTACTCATTGTAGCAAATGCACAAAAAATCCTCTAGAGATTTCAGAAACCTCTAAAGTTCCCAAAACTTCACAAACTTCAAAACCTTTTGATAACCTTTATAAAATCCTCACTTATTGGGCATTAGTAGCTTATCTTTTAGGTTTGGGCGTTGAATTTGAGATTTTGCCTCTCCAAAATTTTCAATCTTGGCTTTGGGCTTTGTATTTGGTATGCTACCTTATCCTTGGTGCAGAGATTTTAAAAGAAGCACTCTTGGGTTTCTATCGCAGAGAAATGTTTAATGAAAATAGTCTAATGGCAATAGCAAGCCTTGGGGCTTGGGCGATAGGAGATGGGGCAGAGGCGGTTGCAATTTTAGCTTTTTATCGTTTGGGGGAAGCATTAGAGGCTCGTATTGTAGAGGATTCTAAACGTTCCATTACTTCTTTAGCTACACTTAAAATCCAAAAAGCAAAGATTCTAAAAGACAATCAAGTCCAAATTATCCCTCCTAGTGCAATCCAAAAAGATGATATTTGCCTTGTTGCTAAAGGGGATAGAATCCCAGCTGATGGGGTAATTATAAAGGGTGAGAGTTTGATTGATAATTCCGCACTTAATGGGGAATCTCTGCCGATTAATGTTAAAGTTGGCGATTTTCTACTCTCGGGTGGTATTAATCTTGAAGGAGCCCTAGAAATTCGTGCGATAAAAAGCTACCAAGATTCCACTTTCAGTAAAATTTTAAAGCTTATTAGCGAGGGTAGTTTGCAAAAAAGCAAAAGTGAAGAATTTATTACCAAATTTGCCCGATTTTATACACCCATTGTTACCTTTTTAGCCTTAAGTCTTATGATTTTGCCTCCTTTGTATTTGGGTTTAACAAGTCAGGGAGATTTTTGGGGGATTTTTACAGAATCTTTTTGGACTTGGCTTTATCGGGGATTGATTTTTCTTGTGGTGTCTTGTCCTTGTGCGTTAGTGATTTCTATCCCCTTAACCTTTTTTGCCGCTTTAGGAGCAGCTTCTAAAGCAGGAATCCTCATTAAAGGCTCAAGTTACCTAGAAACACTCCATAGTGTCGATACTTTGGTTTTTGATAAAACCGGCACACTCACTAAAGGCACACTCACCCCTAGCAAGATT
>JAFLSC010000040.1 GCA_022511145.1 Helicobacter sp.
AAGATTATTTAAATCTTAAAGTAAAATTTGAGCAATTACAAAATAAAGAGGAAATGTTGTCAAATTTGGTATTTTTGAAGCTTCAAAATCCTATTGTCCCAACTATCATCAGCATTATATGCGGTTTTTTGGGTTTGGGTTTTTTGGCGATTGATAGATTTATGATAAGGGATTTTGCATTAGGTTTTTTGCGTATGGCTGTGTCTTTATTGCCTTGCATAGTATTTTTTGCTTTAGCGATTGATAGCGATGGGGATAAGGATAGTTTTGAAGCTTTTTTGGGCTTAGGGTTGATTTCTGTATTTGTGGGTTATGTTTGGTGGTTTGTTGATTTATTTTTGGTTTATAAAAAAGCCAAACGAGAAAATTATAATAAAATCGTGGAATTTGTTTTTAATTGCTCTTAATTTTAGAACTAAATTTTAAGCTCTAATATTAGCTCTGATAATTTGTTGGATTTATGCCTTGTTGAATTTTTGCCCCAAAAGCTTATCAAATTTGAAATTTATTTTGTTTTAATGCTGTTTTGATACTCCTTTATTTAAACATTTGAAATATTAAATGATAATATTAAATAACATTTAATATTTCAATATTACTTAAGTAATATTGTGGAATAATTCAACGAAATTTTAAAATAGGAGTTAAAATGGCTTTTGAGGAAATGTTATTAGCCCTACAAGATAAATTACCAAAAGAACCGATGGCTGCTATGACTCTCAAAGAAAAATTTGAAAAATTAGATGAGAGCAGGAAGCAAGAAGTAGCCACTCAAATTGCAACATTGAATTTAAAAAGCCCTGCCTTTGTGTTTTGGGCAGGGAATTTTCTATTTGGGATTTTTGGTGTTGCCCGTTTTATGATAGGGGATAAGGTTTTAGGCTTTGTGCGTTTAGGTTTAACTCTACTAGTCATAATTTTATTTATTGTTGGTGTGGTATTTCTTGCTTCAGATGAACGAGAAGCTTTTGAAATTTTTTGTAGCTTAGCTGGGTTGGTTATTTTTGCAAATTGGACTGTTTGGTGGATTGTGGATTTATTCCTTGTGGGTAAAAAATTGCGTCGCCAAAATCTTGAAAAAATTATGCAAATTTTAAATTAATACTATATTTTAAAAGGAGTTTTTGCTATGAAACTTTTAAAACCTTTTATACAAAGTGATAAAGAGGAATATAAATTTAGGGTAATCTACAAAGATGATTTGTTTGAAGTTGTTGTTGGAGAAGCTTCTACAAACAAAGGTGAGCTTTCCATAGGCTTAAGAACGCTTACAGAGCCTTTTCCTAAAAACAGCTATCTTATATTTCCTTCGCATTTTGGGATTGAATTTCTTAAAATGTTCATCTACAAAAAGGGTGCAGATGATGGTGAGATAATTGAAGCTATCAAAACACTTCTTGACGATATAAAAATTCGGTAAATAAGCACTTATAGTGCTTTTTGCTGATGATAAAAAGTTATGCGAAGTGGGTTCCTAAAATGATAAATATTTAAAGGAGAAAAAAATGAAAAAGATATTTGTAACGCTATTTCTAATAGCGGTTTTAGCAAATTTAAGTTTTGCAGATTTTAAAGAGGAGAGAGAGGAGCTTATAGAGAGTAATGCGGAAGGTTGCATTGAAGAGGGTGCTAATAGGAACTTTTGCTTTTGTATGGCAAAGGAATTTGTAAATTCTTTAAGTGATAAGGAAGTGTCGCTTTTATTATCAGAAGATGCTCAAACTATTCAAAGACTACAAATGAAAGCTATTCATCTTTTCACAGATGAAAATAAAATCAAATATTGCTTAGGTAAATAATAATAGGTGAAAATCACCCCTTTGAGAGCAAATAGGAAGTTACCTTTTCTCCGCAATTTAGCTTGAATCTGCAGTCGCTAAACTTTCAATTAATTATCAATGTTTTTGGGTAGAGAATCTCTATTTGGGAATTTTGGTGTTATTAATATTTATTCAGGCTTATTAATCCCAAAGCTCTCCCTAATGCCAAAATTTGGTTCTAGGCTTAGTCTTATGATGAGGTGGGCGATACTCTTACGAGAGATTAACGCACTAGGATTTTTAAAAGCCTCACCCTTTTTGGTTAGCTCATAGTCAATCTCATCTTTAGAACTAAACCATTCCGCACGGATAATAGTATAATCTAAATCACTTGCTTCTATGAGCTTTACCGCCTCAATATGTGGGGGTATATACGCACGAATGCGATTAAGCTCATATTCTGGGATTTCAGGGTAGCTCTCATTATACACCCCAAAAGAACTAATCCAAATGAGCCTTTTAATCCCTGTTTCTTTCATTGCTGTGATAATACTTTGGGCTAATTTTGGCAAATCTCCTGCCAAATTCGCATACACCACATCAACGCCTTTCATTGCACTTTTAAGCTTTTGTATATCTAATCCATCACCCTCTATAAGTTCCACGCGAGGAGATTTGAGGGATTCTAGACGCTTTGCATTACGCAAATACAGCTTTAAATCCACTTTTGTATTTTTTAAAAACGCATCAATGGCTACTTTTGCAACGCTACCATTTGCACCGATGATAAGGATTTTCTTGCCCTCTCCTTTATTTTTAAACTCCTCAAAGTCTTTATCTCCTGCATTTGCAGCCAATGCGTTTGTCCCAAGAAAAAAGCTTAAAATCAAAGCCAAAATAAAATGAGTTTCCTTTGGTATGGGTTTTAAAATTTTCATTATTACTCCTTAAAGAATCTCTGTGTGTGCCTTAAAATCTATACGCATATTTATAGGCACACAAGTTCAATATTGATTAGGAATTATAACAAAGTTATTTTGAAAGGCAATTAATGTGAGTGGGTATTATGAGAATAGCCTACGGAAAGCGGTAATGTAAGAGCATTTGAAATATTGATGATAATAAAATTAATGCGTGAGAGAAAAACATTATCAAGAAGCACAGATTGCTAACTAAAAGAACTTTATTTTTGTTTTAATAGTGGAATAATTCACGCATTAATTTGTTGGATAAGATTTATAAATACTCATTAATTTTTGAAACTATGCTTTTGTATTTTTTTATAAAATTTTTAATTTCTTCTTTGTTAAAATCATTAGCGAAATTAGAAATCCGTTCTTTAACGCAATTCCAATCATATTCAAATGGTGGTTTATCCTGTTCATCTTTTGAACCAATGATATTTCTTTCCTTATCGTCAAAAGGAATCTTCCTTATTTGCTCAGATATTTTTGCTCTTTTACTATAAATGGGAGTATTTTCTCCGCAAAGCCTAGCTTCAAAACTTCCCTTGCCATTACAATTACACCAAGCAAAAGCAAAAAAATATTCTCTTTTATTTTTTGGATAGAAAATAAATTTAAGCTCTTTATTTTCATATTTTGGAGATAAATTATATTCCCAATCCTTAAAATCCTCTTTTTGCAATTCTTTGCAAATTTTTTCTAAATAACTTGTGATAATTTTATCTCGCTTTTTAATAATTTCAAGTGCCATTTGATATTCTTCATCACCTTTGTCCTTTAAAAAATCTGCAATATCCATCTCCTCCTTTTGATGAGTTATGATTTTTACCATATCTTTATAAGCCTCCAAAGCTTGATTCAAATTTGTGATATCTTTTAGTTCTTTTTGAACATTATTTAGCCAATCTAAAATATCATTTTTGTAAGAAAGCTGTCGATACTCAATCAAATGTGTGCCTTGAGCATCTTGCTTTTTAAGCTTTGGGTTACACTCATCACTTTTATCAATCTCCCATTCCCCTAAGCTGTATTTGCTAGGCTCATTACCATACAAACTAAGATAAATCACACAAATGAGATTATAATTTTTGCCTATCTCTTCAATATATTTTTGAATTTGTTTGTCCCTGTCCCCTGCCCAAATTTTATTTTCTATAATAATACATTTTTCGCCGTTGTTGATGTATAAATCAATTCTACCATTTGATAGCGATTTTTCTCTTTTAATTTTTACTTTTTTTGTATTACCAAACCATTTTCCAAGTCCTGCAACTTCTAAAAAATATTTTAAAAATAAATCACCTTGATAATGATTTGAATTTATATCCAAAAAAGAAAATAAAATAGTGCTATGTGAATCTTCAATATGCTCACTTGTTAAAACTAAAAAAGGATTATATTCATTTTGACCTTTTTTCCTTAGAGTTTCTACTTTCTTTTTAAATTTTAAACAATCTTTGAAAAATTCCTCATATTTTTCACACATACTTCCCTTCTTACAT
Source organism: Helicobacter sp. (assembly GCA_022511145.1). Lineage (GTDB taxonomy): Bacteria > Campylobacterota > Campylobacteria > Campylobacterales > Helicobacteraceae > Helicobacter_D. The sequence goes on from JAFLSC010000040.1 coordinate 4,228, forward strand.
TTTAAATTGAAGTAGTTTAACCATAAAAGCAAGAAAAAGTCAATAAAAATTAGTGTTTATTTATTAAAAAACTAAAATAAATTAACTCATTATTATTTTAATTTATTAATCTCCCTTCAACCTTAAATTTTAAGCCCTCAAAACAACTCCAAATCCTTACAAGTTAAGGTTTTGCCATTTTGCCTTAAGATATAATCAACTTCACTATAAATAACAGCTTTTTCTGATAATTCTGATAAATATTTAGCTTTTTCTAATAAATATTCATTAAAAAATCAATTTCTGTTACCTCATTCTGTTACCTCTTGCGTTTTATTTGCATTATATTTAAGGAATGACAAAACGAAGCATATTTATTCATAGCTTAAAATCTCTATTATCAAAAGCTCAGATACACTCCGGCTAGATAAGAAAGTAAATGTTTCCTCATAACAAGATTGCTGCGGGTTCTACGAATTCTTGCAATGACAGGAGGAAATAAAACACAGATTGCCACAAAATCTAACTTTTTCTTGTGATGATGAAATATATTGTGATGATAAAGGAGCTAATATCTCGTAATAAAATGATAAAACAAAACGATACCAAATAAAAATCCAAATTAAGATTTGGGTTTGAAATTTAACATCTTAATGGTGTAATTATGTTTTAAGCATTTTTAAAATACAATTCAAGTCTATTTACAAATTAAAGGTATCGCCCAATGAAAAGAACATATCAACCTCACAACACACCAAGAAAAAGAACGCACGGCTTTCGTGTCCGTATGCAAACAAAAAATGGAAGAAAAATTATTAATGCTAGACGCTCTAAAGGCAGAAAAAGACTCGCAATCTAAATTACAATTTGAGTTAGACTTTGATTACCCTAAAAACAAAAAAAGATTTTAATAATGTCTATCATAATGCGAGACGTTGGCATAGCACGGATTTTATTTTATTTTTTAAAGAAAGCAAAGAAGAGCAGAAACGCATAGGCTTTTGTGTCTCCAAAAAGATAGGAAAAGCAACTTGTCGGAATCTAATCAAAAGGCGATGGAGGGAGATTTATCGCTCTAGCCTCCCTACTCTTAAAAATGGGGATATGGTTTTGCTTGCTAAAAAAGGTGTCGAAAAAGTAGCCTACCAAAAGCTTAAGCAAGATTTTTTGTATGCCCTTAGCCGATTAAATGGGGTGCAAAAATGATAAGATGGTTTTGTATTCAAAGTATTACTTTTTATCAACGCTATTTATCTGCATTATTGGGGGACAAATGCCGTTATTACCCGAGCTGTTCAGAGTATTCCAAACAAGCTTTTTATTTTCAAAATCCCTGCGTTGCTTTAATCTCTACCTTGCTTAGAATCTTAAAATGCAATCAACTTTTTAAAGGTGGGATTGATTACCCCAAAGTCAATTATCAAGTTTCTTTAAGATTATCTCAACCTTGCCCCATTGTGTATTGGCTCATTCCTTTGTGCTACATTCCTAAGGGTTATCCTAATCTTATTTGGCGAAACTATGCCTATCCGCTCCAGCCTTTTTATATTATCAAAAATTTTTCAAAGGTTTCCTGTGCTTAAAAAACTCGATACTCTCAATCCTCAAACGCGTATTTTGATTGCCGTTGCACTTGCTTTGGCTTTTTTTATCCCTTATAGTTATTTCTTTGCTCCTTCCCCCAAAGAAACAAATGCAACCACTACCGAGCAAAACACGCAAACCATTCAAACACCCAAAACAGAGACAACAACGCCACAAGAAGTCGCCAATCAAGCACAAAATCCCAATAATCCTCAAGGTGCCATTATCACTAAGGTTGTGGCTGAAAATTTTGAATACGAAATTGACCGATTAGGGCGAATCTCGCAAGTTTATCTCAAAAATAAACAATACCAAAAAGATGAAAAATCCGATAAACTTGCCCTCTTTGGTGAGGAAATCCAACAAAGCAATCAAAATAATCCCAAAACCCTTGAAATCCGCTTTTCTGACCAACTCCTTAACCAGCAAGCTTTTAATACGCCCTATCAAGCAAGCGATTCTGAAATCCTTTTGGAAAAAGAGCCAAAAACCCTCACACTAACCCAAGAGCTTGGCGAATTGCGTTTGGAAAAAATTATTACTTTTTACCCTAATGGCTATTATGAGCTTCAAGTCAATCTCCCCCAAAATCACACTTATTTTCTCTCTCCGGGTATGCGTCCTGTCGTAGAGGAAGATACTTATGTCTTTAAAGGTGTGATTATTAAAGAAAACGATGGCACGATTACCACCATTGAAGATGATGATGCCAAAGGGCAAACAAATCATAATGGCACAAGTATTCTAGCAGGAGTAGACCGTTACTACACAACCTTATTCTTTAAAAAAGACAGCACAATGGAATCAATAATTTTAAGTGATTCTAAACAAAATCCTATGCCCTTTATCAGTGCAAAAGGCAATTTTCAAGTTTCAGGGTATATCGGACCTAAAGATTATCGCCTCTTGCAATCCATTAGCCCAGAATTAACTGATGTAGTCGAGTATGGTATTATTACTTTCTTTGCAAAGCCTCTCTTTTTGCTCCTTGATAAACTTTATAGCCTTTGTGGAAATTGGGGTTGGGCGATTATTTTGCTGACTTTGATTGTGCGGATTGTATTGTATCCTTTGACTTACAAAGGAATGGTGTCAATGCAAAAACTCAAAGAAATTGCCCCCAAAATGAAAGAATTGCAACAAAAATACAAAGGTGAACCTCAAAAATTGCAAATGCATATGATGGAACTTTATAAAAAACACGGGGCAAATCCTATGGGTGGCTGCTTGCCTATCCTCCTTCAAATGCCGGTATTTTTCGCTATTTATCGTGTTTTGTATAACGCCATTGAGCTTAAAGGGGCAGAATGGCTTTTGTGGATTGATGACCTCTCTAAAATGGACCCTTACTTTGTCCTTCCAATCTTAATGGGTGGTACAATGTATCTCCAGCAGCACTTAACACCTACTGCTTTTAATGACCCAATGCAAGAAAAAGTATTTAAATTCCTGCCCTTAATTTTTACGATTTTCTTTATTACTTTCCCATCAGGCTTAGTGCTTTATTGGTTTGTCAATAATATTTTCTCTATCCTTCAACAACTTCTTATTAACAAAACCCTAGAGCGTAAAAAAGCCCGAGAGATTGCAGAACATAAACACGAAAAGGAGATAAAAAAATGAAAAAAATAGAAGCACCCACATTAGAGAATGCATTGATAGAAGCTTCAAAATTTTTTGAATGCTCAATTGTTGATTTGGAATATGAGATTATCCAAAATCCCTCCAAAGGATTTTTAGGCGTGGGTAAAAAGTCCGCTATCATCTGTGCGGAATTAAAGAAATCTAAAGCTACTCCGGTGGCTACACAAGCCCCACAAACACCTGTGCAAATACCTACACAAACACCCACGACACAAACTTCACCCCAAAGAGCCTTTGATAATACTTTTAATAATTCTAACCATTTTGATTATTCTAGCACACCAAAGATTCCTACACCAAGCACCTTTACAAGCTCTCCTCATCAAGACAAAAGTATCGACCAAATCGCCCTCTTAGTGAGAGATGAGTTACAAGAACTCTTTGATTTTCTCCCTTACAAGCTTGATTTGATTTTTGTCCAACCCTATGATGAAAATACGCTTTATATCAAAATTGATGGCGAGGATTCTGCCCTGCTTATTGGCAAGGAAGGCTATCGCTACAAAGCAATTTCTTATTTGATTTTTAATTGGATTAATCAAGTTTATGGCTTGATGATTCGGCTTGAGATTGCAGAATTTCTCAAAAATCAAGAAGAAATGATTGCAAATTACCTTATTCCCACCATTGAAACCATTAAACTCAATGGTAAAGCTCAAACTAAGCCCCTTGATGGCGTTTTAGCTCATATCGCTTTGAAGCAGCTGCGAGAACATTTCCCTGATAAATATGTCTCATTCCGCCTCAATAGCGATGGGGAACGTTACATTATCATCAATGATTTCCACCATATCTGATACGATTGTTGCTCCCGCAACAACTTATGGTAAATCGTCTCTCAATGTGATTCGCTTAAGTGGCAGTAAAGCCCTTTCTATCGCTTCACAACTTACCCGAAAGCCTGCAAGTTTTTTTACTCCCCGCTACGCTCATCTTACCCCTATCTACTTTTCTAGCCCAAAGCAAAATCTGCTTGATGAATGTATTATCCTTTATTTTAAATCCCCAAAGAGTTACACCACAGAAGATGTGATTGAATTTCAATGCCACGGAGGATTTTTCATCGCCAAAAGCATTATAGAGGAATGCTTAAAACTTGGGGCGAGAATCGCAAAAGGTGGGGAATTTACCCAAAGGGCATTTTTGGGCGGTAGGATTGACTTAAGCCAAGCTCAAGCCATTGCCAAGCTTATAGAAACAAGCAATTCCCAAGCCCACCAAATGCTAATGCGTCATCTCAAAGGCGAAATGCAAGATTTTTGCAATCATCTCCGCGAAGAATTGCTAAAAATCCTCGCCCATAGTGAAGTTTTGATTGATTATGCTGAAGAGGATTTGCCCCCAACACTTTTAGAGGACTTACAAGCCAAAATCCGAAAGATTCAAAGCCAACTGCACAATCTCTTAGAGCAATCCCAACAAAAACAAAGTTTATTTGAGGGCTATAAGCTCTGCATTATTGGTAAGCCTAATGTCGGCAAAAGCTCCCTTTTGAACGCATTTTTAAGAAGCAATCGTGCCATTGTGAGCGAAATTGCAGGGACAACACGCGATAGTATCGAGGAGAATTTCATACTCAAATCTCATCTTTTGCGAATCATTGATACCGCAGGTATCCGCACGAGTGGGGATATTATCGAGCAAGAGGGTATCAAAAGAACATTTCAAAAAGCAAAAGAGAGCGATTTAATTCTTGCCTTATTTGATACCTCTCGCCCTTTAGATGAGGAAGATAAGGAAGTGCTGACTTTCCTTCACAAATGGCAACAAAAAAAGAAAATTATTGTTCTACTTAATAAAACAGATTTGCAAAATCAACTTGATTTAACGCTATTTAAACCTTTTAATCCCCTTCCTTTATGCCTAAAAAATACAAATTTAGAGGAGGAGAACTCGCTTTTATCAAAGCTCAAAGAGCATTTAGCAAATCTGCTTGATACAGAAAGTGAAAATGAAAATCTACTTTTAACCTCGCAATACCAATTCCAAGCAGTAAATTCAATCCTACAATCCATACAAGATTCCCTAGAGCCTCTAAAATATGGTGAATTAGAGCTTTTTAGCTTCCATATCAACCAAGCTATTCAATCTGTTGCCTCACTTACACAACCCTATGAATACTCGCAAATGCTTGATGTGATGTTTCAAGATTTTTGTTTGGGTAAATAAAATTGCAAAACATTCTACTTTTAAAGTCAAAATCTTTGCTATCGTGTGATTTTCTTCTGCCATACAAAACTTTCAAAGAATGTTCTTGTTCTTATCAAAACCTTTGTGATTTTTGCGGGATTTATTTTACTACTTAAGCCATTATTTTTTATACCACTTAGGTGGATTTTTCTCTAAAGGGGAATCCTTAAACATCATTTGCATACCAGTAACTGCACTTGTATTCCACTTATCTAAGGATTGATTGAAACTTTTTGTATCAATCTCACCAAGATGAATGTCTCTTTTTAACAAAAAGCTTAACTCTTCTTTGGTTTTAGGAGAGTATAGGCGGTTTGCTGCCATTGCTTGGCTACAAACACCCACAAAAGCCACAATCCAAACGAGTGTAAAAAAATTAAACATTTTCTTTTGCATTTTTATCCTTATTAGTGAGACTTAATTTTGCGTCTTTCGGTTTTTATTTTAGCATAATCTTTGCTTAAAGGATTAAGTTCATCTTTGCTTTTTTCAATCATATCGCTATAATATTTGGCTTTATAATCAAGCTTTTGAAGTATATTTTGCAAATCTGTAAGTTCATTGATAACTTTTTGCCTCTCATTGAGTATAATGCTAAGTCTTTGAGGCATAGTGCTAGAACCTTTAGCACAAAGCTTGATATAATCTTTTATCTTTGGGATACTCATACCAATTTGCCTAAAGCAATCTATCCAAATCACCCATTGCAAATCTTGTTCGCTAAAATATCTCACCCCGTTTTTATCTTTTTCTACGAAAGGAAAAAGTCCCTTATCTGCCCAAAATCTTAATTTTCTAGAATTTACCCCTGTTTTGCGTTCCACTTCTATGATTGTATAAGCCACTAATCCTCCTAAATCAAAATTTCATTTTGTATTAATAAATATTATTATACAACATTACACTTGGTGTTAGTCAAGAGGTAGATTTAAGGTATGTTTTTTATTTTTGAAAGGTAATTTCAAAGAGTATTCCTAATATCTTAAATATCATCATTGGCATAGTTGTTGATAGTTTTAATGAAATCAAAAAATCAGGTGTAATAAGTTATAATTC
>JAFLSC010000041.1 GCA_022511145.1 Helicobacter sp.
GGATTTTGACACCTACACAATAAGATTGTAATATTCTCTCAACTTTAGTGTAAGCAATAAAGGTAAGGCTTCAAAAATTTGGCAAATGAACTTCAAATCAATTTGGATTTTTGCAAATTTTCTTTAAATAACCTTAGCTTTGGAGCTAAGGATTATTTTACTTCCTTAATGAAGGCGTCTTTATTGATTTTTTCTTTGACATTGCTTAACTCTGCTTGAGCTTCTTGACGACTTTTAAAAGGTCCTACAAGCAAACGCGTTGTATTTTCATTAACCTTTTGTGTATGGTATCCGTATTGTGCATCGCGAATCGTATCAAGTATTTTTTGATTGGGCGCGTATTTACTAAAAGAACCCACTTGGATATAAAATCCTTTTTGTGCATTTCCCCCTTGTGCTTTAGGTGTGTTAGTTTGGACACCTTGAAAAGTCTCTGAAGGACTAGGTTTAGCTGCTGGCTTAGGTGCTTCTTGAGGCTTTGGTTGCTGTTTAGGCTGTTGCTCAGCAGGAGGAGTGGGGAGATTTTGAGTTTGGGTTTGCTGATTTTGTTGTTGTGCTTGTTGTGCCTTAATAGTAGCAATAATCTCTTCAAATTGCTTATCGCTACTTGGCTCGTTTTGAATCGGCACTTGCTGAAATTCCCCATTATTATTTGCTGGTGTAGGTGTTGGCTGCACTTCTACTCTCTCAACAGGTTTTTGAGTGTCAAAAGTATCCTCTTTTGCGGTTTTATCACCACCACTTTGGAAGAAATACACAACCAAAATCACCACTGCAAATAAAATAACTGCAATGGCACCTAGCAAAATTATCTTTTTGCTCTGACTGCCTTTTGAATCCTCATCACCATTACTGATGAGTAAATCATCAAGCTCAATTTCTTGCTCGTTTCTTTTGTTGTCTAATTCGATTTCTGACATTGATTCTCCTTTTTACATATGTCTTGACCAAGAAGCACCGCGTTCTTTATTATAAACATTATAAGGAACAGCCAAGATATTAAAATTTTTGGGAATATCCATAGAAGGAAACATTTTCCACTCGGTTGGCATTTTTTGTGCAAGTTTAGCACTAAGCATTCTGGCTAGCTGACAAGCCTCTAAAAGGGTGGTATGCCCTTTATGCACATACAAATGCAAATGCCCGGGCGTATGAGTTTCATAGGCGGTGAAATTAATAAAACCCTCTTCTCTTAGAAGTAATTGAGCTCTATGCCAAAATTTTTCAGCATTAAAGCCATTATAGTCAAAAACAATATTTTCAACTTTATCTTGGGCATTAATTAAAGAATGGGCAATGGTAATTTCCTTGCTAAAATGACGTTGAAGAAGATTTCGAGTGATGGGTTCATCAACTTTTTTAAACTTATCATAAAAAATTCTGTTATTATGCGTAATCTTTTGCCCCACGCCCTTTTCCTTAATCCAATAGTGCGAAGTAATCATTTTGATAAGTTTTAAATCCATATCTGTTACCATTTAAGCTCCCTTGCCAAATTAAAATCCAACATCAAAAAATTGCCTTATTATACACAGGGTATTTTAACACAAATTCCTTCAATTCTTTTCTTATTTCTTCTTGTTTTTGCAAATTTTGAATATCATCAAGCACATCAGCAATCTTATTGGCAATCAATTCAAACTCTGCCTCTTTCATTCCCCTAGCCGTAAGAGCAGGTGAGCCAATCCTCACACCACTGGTTACAAAGGGACTCCGTTTCTCGCCCGGAACGGTGTTTTTATTTACCGTGATTCCTGCATTTCCTAACGCCAAATCTGCTTCTTTACCACTAAAATCTTTATCAAGCAAAGAAAGTAAAATCAGATGATTATCTGTCCCACCACTAACGATTTGATAACCTCTTTGGATTAAAACTTGTGCTAAAATCTTAGCATTAGCTTTAACCTGCTTAGCATAGGCTCTCCAACTCGGCTTTAAATTTTCGCCAAATCCCACAGCCTTTGCGGCAATTACGTGCATTAAAGGACCTCCTTGCATTCCCGGAAAAACTGCTTTATCAATCTTTTTGGCATATTCCTCGTTATTAGTGAGGATTAAACCGCCTCTTGGACCTCTTAGTGTCTTATGAGTCGTGCTTGTAACCACATCAGCGTAAGGAAAAGGATTAGGGTATTCTCCTGCCACTACAAGTCCTGCAATATGAGCAATATCTGCCATTAAGATTGCCCCTACATTTTTAGCAATCTCGCTAAAACGTTTAAAATCTAACTCCCTTGAATACGCACTAAAGCCACACACGATTAAATCAGGTTTAGTGATAAAGGCAATTTCTTCAACTTTATCATAATCAATCCTGCCATCAAGTCCCACACCATAGAAAAAACTTTGATACATTTGCCCGGTAATGCTTACTTTTGCTCCGTGCGTTAAATGTCCGCCGTGGCTTAAATCCATTCCTAAAATTTTACTATAAGGTTTAAGCAATGCAGAATAAACGGCACTATTAGCTTGAGAACCTGCGTGGGGTTGGACATTAGCAAATTCACAACCAAAAAGCTTTTTAGCTCGATTAATTGCTAATTCCTCAATCTTATCAACAAATTCACACCCGCCATAATAACGTTTAAAAGGATAACCTTCAGCATATTTATTAGTCAAAACGCTCCCCATTGCTTCCATTACACTAGGAAAAGTGAAATTTTCACTGGCTATCATCTCTAAATGCGTATTTTGACGCTCTAACTCTTGATTAATATAGCCAAAAATTTCAGGGTCATCATTTTCTAAAAAATAACTCATTATCCCTCCTTTTGGGTTTCTTTTTTTTGAGGTTTGAGAGCAGGGAACAAAATAACATCTTTAATGCTTGTATTACCGCTTAAAAGCATTACTAATCTATCAATGCCTATCCCCTCTCCTGCTGTGGGTGCCATTCCATAAGAAAGTGCAGTAATATAATCTTCGTCCATATATTGTGCCTCTTCATCGCCAGCTTCTTTAGCTTTCACTTGTGCTTTAAATCGTTCAAGCTGGTCAAGTGGGTCATTAAGCTCACTAAAACCATTAGCAATCTCACTCCCACCAATAAATAATTCAAATCTATCCGCAATTTCAGGATTCTTATCATTGCGTCTTGCAAGGGGACTAATGGCGATGGGAAAATCTGTAATAAAAGTAGGATTGATGAGTTTATCCTCCACAAAAGCATCAAAAGCTTCGGCTTGAAGCTTTCCTAATTCCATTTTAGATTGCAATTTTACCCCTTGTTGGATTAAAAAATCATAGAGTTTTGTTTCATCTAAGATAATTTCTTGAGGAATTTTACCAATTTCTGTGAGAGCTTCCAAATAAGAGAGGCATTTAAAGCTATTAAAATCAATGGTTTTGTTATTAAATTCTAGCACTCTTGAGAGATTAAGAGAATCAAGGAGATACCAAAAAAGTTCTTTTGTTAAAAGCATTAAATCCTCATAAGTTTTATAAGCCCAATAAAATTCAATCATCGTAAATTCTGGATTATGAGAGTGGTCCATTCCCTCATTTCTAAAATTTCGATTAATCTCAAAAACTGCTTCAAATCCTCCCACAATCAATCGTTTCAAATAAAGCTCTGGGGCAATGCGTAAATATCGCTCTACATTTAACGCATTATGGTAAGTTACAAAAGGCTTAGCATTAGCTCCACCGGGTATAGGGTGCATCATTGGTGTCTCAACTTCTAAAAATCCCTTAGATTCAAAAAATTTTCTTACACCCGAGATGATTTGTGAGCGTAAAACAAAGCTAGAACGCACCTCTTTATTCATAATCAAATCCAAATATCTTTGACGATAACGCAATTCAATATCTACTAATCCGTGGTATTTTTCAGGCAATGGGCTAATGGCTTTGGTTAAAAGAGAAAATTCCAAACTATGCAAACTCAACTCACCGGTTTTAGTAACAAAAGGAAATCCTTTAGCACTGATAATATCCCCTACTTCAATGTATTTTTTAAATATATCAAAGCTTTCATTAAGCTCATTACGAGATAAATAAATCTGCAAGATTCCACTCTCATCTTCAATCTTAATAAACGCTGCTTTTCCCATTAAACGGATAAATTTAATCCTACCGGCAACTTGCTTTAAGATAGTAGTGTCCTTTTTCTCTTCGGCTTGAATGTCTTTGAGGTAGGCAAAGGTTTGCAAAAAATCTCGCACAGAAATTTCTTTAATGACCTTATTGCTGTAAGGATTGATACCCATTTCTCTAAGATTATTAGCTTTTTGAATACGTTGAGCGATATAAGAATCATTTTCAAACAATGCTAAACTCCCGCTACACTTACTTTTATATTAAACAATGAAAGCTCTTTTGCAGGAGAGGTTTCAGGCAACTCTTTAGGCACAATCTCTAAACGCACAATAGTTTCCCCTGTTTTCATTAAAAGAGGGTAAAGGTAGCTATCTTGCGTATATTTAGCACCAAGACTCCTCACAAGTTCAATATGGGATAAGGCATACACGATGATTGAAAAAACTATAAAAACTTTCATCGCCCCAAAACAAAATCCCAAAATACGATTGATACCGCTTAAGGCACTTAAATTAACAAATCTTTGGACAATTTCACTTAAAATTATCGCTAAAATCCAAATCCCTACTAATAAAGCCAAAAAGCCTACCAAACTAATGGCGGAGGGATTTTTAAAAGTGTAAAGATTATCGCTAATCCACCCTCCCGCACTTGAGGCATAGACTGAAGCAATATAAACTCCAAGCACAATCCCACTAAAACCAAAAAATTCTTTTACAAATCCGTTGATAATCCCTTTGATTCCTAAGAGCAAAATCAAAACACCAACAACCAAATCAATGTAGTTAAAATCTCCCACAAAAAAGCCTTACAAATAATATTTGGAAATTCAAAAAATTGTATTTTACCAAATCTAACCTAAAAAATATTTATGCTACAATAAAAATTAAAAAAATTTGGAGTGTTTTTGCTGAATGTTTGAAAATTTTTTTTATTTAGCCCTTGTTTTTTATGGAAATTGTTTGTTTATTTTCTATTCTCTTAATTTTCTTAAAAAAATCCTAAATGCAGGGGATTATGCCTCTTATTTTACTAAAAATTTTTTAGATTTCTTTAGGATTAAATTCAGTTTTAAAGTTTTGTTAGATGCCTAATTTTTTACACACTTTAAACAAAGCTACACAAAAATTCAACACGCAAAAACCGAGTCAAACTCGATTTAAAAGGAATTTGATTCAAATTTTTCTAGGAGGGATTGGCGGATTTTTTTTTAGTGCTTTTATTTATTTAGAACATTACTTTGACTCCTATTCCCCGATATTTCCTAGCTTTTTTGTGATTTTTGCTCTACTGATTTATTTACATATCAGCCGCTTAGGTGCATTTGTTTATGGTGCAGTAGTGGGGCTTTTATGGTTTTATTGGATAGCTTTTAGTTTGAGATTTTTTGATTTAAGTTTTTTGATTCCTCTTTCTTGGATTGGTATTGCCCTAGTTTATGGGATTCTTTTTTTGTTTTTTGCTTATTTCAAAAATTCATTTTTTAGAATCTTAACCCTTAGTTTAGCAAGCTTCATTCAACCTTTTGATTTTAATTGGTTTATTCCTGAAATCACGCTTGTTGAGAGTTATTTTTTTGCTTCTAAAATCAATCTCTTTTTACTTTTAACAACACTGGCAATTTTTAGCTTTTTTGTGCGTAAAAAATATCATAAAACAAGCTTTTTATTGCTAATTATAGGGATTTTAATAACACTTGTTAATGCTCCTAGTTCTACCCAAACTTTAAGCACTTTAAAAATCCAAACCACACACACGCAAGTTCCGCAAGAACTGCGTTGGAAACCTCAAACACTTAAAACCATTCAAGCCCAAAATTTTGCCCTAATTGATGAAGCAATCAATCAAAAAAATAATATCGTTATTCTCCCTGAAACTGCTTTTCCAACAATTCTTAATCAAGAAGAAAATTTAATGCAACTCCTCCGTGCAAAAAGCCACCAAATCACAATTATTAGCGGCGGGATTCACAAAAAAGACAATCGCTATTTTAATAGTGCTTTTATTTTTCAGCAAGGGGAGGTTCAAATTATTGATAAAATTATTCTCGTGCCTTTTGGCGAGACTATCCCGCTGCCCAAATTTCTTGCCCGTTTTATTGATGATTTCTTTTTTCAAGGTAGCGGAGGATTTGATTTGCCTAAAGATAGCCTACCCCAATCCATTCAAGTTGAAGGAGAGGAATTTAGGATTGCAATTTGCTATGAAGCAACGCGTGAGGAATTTTTTAAAGATTCTCCCAAAAATCTCATTGCTATTAGTAATAATGCGTGGTTTTACCCCAGCATTGAATCTACGCTTCAAAAACTCTTAATGCAGTATTTTAGTAATCTCTATCAAACAACGATTTATCACTCTAGTAATTATTCGCCCGATTTTACTTTGCACCCTCTAGTTAGCAAAACGCTTAGACTAGCGTTCCGCTAAAATCTGCATTTTGCCATCTTTAAGCTCAACATAAAGCTCTTTTTGTCCTTTAAAAACATAAGTAGGTGCTTTATAATCTTCAAAGAAGCTGATTCTAAACATCGGTTTGTTAAGGTCGTTAGGGTAAGGAGAAATATTAATATTTAAAAAATTAATGCTTTTTCTCTCACCTTTTTTAAAAATACTTTGTTTGTTTGACGCAAATTCCTTAAATCGCATTCCATCAAAACGAATAAACTCTTGAGGGCTATAAAAACCTAAATATTTATCAATATTATTAACTCTCCACGCCTCTTTCCATTGAAACAAATCTGCTAACAAAATGGCTAAATCTGATTTTTGCGTTTCTTTGGGATTGTTTTCATAAGTAATAAGGAGAGATTTTTTGCGGTCAATGAGAGAATCAACTTGTTTAAGCAAATGATTTTCAATCACAATACAACCTCTTGTGCTTACTTCCTCACGATTCCCATCTAAAGGCATTCCGTGAATCCAAATCCCTGAACCTGTGCGTTTATGCAATCTATCAAAAAGATTAGGATAAGAAGTAGAAATCGCTAAAGGTCCATAATACTGATCTAGTCCTGTTAGTCTTGCATCAAGTATATAAACACCAATAGGTGTTGCCAAATCCCCCTCTTTTTGTTTAGAGGAAAGATTTGAACCCACCAAAGCCTGCGTATTAAGCTTTTCTACCCATTGTTCTTTATCGGCTTCAAAAAGACGCAAAGTAGGGGCATTTTTGGTAGCAACAAAAAGGAATTTCAAATCCTCATAATAACCAAATCGTGTATCCTTTTTTTCTAAAGCGGCATTCCAATATTCTTTGCTTTGCAATGCTTTATCGATTCTTTTCTCTAATGCTTCTATGCCACCTTCGCGATAGGATTGAATCAAATCCGCTTCACTAGCATAACTCAAAACAGCAAACAATAAAATCCAAATCAATCTCATATATTACTCCAATGTAAATTTAAGTCTCAAAATTATATCCTATTTTTTTTAGATTTTCCCTTTCTTTACTCCAACCTGCCATAACTTTTACCCACAATTCCAAATAAACTTTTTTACCCACAAATTTTTCAATGGATTCTCTAGCCTCTTTGCCAATTCGCTTTAAAGCCGCTCCGCCTTTACCGATAACCACACCTTTTTGACTTTGCTTATGCACAATAATGGTTGCCTTAATTTTATCAAGTTTTAAGGATTCTTGATAATGGTTAATTAAAACATCACTTTCATAGGGGATTTCATCACTAAGATTCTCAAAAACCGCTTCCCTTATCATTTCTTTAACAATTTCTTGTGTGGTATTAGGACTTAAGATTTCAGGGTCGTAATAATAAGGATTTGTAGGCATAAATTGTGCGAGGATTCGGGTTACTTCTTTAAGGCTTTTTAAATCTTTACAAGAGATAGGTATCAAAGCCTTATAATGATTTTCGAAGCTTTTATATTCAGCAATTTTTGCCAAAAGTTCAGCCTTAGAGGATAAATCCGTTTTGGTTAAAAGTAACAAATGAGGCTTAGCACAAAGGCTTAAAAATTCCTCATAAAAGCTAATTTTATCTTTTATGGGAGCAAGAAAAACAGCAAAATCACAATCCTGCATTGCCCTCATTGCCTCTTTAAACATATACTGATTGAGCAGCTTCTCTTGTTTATGGATTCCGGGTGTATCTACAAAAATGATTTGAGTTTCTCCCTCCATTACAATCAAATTCATTCGTTTTCGTGTCGCATTCGCTTTATGCGAGACAAGAGCGAGCCTCTCTCCCACAAGCTTATTTAAAAAAGTGCTTTTCCCTGCATTAGGTCGCCCTATAACAGCAACAAATCCCGCTTTTGTCATAAAATATAACGTGCCATATCAGCATCACAAACGAGTTCTTCGAGCTTCTCTTTAACCAAATCTTCGGTAATTTCTACCACTTCACCTTTATAATTTTCTGCTTCAAAACTAATTTCTTCAATCACTCTCTCAACCACCGTGTGTAAGCGTCTAGCTCCTATATCCTCTGTTTTCTCATTTGCCACTTGAGAATAATGGGCTAGGGCTAAAATAGCTTCATTGCTAAATTTTAGCTCCACGCCCTCAACTTTAAGCAAAGCTTCATATTGCCGTAAAATGGAATTTTTAGTTTGCGTTAAAATCTTATAAAGTACTTCTTCAGAGAGAGAGTCTAACTCCACTCTTAGCGGAAATCTCCCTTGCAATTCTGCAATCAAATCACTAGGCTTACTAAGGCTAAAAGCACCCGCAGCAATAAATAAAATATGGTCTGTTTTAATGCTTCCGTATTTGGTATTGACAATGCTTCCTTCTACAATTGGCAGTAAATCCCTTTGCACGCCTTCTTTACTTGGGTCTTGACGCGTTTGTGAGCCACTACTTACAGCGACTTTATCAATCTCATCAATAAAAATAATCCCACTACTCTCTGCTCTTTTTAAGCCCTCTTGTTTAATCATTTCCATATCAAGCAGAGCTTCACTTGCCTCAACTTTCAAAAGTTCTTTAGCTTCTTTGATGCTTACTTCTTTTTTAGGAGTATCTTTAGAGGAAGTAATAAAAACTCTCGCTATGGTTTCTTGGACTTTAGCGAATTCCGCAGGCATACCGCTATCTTCAATCTCAAAAGTTTTTTTGGGAATTTCAATCTCAATTTTGAGGTGGTCCATTTCACCTTTTTTTACTTTTTCTCTCATCTTGGTTTCAGCTTTTTGGTATTCCTCTATCTTTTGCTCACTCGCTCCTTTAGGAAGAGGGGGAATAAGTTTTTGGACAATTTTATCAAGCACATATTTTTCAATCTCATCAGTATTTTTGTGCCTTTGTTCCTCTTTAATAAGATTAATAGCTGCTACGACTAAATCCCTTACCATTGATTCTACATCGCGTCCGACAAAACCAACTTCAGTGTATTTGCTTGCCTCTACTTTGATAAAAGGCAATCCCATCATTTTTGCCATTCGCCTTGCAATTTCTGTTTTCCCAACCCCTGTTGAGCCAATCATTAAAATATTTTTGGGGATAACTTCTTCTTGAATCTCTTTGGGGAGTTGCAATCTCCTGTAACGATTCCGCAAAGCAATAGCAACAATCTTTTTAGCCTCTTGCTGCCCGATAATATATTCATCAAGATAACTGACAATTTCTTTGGGTGTCATTGCGATAAAATTTTCCACATTCTCTTCCTAAAGCTCTAAAATTTTAATATTCTCATTAGTATAAATACAAAGCTCTCCAGCAATCTTTAAAGATTCCATAACAAGCTCTTTAGCCTCCAGCTTAGCAAATCTATCTAATGCTCTTGCTGCAGAGAGGGCATAATTTCCTCCACTACCAATAGCGGCGATTTTACCATCTTCTGGCTCAACAACATCGCCTGTCCCACTTAAAATAAACAAATGCTCTTTATCTAAAACAATCATCATCGCTTCCAAACGCCTTAAATACTTATCTTTTCGCCATTCTTTAGAAAATTCCACGACGGATTTTAATAAATCGCCCTTTTTATTTTCTAAAATATTCTCAAACATATCAAAAAGCGTGAAAGCATCAGCTGTGCTTCCTGCAAATCCACTCAAGATTTTTCCGTGATAGAGAGTGCGGATTTTATTAGCATTACCTTTAAGCACACAATTCCCAAAAGTTACCTGCCCATCGCCACCAATAACGGCTTTATTTTCGCCTTTATAAGCTAATATCGTTGTTGCCTCAAACATTACTCTGCCTCAATATCAGTTTTTAAAATGGCATTAATCCCATTCCCTAATTTAATCTCTAGGGTATAAACACCTGTGGATTTAATAGGATTTTTAAGCTCAATCGTCTTTTTATCAATGGTAATGCGATGCTGTTCATAGAGTTTTTGAGCAATATCTTCTTTAGTAATAGCCCCATATAAAGCACCATTTGCCCCTACTTTTTGCTTGATTTTTAAAGTAACTTCTTGGATTTTTTTAGCTGCCATTTCCATTAAAGCCTTCTCTTCAGCAGCGAGTTCTGCTGCTTTTTTTTGGGCTGCCTTGTAACGATTAATCACTTCATTAGTAGCAAAATCTGCTAGTTTTTTAGCGATAAGAAAATTTTTC
>JAFLSC010000042.1 GCA_022511145.1 Helicobacter sp.
CAAAGGAATCTAAGGCAGAATCTGGCTTTATTTGTTTTAAAGTTTGAGATTGCTCTTTGGGATTTTTGAAAAATGGCATTTTCAATTTCACTACAAGCCCTCTTTTGGAGATTTATGGAGTTTTTTCCACATTGTAGGCGTGATTTCATCAACCACCTGTCCGATAGCTTGATATTGAGCATAATAATCCTCAACAAAATCTCTAATTTTTGCATTTTTAGGCTTATATTCACCTTTTTTATCCAAAATAACATAAAATTCCAAAAAATCTTTAGCATCTTGTTTGCCTAAATACACACAAGCAAGTTTAGCATAAGTTTCCAAATAAAGTGCTACTAAATCAAAAAATTTTTCTTCATTAATCCTTAAAGCCACTTTAGAAAAATCCCCTTCATACTCTAACACGCCACTTTCAAATAAAATAGCCAAATGAATCAAACCCTCACAATAATAAGGCAACACTTCATCATCTTTAAGCCACGCAATCAAGCCTACCGCCCTTGAAATTGTGCTATAAATTACTTCTTTAAGAAGGCTTTTTGAGTAAATATCAGGGATTTCTCTTTGGCGATTTAAACCCAAATAAGTAAAATAATAAGCTAAACCACCCATTGTTGCTTTAAATTCCTCAATATTTTTAAAATGCCCTGATTGATTCATTTTAAGCTCACTTTCAGAATCCACCCACAAAATATGCCCAAATTCGTGTCCGATAGTAGTGATTTCATAGACTTTATACCAATCATTTTTGCGGAAAAATAATAAATTCCGATTAAAATCCAAAAATTCCTCACAAAAGGTTTTGCTTGAAAGTAACATAAAAGGTTTCGCACAAGCAAGACTCCAAACCCTATCAGGAAAATAAAAAATCTTTTTACCAAATTTTGCACTCACACTCTCATCATTAGGCACAACTTGAGCACTAAAAAGCCCATTAAATTCCGCCCCATAAAATGCCAAAGGAATCCCACCATAACTTTGAGTTTGCAAAAGTGATTGCCTCACACATTCATTAATAGAATGCTTTTGGGGTATGGGCGGGAGAGACTCGCTAAAATTTTGATAAAAATCCCAAATCTCTCTTTGTGAGATTTTAAAATCCTCTTGCCTTTCTTTAAGCAAATCTCTACCTTGATAAATTCTTGCAATCCGAATATCCCACTCGGGTGCTACGCTTTTGCGATAATGGTCCTCATAATATTCTAAAGGGTGTCCAATCTGAAGTGGAGTGGAGATAGCCAACCAAAATTTATCCACTTCCCTCCAAGATTCTAAAAGTTCTTGTGTATCCTCTTGAATTAAGGCATTTTTAAGTGCTAAAAGATAAGAGAGATAAGCATCTTTTTGCTCCAAAGCAGGACAAATCTCTTCAATCTCGCTTAGCTTTTCTAGCACTTCCTCAAAGATTTCTTTAAATCTTGCAAACTCTGTTTTAAAATAACTCGCATACGCAACAGCTTTATATTTCCCCTCTTGATAAACAGGGACAGAGTAACTCCTATCGCTAATTTCACCTTTTTTTGAGACTTCAAAACTTGGGGTTAATGCCTCCAAAATCGCTGATAAATCCCCTTTGTATTTTTCACTCAAATCCTTATTGATTCCCAAAATCAAATCATTTTGCCAATGCCTAAAAAAATCATTAAAAACCAAACCGATTTTATGCACACAAGCAATCAATTCCCTCAAAAAAGGCGTCAAAAGCTCCCTTTGAGTCAGATACAAAATCACAGCTTCGTATCTTTTAACATAAAAATCCTGTGTGAGTTTAAGCATTTCCTCTTTGATTTGATATTTCAAAGACTCCTTGCATTTGAGTTTTTCTAAAATATTCTCTAAAGCATTTTCTTTCAACCCCACTACCCTATCAAGCAAAGCAAGTAGAATTTCTTTCTCACAAACTTTGGTTTCCTCACTGCAATCCCCTTTAGATTGTTGTGCTAATAAAGTAAGCTGATGAAAAGTTTTCTCTAAAATCTTAGGAATTGCCAAAGGCTTTTGTTCTAAAGCCAAATACCAATCGCTAATTTCACGATTTTTAGTTTGCAGATAAGTATAAACTTCGGCTAATTCACTTAAGATTGTATTTTCATCTTTTAAGAGAGGGATTCTGCTTGTCATTGTTGCTCTTTATGATGTTTTTTAATAAGCTCATAGGCAACATTAATTTCTTGAAGTTTTGTGGTAGCATTTTTGATAATGGATTCCTCCAAACCCTTATGATGCAAAATATCGGGGTGATATTCTTTAATGAGTGTTTTATAGGCTTTTTTAATCTCTTCAAAGGAATCCTCACTTGACACACCCAAAATCTTATAAGCCTCCTCTAAACTTGCCTCTTTGCTTTCTTTGGCATAAAATTGTGCAAATTCATCATAAAGGCGATTAAAATCCTCATTTTCTATCTCCAAATACGCCGCAATATCCAAAATCGCTTCCCGCTCATTATGCTCCAAAACACCATCAGCATAAGCTAAAGCCAAAAGGTATTCTATCAATTTAAGACGCGTTTTGTATTGCCCTTTGGTAAGAGCCGCATATTCTTGCGTTAATTCCTCAATAGATTTTGTGGTATTTTCAAAAATATGATAAAGGATAGCTGAAATCTCACTTTTTTGGTAAGTAGCACTTTGCATTGTGATTTGTGTTGCAATATCCTCAATCGTATTGCTAACAAGCTCTCTTTCTAAATCACACACTTTGCCATCGTGTCCGGCGACTTTTGCCATTAGGGCAATTAAAATCCCGTATTCACTGCTTTGAATTTTTTCTTCTTTGGTTTTAGTTTTATAAATATCCTCATACTTTCTAAAATCTTCTGCTTCTTTTGAATCATCATTAGCGGGATTAAGGGTTGGGCGTTTGCTTGGATTATACAAATAATCTTTAAAATTTAAATACGCAAGCACCACAATAATAATGGTAATAAGAAATAAAATTTCCATTTTTATCCTTAAATTATTTTGCAAAAAACCCTTTGATTTTATTTACCATACTTTCATTCGCTAAGAAGCCTAGCTCTTTAAGCTTAGTTTTAATGATTTGCTCATCTTCTTTGTTTGCCTCAATCTCAAGTGTTTGTGTTGCCTTGTCAATCTTAAGATTTGGAAATTTTGAACCCAAAGCCTCCTTGATTTTATTAACACAACCATCGCATTTAATATTAGCACATTGAATAATCATTACCTATCCTTAAATTAAGTGGTGGGTCCTATAGGACTTGAACCTATGACCAATCGGTTATGAGCCGAGTGCTCTAACCATCTGAGCTAAGGACCCTTTTTTGAAAAAGAGGTATGATTATACACAAAATTATACTTAAAAGCAAGGATATGTTCTAATATCCCAAAGAGTATCATAAAGGTAATAAAACTGCTCCCCCCATAACTAAAAAGAGGCAGTGGGACTCCAACTACAGGGGCAAATCCAATCGTCATAGCGATATTTACCCCAAAATAAATACAAATCAACAAAGCCACACAATAACACACCGTTTTAAGAAAATAATCTGCCTTATCTATTGAACTAATGCTAAAAATATGCAAGATTAACGCTCCATACAAAATAAAAAGTCCCACAATACCCGCAAAACCAAATCTCTCTGCATAATAGGCAAAAATAAAATCACTTGTCGCAATGGGCAAAAAACCATATAACCCTTGCGTTGCTTCCTCTTTAGTATTTCCTAAAATCCCTCCTGAACCAATAGCAATCATTGATTGTTTGACTTGATAATCAGGCTCTTTGGAGACAAAATCAACAATTCTCTTTTTTTGATAATCGTGCAAACTCGCATATAAAACGGGCGAGAGAAACCCTAAAGCAACAATGCAAGTTAGCCAGATTTTATAATTAATCCCAATCAAAAACAAAGCTCCAAAGCTCATCAGTATCAAAACTAAAGCAGTCCCTAAATCAGGTTGTTTAACCACCAAAGCAAAAGGGAGTATGATAAAAAAAGAAAGTTTGGCAAAGGCAATCAAACCATAGCCTTTTTTAAAAGGGGGATTTTTGCTAATTAAATGAGCAAGCATTAAAATCAAGGCGGGCTTCATCGTTTCAGAAGGTTGAAAAGTAAAATGCACAAAAGGAATTTCTATCCACCTTTGAGCACCAAGCCTCACATCACCAAAAAAATCTACAATGAGCAATAAAATGATATTAAACCAATAAAACGCTATGATAAGCCAGCCCATTCTCCTGATAGGAATTAAAAAAACAACGACAAAAATAACCAATCCTACCAAAACATAAATCAAAACCTTATTACCTAAAAATACATTATTTTCACTAATAAGATACCACGATAAAATCACTAAAGGTAACACTAATAAAGGTAAAGTAAAATCAAAATATGATAGAATCTTTTTATCAAACTTAAACAATAAAACACCTTTAAGAGACTAAATAAAGAGGGTATTTTACACAAATTCTTAAATAAAGACAATCCCAAATGCAAGAAAATATTATAAAAATTTTAAAACCCAATGAAAATGAAATCGGAATGAGGCTCGATAGCTTTCTTGTAGCGAGGCTTAATTCTTCTCGTAATAAAATCGAAAAAATGTTACAAAAAAAATCCATTAAGCTTAATAATACTCCACCCAAAAAATGCGGGATTTTACTAAAATCTGATGATGAGATTCAAATTCTTACTGATATTTCTAATCCCCCTTTAAATACCCATAATCTTGAAATTCCTACTTCTCATTCCCCTTTAGAAATCCCTATTTTGTATGAAGATGAAGAGATTTTAGTCCTCAATAAACCTATCAATCTCCTTACACACCGCACTCACGACAAAGATTTGCAATACACTTTAGTTGATTATCTCAAAAATCACCGCTACCCCCTCTCTAATCTAGGAGATTCTTATCGTCAAGGCATTATCCACCGACTTGATAAAACCACAAGCGGAGCGATTGTGATTGCAAAAAACAATCAAGCTCACGCGATTTTAAGCGAACAAATTAAAGTCAAAACAATGGGACGCTATTATCTGTGCGTTATTACTCCGCCTTTAAAGGAAAATATTATTCTTGATTATCCCATAATCCGCCACCCTAAAAATCGTCTTAAATACCTCACAAGTCAAATTGAAAGTGCTAAAAGTGCTAAAAGTGCTTTTGTAAAGATTGCTAAAGAAGGAGAGATAGAACTCATTGGGGCAAAGCTTTTTAGTGGGAGAACTCACCAAATCCGCGTGCATTTAGCTCATCTCAATCGGCATATTATTGGCGATTTTTTCTATGGTTATAAGGGCAAATACACCAAACGCATTCTTTTGCACTCTCACCTGCTCTATCTTACACACCCCAAAACTCACAAAGCAATCCAAATCTATGCCCCCTTAGATTCCCTAATGCAAGATTTCATAAAACAAAATTTTAAAAACACCTCTTGGCTCATTCCTCCGCTATTTTTTGACAAAACGCAAGATTTTAAAATCCCACTTGATGAAATTTTCACCCAAACCTTTTTATCTTGTCATTGCGAGAGTTCGTAAGAACTTGTGGCAATCTCTGTGGTAATTTCTCTTAGATTGCTTCAGCTTGTGCCTCGCAATGACGATAAAAAGGTAATGATGATAAAGATGATGAAGGCACAATCCGCTTCTATTTTAAGATATAATTAAGCTTATAAAAACTATATAAAATAAATTCTCAAAAGCACTATATAAGGTTTATTTAGCAATAATCAATTATTAAGTGCTTTGTCGTTATTTTACTTGATTTCTTATAAGATTCTCTAAATATTATTGTATAATATCTTAAAATATTCCCAATGAAGGTTTTGGTGATGAAACAATTTTTCTCTCTTTTATTTAGTCTTTGTCTTTTGGTTTTTTGGATAAGCGGTTGTAGCACGATGAGTTCTAACCCAACGCTTAATACCAATATCACTCCCCCAACAAATATCCGCACACTTAATGATGTCAATACGATTGCTTTTGAATGGGATTTGGTTAATAATAGTCAAGTTAAAGGCTATCATATTTATCGCAAAGCTGCTAATGAAGCTAATTTTAAAAAGATTGCGACTTTGGATTCAAGATTTCAAACCCATTATGCTGACCATAATTTGCAATCCAACACACAATACGAATACCAAATTGCCTCCTATGATACCAATAACAATGCCTCTGCCTACTCTCCCCCTATAAAAGCCACGACTTTAACACTTGAGCCTTTAAGCTACTTTCAAGCTATCGGCAATTATCCTAGAAAAGTTAAATTGATTTGGAATCCTCATAATGATACGCGAATAACAGGCTATCTTATTGAGAGAAAAAATGCTAAAGGGGAATGGACTAAACTCACAGAAATTAAAAATCGCCTTTTGGTAGAATATCTTGACAAAGATTTAGAAGACCAAACTACCTATGAATACCGCATTTTTGCCTTTAATGCTAATAAAACGCTCTCACCGCCCTCTGCTTCCTCAAGTGCCACAACCAAACCTAAGCCTGAAGTAATGACAGGATTCCAAGCCACAACTAATTTTCCTAGAGTTATTAATCTAAAATGGAATAAACACCCGAATCCAGAGGTAACAGCATACATTATTACTCGCTCTAATTTTGAAAGCACACTTTATTTTAAAGTTGTTGAACTTTCTTCTAATAATACACAATATCAAGATAAGATTGATAAAGATGGGCAAAGCTACTATTACAAAATTGTTGCTAAAGATAAAGATGGGATTGAGAGCCTAGCGACTTCACCTATTGTTGGAAGCACACTTGAAGTCCCTGCACCTGTAACAATTACTTATGCTCAAATTGAAGGAAATTCCGCAGTGATTCGTTGGCAACCTCAAGATAATCGTGCTGTGGAATATGTTGTTTATAAAAAAGATTCTTTGTTATTTGGGGAAACACTCCGTTATACTAAAGTCTTAACACCAGAATTTATTGATAAGGAGATTAAAGCCGGACAAAAATACTATTATCGCGTTAGTGCCATTGATGAGAATGGTTTAGAATCCAAACAAAGTCAAGAAATGACTTTATCTCTGCCTGCTCAATAAAATGCCACATTTTAAGACAAGAATTTTAGAATTGCCTCCCCTACCCTTTGAGGCACAGCACATTGAGGGGGATTTTAAGTTTGAAAATCTTTACACCTCTTGTAATAATCCTCGATTTTCTTTATTGAATGTTAAATACTTGCCCAAAAATCCACAATCCAAAGAGCAGCATTTTTTTCTTGAAATTAAAAAAACTCCTCAAGAAACCTTGGTGCGTTTTGATAAAAACTCAAGGATTTCACCCGTTGAGATTATCAAAAATGCCTTAGAAATTCTCGCCAAAAAACAAACAACTTTAATCACACATAATCTCTATGGTAAAAATACAATTGTAGATTACAAGCTCCCCTTTATCAAAAATGTCAATGATTTTTTATGCTTTGAAGATCTACTTGCATCACTTCCACTTAAAAAGCCTAAAATTTGGCTTGAAATTGGATTTGGGAGTGGGCGAAATTTGCTTTTTAACGCCAAAGAAAATCCTGAAATTTTACATATTGGATTAGAGATTCATCACCCCTCACTTGAACAAGTTGCAAGGCAAATAGGGCTTCTGGGATTAAATAATGTTTTGATTTTAGCCTATGATGCAAGGATTTTTTTAGAATTACTCCCCTCAAACTGCCTTGAAAAAATTTTCGTTCATTTTCCTGTTCCGTGGGATAAAAAACCTCATCGCCGAATCTTTAGCCAAGCCTTTTTGAAACAATCCGCAAGAGTGCTTGAACAAGAAGGTTTATTGCAATTACGCACTGACAGCTATGAGTATTTTTACTATGCTCAAAACTTAGCCCAAAATCACACAGATTTTAAAATCCAAATCCCTAAAAACCCTCCTCAAAACTTAATTAGCAAATATGAAGCAAGGTGGCTTAGACAAAATAAAATCATCTATCACTTGCATTTAATCAACACTAAAATACACAAAGAAAGGACTTTTGATTTGAATTTTACTTTTCCAAATTGTGCGTTTTTGCCTTATAAAAAGCAGAAAATCATTAAAGAGCATTATTTTGTGCATTTAGAAGATGCCCTAACTTACCCTAATGGCACACTCTTTAGAGTTTCTTTTGGGGATTTTAACTATCCTGAAACACGTTACATTCAGCGAACCAATATCACACAATACTTTAGGGAAAATCCCCTTCCCACACAAGCAAATCACGATTCACACCAAACTTTATGCAAACTTCTTTATGATATTCAAGGAGTAACCCTATGAATACAATCATCAACGCAAAAGGACTTAATTTAGGCTACAAAAATGAAATCATCATTAAAAACGCAACTTTTAGTATCCTGCCACAAGAGTTTGTTTTTATCAGTGGACCGAGCGGAAGTGGTAAAAGCACACTGATACGCTCTATCTATGGGGATTTAGCAGTAAAAAGTGGCTCACTAGAAGTGTGTGGGGTGCAAATGTATAAGGTAGCTAAAAAAAATGTAGAGATATTGCGTCGCCATTTGGGTATTATTTTTCAAGATTATAAGCTCATTAAAGAATGGAATGTTGAAAAAAATGTAATGTTACCAATGATTATTAGTGGTTTTTCTAAAGAGGCTTGTCGCACACAAACTGACCGACTTTTAGCTCATATTAAACTTTCTCACAAAGGTAACAAATTCCCGCTAGAACTTAGTGGGGGTGAGCAGCAAAGGGTGGCAATGGCTCGTGCTCTCTCACACAATCCTATTTTAATCTTAGCTGATGAACCGACTGGAAACCTTGATGATTACTCAAGTGATGTGATTTGGAGTCTTTTAAAAGGCGTTAATCAACAGCTTGGTATTACCGTAGTTGTTGTAACGCACCGCATTCCTGAAACATTAGGAATCCGCTATCGTCATTTACATATTGAAGAAGGGGTTATTTATGAACTCTCTTAAAAATCATCTTGCCCTTATTGTCCCTTTGGTTGCTTTACTTTTCAGCTTAGAAAGTATTTTACTTGTCAATCGCACACTCTCTGATTATGAAAATAAACTCGGTAAAAACTATGCTATTATTCTTGCTTCTTCTTCAGAACTCAATTTTGAACAAATCCAAAATAAAGTAATTGAAGCCCAGAGTTTAACTCCCATTAATACGGATTTAGTTTTAGAGAGATTGCAAAAAAATATTAGTCAATCTAATTTTATATTGCTTAAAAAATCTCTCCCTTATTTTTACTCCCTCAATCTCAACACCTACCCTAGCACACAAAGATTAGAAGCAATCAACAAAAATCTTAGTGCTTTTAGCCATATCTTAAGGGTAGAGAGTTTCTCTAAAAGCCACGGACAAATCTATCAACTCCTTTTAATTATTAAAGGAAGTATCATTATTTTTTCCGGTCTTATTGCTCTTATTAGCACCCTTTTAATGTTTAAACAAATTGAAATTTGGCGTTTTGAACATTCCGA
>JAFLSC010000043.1 GCA_022511145.1 Helicobacter sp.
TCCGCCCTGCCATTGGGGATAAATAAGTCGTAAGGTATCACAATGAATATCTTTTTCCATTTAAGCTCCTCTAAAAAAGTAAAATCTTTGAGATAGGCTAAATTTAAGCCCTTTTTATTATAGAGAAATTGCAGAGATAAGTAACTTTTGTGATTTATTTTAGCTTGTTTGTGCTTAAAAATTAATACTTTATTTTGATTTTATTGGGTAAAATTTTATGTCAAAAGGTAAGAGGATTTTTAGCTTTAGATGAGAAAAATCGCTATAAAAAGGGTAAGATGAAAAATTTATTGCAAATTTTTAATTATATTTATAAATTTTATGGGGAGAGTTTTACTGCTCTTAAAGTTTTTTTGCAATTTTTATTAGTGAGATTGAGACAACCCAAAGAATTGGAGTCTTTTTTACAATCCAAAGATAAAGCTATGCCTAAGAGATTTTATCAGATTTTAGAGAGTTTTGGAATCGAGTCTTTAGAAGTCTCAAGTGCAATGAATTGGAAAAAAGTGTTGCGAATGTTTTTAAAGCAAGATATTAGTCTCATTGAAATTGAAGATTTTATCCAAACTATCACATTGCAAAAAACCATTTTAAAACTTTATTCTTATGTAACACCTTTGGAAATCAATCGCTTAGTTTGTGGGCTGCTTAATATCCAAAAGGGCGAGCGATTGTATAATCCGTGCTGTGGTATGGGAAGCTGGATTTTGTCTTTGAAAGAATTAGAGGGAGAATGTGAAATCTTTGGGGAGGATATTAACCCGCAACTTATTGAAATCGCACAAATGCTCGCTTTAATCGCAAACATAAAGGCTCATTTGGTTGTTTCTAATGTCTTTGAGCATTCTCATTTTACCCCCAAAAATCAAACTTTTGATAAGATTTTTTGCCACCCACCCACTTTCATTCATAGTGTTTTGCCTAGTTTTAGGAATGATTTACGATTTTTAGATTTTGATTTTTCCTCAAAAATTTCTTCAGAAATTTTATTTTTCTTACATTCCTTAAAATTTCTTCACAAAAAAGCTGCTTTTATAATTCGCACCTCCTTGCTTTATAAATCTACCGATGAAAATTTGAGAAAATATCTATTTTCAAAATCTTATCTTGAGTTAATTATTGATTTACCACACAATATTTTTCCTAGACAAAATGAGGAATTCTCCCTTCTTATCCTCTCTTGCAATAATTCAAAAATCTACTTTTTTGATGCTCAATCTTATTTTACAAAAAAGGGCAAGTATAATAAAATGGTGAATTTAGAAGAGATTTTAGATTGTTGTTTGTTTAGACAAAAACATAAAAATGCAAGATTGTTAGATTATCAATCAATCAGCTGGGAAAATCTTCGGGCATCTTTTTATGTGCAAGAAAATCGCAATGAAAATTATGTGATTTTAAAAGATTTGTTACAAGCTTGCTATCGAGGGCAGAGGATTGAGATTAGTAAAGATGGGCAAATTATTGATTGTTATGAATTGGGAGTTAAGGAGTTTTTTTCTTATGGAATGACACAAAAAGCAGGAGAGTATGTTCCTAAATCCAACTTAACAAAGCTCGAAAAATTGAGGCTCTATCCTTTTGATATTTTGCTTTCAATGCGAGGACAATTACCAAAAATAGCAATAATGGGAGAGATTGCCAAAGAAAAGCGAATCCTTGTTAATGCCGGAATCTTGGTTTTACGTCCTAAAAATCGCCAAATTTCTGAAGCTTTGTATGTGTATTTTAACTCTAAAGAAGGGAGTATGGTTTTAAACCAAATCTATAAGACTAACCAAGAAAGAGTAGGGGAGAGGGAGATTGAAAAAATGCCTATCCCTAAAGATATAATAGCAAGATTTCATCATCATTTTACAACCTTGCAAAAATTAGGCGAGGAGATTTCTCAACGCAAAAAGGCTATTTTGCAAATCTTAGGGTATGAATCTTTTTAAAAGGTTTAGTGATTTTAGAA
Organism: Helicobacter sp.; assembly: GCA_022511145.1. Classification (GTDB taxonomy): domain Bacteria; phylum Campylobacterota; class Campylobacteria; order Campylobacterales; family Helicobacteraceae; genus Helicobacter_D. The sequence continues at coordinate 1,958 of JAFLSC010000043.1, forward strand.
TTGCCATAACTTAGAAGCATTAGGGATTTATTTAAAATCTAAAAGCCTTTGTGAATTTTATCATTACTTTATTTTTAAAAAAACTCTAAAATTTAAGCCCTTAAAGGAGGTTAGCACAAAGGCTGAAAACTTTTTGTTTGATAGATATGGGTTATAAAAAGTCATAGCTCTAAAACAAATCAAGCCTATTAAAATCTGACATTTACAACTCTGCCTTAAAATATTTCTTGAGTCTCTCTATTTTAGGGGCTTTAAGTGCTAAAGGTTATTCTTGAAATTCCTTTTTAATAAGTTCTTCCCCTTTGAAATACCCATAAACCTTGCTATTTCCATCTTTAAAGAGTATCAGCACGGGATATTCTTCTTTGTGATTGCCTCGTTCCATTCCCGGACTGCCTATTGGCATACCTGGTACAGCAATCCCTAATACATTTTCAGGCTGTTTATTTTCTAAAAGCCATTTTACTGCACTTTCAGGAACGTGTCCTTCAACAACATAGCCTTGTATAATACCGGTGTGGCAACTTTGATATTCAGGCTCTATATGGTATTCTTCTTTGATTTTATAAAAATCATTAGATTTTAGAGTTTTTATATCATACCCTTTTTTCTCCATATAATCTACCCAAAGCCCACAGCAACCACAAGTAGGGCTTGAATGAAGTGTCATCGTTTTCTCGTTAGCAAAAAGGCTAAGCGGAAGCGTCAAAAAAAATATTAAAAGACATTTTTTCATTTTTGATTCTCCATTATTAAATTTTTAGTTTAGGATTATAAGATATTTTGAGTTAAATATCAATAAGTTTTGTTTTGAGATTGTTTTGAAAAATGCAAAAAAAAAAACAAATTAATTAATATAAAATTTTTATTAAAAATAAATAACTGAACTTTTTTAATTACTCGCCATTTTTATATTAAATTTATGTTAATATAAATATAATTTCGCTTGCAAATTTTGTATTTAAGGAGTTCAAATGAGTTATATAAAATTACTCATTCCTATTGTAATAGCATTGGTGATTTTCATCATACCTGCACCTGAGGGACTTACCTCAAATGCGTGGTTGTATTTTGCTATTTTTATGGGTGTTGTTGTTGGGCTTATTTTAGAGCCTGTTCCACCAGCCTTAGTTGGGCTTATGGGTGTTGGGCTTTGTGTTTGGTTTAAAGTCGGACCCGTTGGAAGTGGAGCAGCTGATGCTACTATCAAGCCTGCTGCGGCTATGTCTTGGGGCTTAGGTGGATTTTCGGATTCTACCATTTGGTTGATTTTTGCAGCTTTTATGATAGGATTAGGATACCAAAAAAGTGGGCTTGGAAAAAGAATCGCTTTACTTTTGCTTCGTGCCTTAGGTAAAACAACCTTAGGGCTTGGTTATGCCATTGCGATTGCCGATGGAATCTTAGCCCCTTTTATTCCTTCAAACTCAGCAAGAAGCGGTGGGACGCTCTATCCTATCGTAAGTTCTATTCCTCCTATGCTTGGAAGCACACCCGAAAATGAGCCACGCAAGATTGGTTCTTATCTCGTGTGGGTTTCTTTAGCAGCAACTTGTGTAACAAGTTCTATGTTTTTCACCGGACTTGCACCGAATTTGCTTGCTATGACAACAGCGGAAAAATCAGGGGTTGAGGTGATTAGCTGGATGGGTTGGTTTATGGCGTTTTTACCTGCGGGTATCATTTTGTTTGTAGCCACTCCATTTTTAACTTATATTTTTTATCCTCCAACTTCAAAAGGTTCTCCAGAAGCGGTAGAATGGGCAAGAGAAGAGCTTAAAAAACTTGGACCTACAACGCTTAAAGAATGGATGATGTTAGGTTTGGCTGTATTTGCTCTTGTAATGTGGATTTTTGGCGGAAGCTTTATTAATGCCACAGCAGTTGCCCTTACCGTTATGATTGCTATGGTTTTGGTAGGTATCGTTACTTGGAATGACATCATTAGCAACAAAGCAGCTTGGAATGTTTTAGCGTGGTTTGGTTCGCTTGTAACTCTAGCAGGTGGGCTTAAAAATGTCGGTTTCTTGGAATATGTTGGCAAAATTTGTGAAGCAAATTTGCAAGGCATTGACCCGGGTACTGCGATGATTATTTTGGTGGTGCTTTTCTATTTGCTTCACTACTTTTTTGCAAGCACTACTGCTCACGTAACCGCACTTTTGGCACTCTTTATTACCATTGCAGCGGGTGTGAATCCAGACCCTGCTTATGTTAGAGAAGTTACACTTTATCTTATGCTTTCACTTGGTGTTATGGGTATTTTAACCCCTTATGGAACAGGTCCATCGCCTGTGTGGTTTGGTTCAGGCTATGTGAGCGGAAAAGACTTTTGGAAGCTCGGCTTTATTTTTGGTATGATATATTTGATTGCAACTTTAGTTATTTGTATCCCTTGGGTAAAATATGTCGCTCACGCTTGGCTTTAAAAGCACCTAACTTCAAACTAAAGGCTATTAGGCTTACGCTTAAGTAGCCTTTGGGGTTTTTTATCTCTTAATTTTATAACAAGATTATTTACTTAAAGTAGCTCTTAACTTCAAATTTGGGGTTTTTAAAATATAAATTTTATTTTGCTTTTTAAAGTATGGTATAATTATTAAAAATGTAACCAAAAGTTTGGAAATTTATTTTTGATATTTTTAAAAAAAGAGTAGAGTTTTAAATCCAAATAAGATTAAAAGTTATAAAAGGAGAATTTATGCAAAAACCTGTAAATCTTTTAGAAATTTGCAATCTTTTTAAAGAAAAAGAGTTGTTATCAGATACTAAAATTAAAGAATTTTTACAAATCCAAAATTGTAGAGAATATGAAATTGAAGCTCTGTATATTTTATGTGAAAAACTTAAGGAACTAAACGATGAATGCTTTGATGTTTTTGAAGGCTATTATATTAATTATAAAATCCCGCAAATTGGAAAAGAATTTGATTTAGTTAGATTTGAAAAAAGCAAAATTATTAATATTGAATTAAAATCTGAAGAAATTGAAATTAATAAAATTCTTGACCAACTTAAGCGTAATTATTACTATTTCTCTCCCTTTAAAAGAAAAATTTGTTGTTATACCTTTATAGCTGCCCAAAGAAAACTTTATCAATATTTAGAAACAGAAGAAAAATTAAAAGAAGTTGAAATATCTAATCTATTCCAAGTGCTTAAGGATTTTGAAGGTGAGCAAAAACATCTCGACACTTTGTTTGCTCCTATTAATTATTTAATTTTCTCCTTTTAACAATACGCAATCATTTGTGGATAATCAATATTTTTTGACCGAACATCAAGAACAAATTTGTAAGGATATAGAGACAAAAATTGAGCAAAAAAGTCATTATATATTTTCAATATCTGGGCAAGCAGGGACGGGAAAAACTTTGCTGACTTATCATATTGCAAAAATTTTAATGCAACAAAATTATAAGGTTATGATTGTGCATTGTGCGAGTTCTAATAGTGGAATTTATGAGCTAAAAAAATTAGGGTGGAATATCTATACAATCAAGGAATTTAATAAAATTCAGCAAATTCAAGCTGATATTATCATTATTGATGAAGCTCAAAGAATAAGTATGGATCAATTGAAAAAAATACTAAAAATATGGGAAAATAAAGTGTTGATTTTTTCTCACGATGTCAATCAAAAACTTAATAAGACTAATGAGGCAAAAGAAGTAACACAAGCAATCCAAGAAGCTGCAAAAGAAACGAATCGCAAATTAAGTAATAAAATTAGACACAACAAAGAAATGGCTTACTTCATTACAAAAATATTCAATTTAAATAGTGAAAAATATAAAGACTTAAAACCAGAAAGTTTTAATAATATATTTCTATATTATGCAAACAATTTGCAAGATGCAAAAAAATACATTGATTTTTTAGTTGGAAAAAATTGGCAACATATTTATCTTTCCACAGATTTAATAAAAGAAGACAAATTAAAACAAGTCCAATTTACTTCAAATATGAGTTCTCATCAAGCCATTGGTCAAGAATGGGATAACATCATAGTAACAATCACTGAAGATTTTTACTATACAGGGCAAGGTGAATTAAGCTATAAAGCTAAATATTTTTATAATCCTTTAGAAACATTGTTTCAAGCTCTAACTAGAGTAAGAAAACAGCTTATGCTAGTTATTATTAACAATCCGGATATTTACAAAAAATGTGTAGAAATTTTACATGAAAGCTAATATTCCCTCTTTGTCTCTAATTCACATTTTGATATTTTAGATATATCACACATAAATACTTATTTTAGAACTTATCAGGAAGGAGATAAAATAAAAAAGTTTGAAATTCTACTACTTATTAAATCGCTTAAAATACTCATCAATTTCATTTCTCATCTCACAGCCCACCTCTTCAAAAGCTTTCAAAATCATCTCATAACTTCCTTTGCCACCCAAAAAGTCCCAAAATTCATTAGCAACTTTAAGCTCACACTCCAAATCAAGCATTCCCACCATAGTCCATCTTTCATATGGTTTTGGCTCATAGGGATTATAAGGAATAGCAATTAAGGTGTGAATTTTTGCATTTGGATTATTATAAGTATAAGCTGCTACCCAAGTCAAAAGAGTGCGTTTAAACTCCTTGAAGCCACCCTTATTTGGCTTTGCTGTCTTAATGTCAATCAAATATACCTCATCGTTTCTTTGTAAAAATAAATCTATTTTCGTGGGTTTAATATTATTTACCTTACCACTCCTTGAAACTTTTAGTATTTTTTGAATTTCATCACTTTTACAAGGTTTGCTTATTCCACTTTCTAAAGAATCCATAATATCTTGAATCACCCTTTGAGCTTCTCTTGTAATGCAATCTCCAGAGCTTACTTGTCTTTTAATTATATCAAAATGATTTTGTCCCAATTCCTGTGCCACAGGTTCAAAAATACTCGTGCCAAAATTTGTATTAAGACTTTGAATAAAACTATACAAAGCCATTCTATCTTTGCCTAAAAGCCTTGTATGGAAAGGCATATACGCACTTTCAGGCTTGTAATTTTCAAATTTTTGCCTTAAAGCGTTTATTAAGCGATTTTTAATGTTTTGTTTAAGGTTTTGCATTATTGTATTCTTTTTTTTGTAAAAATATTTTTGACAATATGAATATTTGAATTATTAAAATGGAATTTAACAAAAGAATTTAACCTATTATGTGTCTGAATAAGGAAAGATTTTTGTGATTTCTTATTTTCTACTGCTTGTTGTAATTTTTTATAAGCTTCATTAAGACTTTCATTGTCCCTTTGTATTCTGATAAGAATTGGAGCATTTTTATAAAATTCTTTTAAGATGGCATCTATTCCATTATGTCTTTGCACTGGAACAAAATCAATATCAAAAATATATTTTCTTAAATTGATTTGTTGGTTTAAAAAGAACTCTCTCCCTTTATCTAAAACTACAGATTGGCTTTTGATAGGATTTTTTAATCTATCTTTCGAAATTTGTACTGCATCCCGTGAAATATCTATGCCCATAAAATAACGGTTATTAAATTTTGCTGCCAAAAGTGTTGTGCCACTTCCACAAAAAGGGTCTAAAACCAAATCACCTTCATTGCTTGCTATTTTAATAATTCTCTCTAAAAGCGAAATAGGTTTTTGTGTAGGATAATTAACTCTCTCTTGCCTTTGGATTTAAATAAGGAATGTCCCATACATCACTTAAAGGAACACCTTTTTTTACATTTACTTATAATAATCTCTCCACTATCGTCTCTTGCATAAACACTCTTACCGTAATTATCTCGTTTTTGTTGCTGCAAGATTTGGTCAATGTTTGTTGCAGGAGAATAATCTTGATAAATAAAATTAAAAGTAAATTTTTTACTTTTAGAGTAAAAATAGATATTTTGATGATTTCGTAACAATCCTTTTTTAGCATTAGACCAACGCTTATAAGTCCATATAATTTCAGATCGAAAGTTTTTTGTACCAAAAACAGAATCGAGCAATAAGCGTACAATATGATTGGCATTTATGTCACAATGCACAAATATTGATCCACTTTCCTTTAATATTCTATGAAACTCTATAAAACGCATAAACAGAAAATTAGCGTATTCATTATCATCTTTCCAATTATCATTAAAACTTAAAAACTTGCTCCCGTTTCTTGTAATTTGTTTTTGAATTTTATTCGTAAAAAATGGTGGGTCAAGATAAATCAAGTCAATACTATTCGATTGAATGTTTTTTATCACATTCAGACAATCATTT
>JAFLSC010000044.1 GCA_022511145.1 Helicobacter sp.
TCTATTAAAATCTTACGCAATAGAACCTAAAGGAATTTGATATAAATACTCTTTCATCAAAATCTACAAGATATTCAAAAAGTAATTAATAATAAAGTAATTAATAATATGGAAATTCTCTCAAATTTTATTTTAACAATCCCCAACACACCCGAAACTTTTTAGATTTTTAATATTTCTTAGAAATTTATATAAAAAATAACTTTTTGAATTTTAATATTTTATTTTTATTTAAGGGGGGGGGGTATAATTCTCCTTTTTTATTCAAAAGGAGTGAAAATGAAATTAAAAATTTCAAAACTAGAATTGTGTCTTTTGAGCGGAGTTTTTGCAGGAAGCTTATTTCTTGGTTGTTCTTCTGGTGGTAGTGAATTTAAGCCCAGCAATGAAAAAGAAGAGATGGCTTATAAGTTGGCTAAGGAAACCTACCCTGATATAAAATTTCTAAGTTATGATTTTATCAAAAAAGAGCTAGGTGTTCCTGAAGAAAGCAAAAGATGTGAAGGAAAAAGTGGAGGTCGGAGCAGCGAAGAAGTTTCGTTTAAAGTAGAACATTACAGAGAACTTAAATTCGATAAGGTTACTAAAAAAACAATAACAGAACCTATGGAAAATCACTATATCGTTCATCTTTATTATGAAGCTGATTCTGAAATAAAAAAGAATGCGGCTGAACAAAAAGGTAAAGTAAGATATATTGACCTTAGTGTTGAATGTGATAAAGGTGAATGTAAGATTAAAACAGGTATGTTTAACGATGGCAGAGAGCCAGTGTTTGAAAAATATAATGACGCAGTCATAAAATGGGAATGTGAATAAAACTAAAGTTAATCCAAATCTAACATAGTAACAGACAAGAAATAGCAACCAAAAACTATCAGCAAGGAAAATGAGAACTTAAGTTTAAACTAAATTCCTCTAAAGCTAGAGTGATTTCAATCACTCTAGCGAGAATGGTTAGCGAGATTAACACACACCATATTTAAGAAAATAAACCTTTAAAGGTATTAGCATCAAAGTTTTCAAAATCAAAGTTTTGAGTATTTTGTGTGAAAGGCAAACTCGCTTTTTCAATCAATTCACTGATTTTTCCTAGCTTTTGGCTAATCTCTTCGTGTTTTTGCGTTAGTGATTGTGCCAAATCAGCCTCATTATTAGCAAGTTTGCTAGGCAAGGGGAGGCTTAAAGTTACATTTTCATCGCTAAGACTTACAGAGAGTTCTCTACCAAAGAGTGTATCATTTTTGAATTGTGCTGCTTTGGCGGTGGAATCCAAACTTGCTAAATCCCCATTTCCACTTTTGATTTGATTGCTTAAGGCATTAAGGGTAATATCAGCAATCTGCATTGCTCCTATCATTTCATTTGCCCCTTTGACTCCGTCACTAAATTTGCGGATTGCAAGTTCTTGCGAAGAAAGATTAGAAATCTCTTGCGTATCCTGTATAGTCGCTGGTGTTTGTTGGGCTGTGCTTTCTTGAGGTGCAACCTCTTGTTTAAGGGGAGGTTGATAAACATTATTTCCCACTCCATAGGGATTAATTTTCGGTAACATAAAACTCCTTTTTTAAGTATTTGAAAAAATCTAAGCATTTTGTGTTCCATTTTTATTTTTATCCTAAAAATTTGTAAGCATTTTGTGAAAAAATGCTTAGATTGATTAAACTTCAAAAAAAGCTAAGAATTATAATAAATTTTTCAGAGAGATTGAGTTAAAATCTCTTTTTCAATTTTATTTTAGGTTGCAAACAATGAAAAAAATCAAGCTAAACACAATCTTTTGCCTTTTTTTAGTGTTTTTTGTTGCGTTGATTCCTGCTGTTGCTCAAGAAGTTCAAGAGGAATCGCGTCTTGAAGCGTATAATAAATTACGCAAAGTCATTGGGACGATTGAGAAATATTATGTCGATGAATTGACACTTAATGAAATTGTTAATAAAGCGATTGATGGTTTATTAACAAATCTTGATGCCCATTCAGCCTATTTGGACGAAAAAAAGTTTGAGGAGCTAAAAATCCAAACTGATGGCGAGTTTGGCGGGATTGGGATTACAATCTCTCTTAAAGAGGGTAGTTTGACGATTATCGCTCCTATTGAAGGCACACCCGGTGATAAAGCCGGACTCAAAAGCGGGGATATTATTCTTAAAATCAATGATGAAAGCACTTTAAATATGAGTATTGATGATGCGGTAAATCGTATGCGAGGGAAACCTAAAACCAAAGTGCAGCTTACGATTGTAAGGAAAAATAGCCCAGAACCTTTAGTGTTTGATATTGTGCGGGATAATATCAAAGTGGAATCTGTCTATGCTAAAAGGGTAGAGGATACGAATTATGCGTATATCCGTGTAACTTCTTTTGATAAAAAAGTAAGCCAAAGGGTTGAAGATGAGCTTAAAAAATACCCCAAACTTGAGGGTGTGATTTTGGATTTACGCAATAATCCCGGTGGGCTTTTAAATCAAGCAGTTGAACTTAGTGATTTATTCTTAGATAAGGGTGTGATTGTGTCCCAAAAAGGGCGTATGAAAGATGAAAATATCGTTTATGAGGCAAAAAAAAGTGCCCCTTTTGCTAAAATCCCTTTAGTTGTTTTAGTTAATAATGGGAGTGCAAGTGCAAGTGAGATTGTCGCAGGAGCGATTCAAGATAATAAACGCGGCGTGATTATAGGGGAGACGACTTTTGGAAAAGGAAGTGTTCAAGTGATTTTACCCACAGAGAAAAAAGAAGCTTTGCGTTTAACAATCGCTCGTTATTATCTCCCTAGCGGTAGGACGATTCAAGCAGTGGGTGTAAAGCCTGATATTGAAGTTTTACCCGGTAGCGTCCCTAATAATGAGAAAGCCTTTAATATTAAAGAGGCAGATTTGCAAAAACATTTAGCCAGTGAGCTTGAAAAAGTAGAATCCAAAAAAACCACTAAAGATTCTAAGACTCCAGCTAATACCTTAAGCCAAGAGCAAATTATGAATGATATTCAGCTCAAAAGTGCCATTGATGTTTTGAAAATTATCAAAATTATTTAGGGGGCAAAATGCAAATAACCAAGCAAGATTTAATGTATGAGGGTAAGGGCAAAAAGCTCTATAAAACTAATCAAAATCATCTTGTGATTTCAGAATTTAAAGATGATTTAACGGCTTTTAATGCCGAAAAAAAAGGTAGCGAAGAGGGAAAAGGGGTTTTGAATTGTAAAATCTCCACAGAAATCTTCAAGCTTTTAGAAAGCAAGGGAGTTAAAACGCATTATGTTGAGACGCTAAGCGATAATGCAATGGTGTGCCAGTTTGTTAAAATCATTCCCATTGAAGTGGTTGTCCGCAATATCGCCACAGGCTCACTCTCTAAGAGATTAGGTATCAAAGAAGGCGAGATTCTCCCCTTTACTTTGGTGGAATTTTATTATAAAGATGATGCACTAGGAGACCCGCTTATTAATGATGAACACGCTTTGATTTTAAAATGTGTGCATTCCCTTGAATCTTTGGATATTTTAAGGGAGAGAGGGAGAAAGGTTAATGAGATTTTGCGTCCCTTTTTTGATGATAAAAATTTAATGCTAGTGGATTTTAAATTAGAATTTGGCATTAATGAAAAAGGCGAGATTATCTTAGCTGATGAGATAAGCCCTGATAGCTGTCGCTTTTGGGATAAACAAACGAAAGAAAAGCTCGATAAAGACCGCTTTAGACAAGATTTGGGAAGTGTTAAAGTCGCTTATGAAGAGATTTTGAAAAGAATTTTAGGCTAGTTAAATGAAAGTGGAAGTTATTGTGCGACTTAAAGAAGGCGTTTTAGATCCGCAAGGTAAGGCAATTCATCACGCTTTAGATTCTCTTGGTTATAAAGAAGTGCAATCAGTAAGCACCGGTAAAATCATTACTTTAGAAGTTAAAGGGGACAATCCTGAAACAATACAAAAACAAGTTAATGCGATGTGTGAGACTCTTTTGGCTAATCTCGTGATTGAAGATTATCAAATAAAGATATAAGATGAGTGTAGCAATTCTTCAGTTTTTAGGGACAAATTGCGAATATGATATGCAATATGCCTTTAGTTTGCTTCATATCCGCTCACAAATTGTTTGGCACAAAGAAACAACTCTGCCACAGAACACTAAGCTTGTTGTGATTCCGGGAGGATTTAGCTATGGGGATTATCTAAGAAGCGGAGCAATCGCAAGATTTTCTCCTATTATGCAAGCGGTTATTGAGTTTGCCCAAAAAGGTGGCTATGTGCTAGGGATTTGTAATGGTTTTCAGATTTTATTAGAATGCGGATTGCTCCCGGGAGCAATGAAACGCAATGAAAATTTGCATTTTATTGCTAAAGATTGTCCCCTAGAAATTAAAAATAATCAAAATATTTTTTTGCAATTTTTTAAAGAGGGCGAAACTATAACTCTCCCTATTGCCCACGCTGAAGGGAATTATGAAGTTAGTCAAGAGGAATTAGCCCTAATGCAAACTCGAGGGCAGATTTTGCTCTCCTACAAACAAAATCCTAATGGCTCTCTCCAAAATATTGCAGGAATTTGCAATCCGCAAAAAAATGTTTTTGGTTTAATGCCTCACCCCGAACGGGCTATCGAGGAGATTTTAGGGAATACACAAGGTTTAAAAATGTTAAAGGGTTTTGTAGGGATTTTATGAAAAAAGGATTGTTTGTTATTTTATTTTCCTGTTTGATTTTACAAGCGGAGGTTTCTCAAACTCCCCCGCAAATTTCCGAACAAGAACAGCCTTTGGATTTTGGAAATCTTGAGATTCCTACTATCCAAGAAAATCTTAAAGAAATCCCGCAAGATAAAACAACAATCCAAGAGATAGAAATAACAAGCAAAGAAGTTAATAATACTCAAACAAAAGAGGAGATTAATGTCCCTAAATTGCAAAATTTACCTTCACAAAATCTTGAAATCCTACCTCAAAATTCCATTCCTCAAAATCCCCCTTTAGATTTTCAAAATTCCTTAACTTCTGATTCCCCAAATCTTGATACCTCATCAAATCTCCCCAGTTCCAAGGTTATTTATATTGAAAAAACTGAACTTCCTGATAAGATTTTGTATGTCAATCAAGTTATCCCCTATACAATCCGACTGCTTGTATTATCGCAATACACGACAATCCAAACAGAATTTGTGCCTAATAACAGCATAGAGGTTTTAAATCCCCAAGAGACTTGGACGCTTTCTGGCGAAGGTATGCAAGAGGGTGTTTTGGAAGCAACTTTTTATCTTAAAATCAAGCAAGTTAATTACACAATCCCTGAAGTTAAAATAACCGCTAACACTAGCGAAGGAGTAAAGAGCATCCAGATTGATAAAAAAAGCGATAAAGCTATTTTGCTTGATAGAAAGGGGCAGTTTTCTCAAGTGATTGCACAAGAATTTAGGATTCTTGATAGTAAAATCACAAGTTTTGATTCTGAACATAATTTGGCTGTTTTTCAATTTGAAAGTGTTTTGGGGAATTTGTTTGATTTTTCTTTAGCAAATTACTCCCAGCAGGGCATTGAAAGCAAAAGCGGAGATTACAAAAAAGCGATTGCTTTTTATTATGTGATTATTCCTAAAAATTTACCCGTTTTTTCCTTTGAATATTTCAATACCCAGCAATCCCGATATGTTGAAATTGAAGTTGAAAATGTCTCTCAAGATAATCGTGTCAGCACACAAAGCGATATTAAGCCCAAAAATAATTTTCAAATCTATAATATTCTCTTGATTTTGCTTTTGGCGATTGTTTTTATAGGATTGTTTTTTTATAAAAGAAAATTGATTTTTATTGTTTTGGGTGGATTTTTCTTACTTGTTTTATTTTATTTGCTGTCTGTAAAAACTTCAGCAACCCTAAAAGAAAACACTCAAGTGAGGATTCAGCCAACTTTTAATTCCACTGTGATTTTAGTAACACAAGAACCTGTGAAAGTGGAAATATTGACACACACTAGGGGGTATTATAAAATTATGTTTGAAGATGAGAAAATAGGGTGGGTAAAGGAAAATGATGTCCAAGATTAGAGCAGTGAGCGGTATTTTATTTACCTTGCTTGTAATGCCATTGATGATTTTGCTAATGTATGTTTTTAGGAATCATCACAGAAAAATCCGAAAATTTTGTGCTCAATGGTTTTTAAAAATTTTTGGGGTCAAGGCTGAAGTTACAGGAGAGCCAGATTTACAAGCTCAAATTTTACTTATGAATCATCAAAGTTTTATGGATGTGATTTATATGGAAGCGGTGCATAAAAGAGATTTGTGTTGGATAGCCAAAAAGGATTTAGGAAAGCCTTTTTTATACGGACACGCCCTTAAAGCTCCCAAGATGATTTTAATTAACAGGGAAAATAAAAAAGAGCTCGTTTTTTTGATGAAAAAGGCAAAGAAACGGCTAAGTGAGGGGAGATTGCTTTGTATTTTTCCTGAAGGGACACGTTCTAAAGGGCTAGAGAAATTTCTCCCTTTTAAAAAAGGGGCGAAATTTCTTATTGAGCATTTTAAGCTTAAAGTTCAGCCTATTGTCTTTTGCAGAACAAGACAATGTTTAGATATTGGTGCCATAGATTTTAAAAATGTAACTTTTCAGGTAAAATACCTAGAATCTTTTATCCCTAAAGAGAAAGATTGGTTTGAAAAATTAAGGGAAAAAATGCAAGAAGAATACAATCTTTTATATCATCAAACACAAGAGAGTTAGCTTATGCACGGAAAAATTGTTCGTTATATCAGTAGTAATGGGAAAGGCGTTGTTATCACTGCTTCTAAGGTACTTTTTGAATTTACTCATCTCACTTGGCACGATAGGAAAAAGTTACCAATGGTGGGAATGTTTGTAGAATTTCGTTGTGATGAGAATAATAATATTACTGAATGTAAGGCGTCCAAATTTCAAGAGTTTGGCGGGAATGTTTTAGTCAGTGAAAAGAATTTTTGGCGGAGTGAGACTGATAAACAGCTAGAGGAATTACAAAGCACATTACGAGATGAAATGATACAAAAAATCTATAAAAGCACAGATTATACTCATATTAAGGCAATCCCTTTAACCATTAGCGTAACTGATGCAATTAAAGATTATTTTCAAGATGAATTTTTAGCTATTACCTTTGCAAATGATTTACACGTTAGCCCTGAAGCAATGATTTATGATTTTAGAGTAGTGGAGCGTTTTATCTCCAAAGCCTTAGATAGTTTGCTTTTTAATGACAAAAGTGTGCGTAAAGATGACTTTATGGAGGAAATGAATGTAATGACAAGATTAAAATCTGCTTATGCAGGATTTGAATCTTGCCCTAGTCTTAATATTGAACGCATTTTTAAACAATATTTTCTTATGCAGCAATATCATTTTCAAGCTTTCAAAGTCGCCTTAGAGAATCTCCAAGATAAAATCCGCTTTTGTGAGAAAAGAACGCAATCGTGCAAAAATGAACTTTTGATTATCGAGAGGAGAATCCAAAACAAAATTGATTATAATCAATCCTTAGCTAAAAAAGAGAGATTTGAAAATGAACTTAAAAAGCTTTTAAAAGATAGTGTAGAATTTAATAAGCAAAGCTGCTTTTTGAATGATTTAAAAAAGCAATTTGAGGAATATTATTTTGGAAATTTTCGTGTTTATTTTGACAAAATCTACCAAAATGTCCAAAAGAAAATCAAAAGCGGTTTGGATTTGTGTATAACGATTTTAGATGATAAGATTTACCAAAAAATCACTCACTCTATGGCTTTTGAAAAAAGTTATTTTACTCATATGGAAAACGAC
>JAFLSC010000045.1 GCA_022511145.1 Helicobacter sp.
CCTAAAGATTTCCCTAGCTTTGATGTGAATGCTTTTGTTTGGCAGTTTAGAGATAAAAAAATCTATGCTTCACTGATTGGGGGCATTAAAGAAACCCAAGAGATGCTTGATTATTCTGTGAAAAATAAAATCTATCCAAAAGTAGAGATAATCCCTATCCAAAAGCTCGATGAGGCGTATCAAAAGGTGGCTAAGGGCGAGGCGGATTTTCGCTTTGTTATTGATATGAAAAGCCTTAGTTAAGGCTTTTATTTTATGGCTTAGATTCTAGTTTTGGACTAGAATTTAGAGATTTTGCCTTGTCAAATAAGGAAATAAAATTCTTTTATACATTTTTTACATAAATCTAATGGTATAGAAACTCTAATGTGTATAATTAACTAAGCTTCATATAAAGAATTTAAAAAGGCAAAATTTTTAATTTCTTCATTTTTACTCAAAGCCCTTGACTTAGAGCTACTCTAATGCTGTATAATTTCTTTATCACTTGAGCAAATAAAAAATGGTTTTTCCAAAATACGCAATTTCAAGGAGAAATAATGCAAACAATTATTTTAAACAATGGTGTAAAAATGCCAATTTTAGGATTTGGTATGCTTAATATGCCAGATTTAAAAGAATGTCAAAGAGTTGTAGAGGAGGCTTTAGAGGTTGGATACCGCCTTTTTGATACTTCGCAAATTTATGGCAATGAGGAAGCTTTGGGAGCGGCTATAAAAGCTAGTGGGATTAAAAGAGAGGAGCTTTTTATCACCACGAAAATTTTTAAGCAAAATTCTCTTAAACAAGGAAAGAATCAATGAAAAAAATCCTTATTTTACTGATATTTTCAGTTTTAACACTTTTTGCAAAGGAAGGAACAATGGAGATTAAACTAAGTTTTGAAAATAACGAAATGATTGTCCTTTTAGAGGATAATGCTGCTGCTAGGGAGCTGTATGAAATGCTGCCTTTAAAGCTTAATTTTAGTGATTATGCAAGAAAAGAAAAGGTCGCCCATTTACCTAAAAATTTAAGTTTAAGCAATACGCAAGGCTATAATCCGCAAATTGGGGATTTTTTCTATTTTTCACCTTGGGGCAATATAGGCATATATTATGAAAAACAGCCACCTTATCAAGGACTTGTCTATCTTGGTAAGATAAAGGGCGATGTGAGTAAATTGAGGGGTATTAAGGCTGATTTTGAGGTGCTTATTACACGAGTAGAGTAGGAAAATCTTACCTAAATATCTAGGCATTAATAAGTGTTAAGATTATAAAATTAGCTAATAATAAGGAGAAAAAATGAAAGCTCTAGTCGCATTTTTTAGTGCAAGTGGGATTACAAAAGCAGTTGCCCACACTCTTGCGGAGGCTATAAATGCCAACATATATGAGATTATCCCACAAAATCCTTATACTAAGGCGGATTTGGATTGGACAAATGAGCAAAGTCGCACGACTTTGGAATGCAAAGATAAGACTTCGCGTCCGCAAATTGCTAATCATATCGATATTTCAAGCTATGATGTGATTTTTGTGGGATTCCCTATATGGTGGTATAGCACACCGCATATTATCCTTACTTTTTTGGAAACTCACGATTTTAGTGGCAAAGTCGTAGTGCCTTTTTGCACAAATGGCGGAGGTGAATGGAGCAATGCACCAAAAGATATGCAGAAAACTTGTCCTAATGCCATTTTCAAAGAGGGTAAGAAATTTAATTTTGGTGCGAGCAAGGCAAGTATGAAAAAATGGATAGAGAGTTTAAATCTTGGTTGAGTCTGTTAGGTTGTGTGTGGCTTGTTTATGTGATAAGCTAGTTGCATTTTATTGACAATAAATAAGGAGTAAAATGGAAACTATCGTTGTCGTTGGAGTAGGAGAAGGTTTAGGAAAGGCTATTGCTAAGGCATTTGGCAAGAAAAATTTTAAAGTGTGTATGATAGCAAGAAATACTAAAAAGCTTGATACTTTCAAGCAAGAATTTGAAAAAGAAGGCATACAAGCCTTTATCTATGAGGCAGATTGTGGGAAGCCTCACACTTTAAAAATGGCTTTTGAGAAGATTCTAAAAGATTGCGGAAGCATTGAAATTTTAGTCTATAATGCCGCACTTAATGGAGCACAATATTGCGGGCTTGCGACTTCTTTTGATAATGAAGATTTTATAAAACATTTTCAGGTGAATGTGGCGAGTGCTTTAGTTTGTGCGAAATTTGTCACAGAAAATCAAGCAAAAAACGAGGCAATTATCTTTACAGGTGGAATCTTTGGCGATACTCCTATGAAAGAATATACAGGCATTTCTGTGGGGAAAGCTGCGCTTAAAGCACTTGGCAAAACTTTGAGTGATGAGTTAAAAGATAAGGGTATTTTTGTAGGGCTTGTTACTATCACACAAGTTATAGCACCAAATACGAGCCATTCGCCCGAGCTTATCGCCCAAAAATATATCCAAATGTATGAAAAAAGAGATAAATTCGAGTATGTGATTTAGAGGGAGTCTAAAATTTACTAATCTCAAAATTTAATTTTTCAAAGAAAGGCTTTGAGGATATTTTTTTGAAACTATATAAATCCTCAAGCTTTTCGATACTTTGATTTGGCTCATCTGGAAAGCTTACACTTCTCTTTTAGGATTATTAAAATAAAGCGACAATATTTATACTCAAATATTTTTTAATGAAATTTAAATTAATCCCCTTTAAGCAAGTAAGAAGTTGCCTCATAAATTTTTATTGCCGCTTTGCTTTTATTCATCGTATAAAGATGAATCCCACTTACTCCACTTGCAATCAAATCAACAATTTGGTCAATTGCATAGGCAATTCCAGCGTCCTCTAAGGCTCTTGGATTATTCTCATATTTTTCTAAGATTTTCATAAATTTAGGTGGGATTTTTGCCCCACACAAAGAGCTGATTTTAAGAATTTGCTTTTGATTAATAATAGGCATAATACCTGCTAAAATCGGCACTTTAATATCTTTTAGGACACAATATTCTTGAAACTTATAAAAATCCTCATTATCAAAAAACATTTGCGTGATAAGTTTATCCACTCCACAATCCACTTTGATTTTTAAATGCTCAATATCCTCAACCAAGCTTTTAGCTTCATTGTGTTTTTCAGGATAACAAGCAGCGTAAATCTTAAATCCCCCTTGTTTTTTTATGAGGCTAATTAAATCACTTGCATAAGAAAAATCCTCGCTTTTTTTTGCTCCCTCAACTACATCTCCTCTTAAAGCAAGGATATTAAAAAGCTTTTTTTCTTTGCATTCTTTTAAAATTTCTAAAGCCTTTTGTTTGCTTAAATGTATGCAGGGTAAATGCACAATACTAGGGATTTTATGCGTATTTTGAACGAGATTGGCAACTTCAAGAGTGTGTTTGGAATTGACTGAACCTCCAGCACCAAAGGTTACACTGATGAAATTAGGATTTAGGGCTTTTAGTTCCTCTAAAATTTCAGCAAGATTTTTAATGCTCTCGTCCCTTCTAGGAGGGAAAACCTCAAAGGAAAAGGTTGTTTTTGAATCCATTTTAACCTTTCAAATTTTACTTAGAGTTTGAGCGAGTTTAGACTCGCAAACATTTTATTATCTTTTGTTAAGATTTATTTAATTTATAAAATTTTGAATTTTGGTGGAGCTGTGGGGAATCAAACCCCAGTCCGAAAACTAGACCAACACTGCTGATTTACATACTTCTTTGGGATTTTGGATTCTTTCTTTCTTGGGACAAACTTCCCCAAACATTCTCAAAAAAGGCAACCTAGTCTTAACTTTATTGCGGTGGGATAAAGAGCATCTAGCTTCTGTGATGCTTTTGGAAAATAGCTAGAATCTTAACCAAAAACAGCTCCAAAGTTCAGATAAACCTACGCAACTTTAGCGTAAGCGGGAGCATAATTTGCATTGTTTGCGTTTATATTTAAACAGCAGTTTTACGACTTACTGCAAGTCGGTATGCAACAAGAGCCATCTAACTCCCGTCGAAATTCTTATCAGCCCCATTATTGCTTTACTCTGCTTTACAAAAAGCTTTTAGATAAAAGCAATTCAAGATAAAACTTATAACTTTTTGGAGCGAAATTCTAATAAAAAAAATCTTTTTTGTCAATTTATTATTTGTTAAATAAAATCATTTTATAATGCTTAAAAACAAGGATTTTAAATGAGTATTCAAACTCCTAAAATAGAAAAAATAACCTTAAGCCAAATCCAAAAAAAGAAAAATCAAGAAAAAATTACAATGATTACCGCTTATGATGCCCTTTTTGCTAAGATTTTTGATGGTGAAGTGGATATGATTTTGGTGGGAGATAGCTTGGAGATGAGTTTTTTTGGGGCTAAGGATACTTTGGGTGCGACTTTAGAACAGATGATTTATCACACCCAAGCCGTTTGCAATGGAGCTAAAAAAAGCCTTATTGTGTGTGATATACCCTTTGGGAGCAATCTTGATTCACAAACAATGCTGCAAAATGCCACTCGGATTTATAAAGAAACAGAGGCACAAGCAATTAAAATTGAAGGAGGCAGGGAAATAGCCCCTACAATCAATCTTTTAAACCAAAAAGGGATTGCAACCCTAGCTCATATTGGCTTAAAGCCACAATTTGCAAGAATGGAGGGAGGTTATAAGATTCAAGGTAAAGAGGAAAAACAAGCCCAATCCCTTTTGCAAGATGCCTTAGAACTCCAAGATGCAGGGGCTTTTTGTCTTTTGTTAGAGGGGATTAAGGCTGAAGTGGCAGAGACTATCACGCAAAAAGTTAAAATCCCAACTATTGGGATTGGAAGCGGTGTGGGAGTCGATGGGCAAGTCTTAGTATGGAGTGATGCCTTTGGGTTTTTTGAGGATTTTAAACCCAAATTTGTCCGCCATTATTTAAAAGGGGCTAATCTCATTAGAGACGCATTAAAAAATTATGTCCAAGATGTCAAAACCTCGAAATTCCCTAGCCTTGATGAGAGCTATTAAAAGGTAGCAAGTGGAGCGGATTGTTGAGATTGAAAAGATTGCTTTAGAAAATGAAGAAGAAGCAAAATTGCGTCCTTCTTGCTGGGACGATTATATCGGGCAAGAAAAGCTCAAAAAAAATTTGCAAGTTTTCATTGAAGCCGCAAAAAAACGCAAAGATGTGCTTGACCATATTTTGCTTTTTGGACCACCCGGACTGGGCAAGACAACTCTAGCTCATATTATCAGTAGTGAGATGAGTGCACCTATCAAGGTAACAGCGGCTCCTATGATTGAAAAAGCGGGGGATTTAGCGGCGATTTTGACAAATCTTAGCGAGGGTGAGATTTTATTTATTGATGAAATTCATCGATTAAGCCCCGCTATTGAGGAGATTTTGTATCCTTCAATGGAGGATTTTCGGCTTGATATTATTATAGGAAGCGGTCCTGCTGCCCAAACGGTTAAGATTGATTTACCCAAATTTACTTTGATTGGGGCAACGACACGAGCGGGAATGATTAGCAATCCTTTGCGAGACCGCTTTGGTATGCAATTTAGAATGCAATTTTATGAGCAAGAGGAATTAGCAAAAATCATTCAAATCGCTTCTGTGAAACTGCAAAAAGAATGCAATATTGAGGGGGCATTAGAGATTGCTAAACGCTCAAGAGGCACACCGCGTATTGCACTGCGTTTGCTTAAACGCATTCGGGATTTTGCAGAAGTCGCTGAAGAGATGATAATCACAAAAGAACGCACTCAATATGCCCTTAATGAACTTGGCGTTAATGAATATGGTTTTGATGAGCTGGATTTGAAATTCTTAAAAATTATCTGTGAGAGTCGCGGGAAACCCATAGGACTTAGCACTTTAGCTGCGGCGATGAGTGAAGATGAAGGCACGATTGAAGAAGTCATTGAGCCTTATCTGCTCGCTAAAGGGTTTTTGGAACGCACAGCAAGGGGGAGGATTGCCACACCCAAAACTTATGAACTTTTTTCTTTTAAACCTCTTGGGACGCTGGATTTGTATTGATATTACAAAGATAATAATATTCTAATTCTTAATTTGTATTGTTAAAATTTCTATTATCTTATTTATAAATCCTATTTTATTGCTATGTTTGGATAAATAAGACTCCCTAAAGTTTATTTTGATTTGTCTTTGAGTTCTTGAATTAAAGCTCAAGTTTATTTTTAAAAACCCTCATCAATCAAATTTGGAATTTTTAAATTTTGCATACAAATCTATCACATTTAAATCTTTTTTGAGGACTTTTTTCTCGGCATTTTCGCTAAATTTGGCAAGTTTGCAAAAGCTCTCATAGCTTTCATTGATTGCCTCATCGACAGCCAAACCTTGAAGTATCACACGATAAAGATTAGGACGCGTTTTTTTCCAATTACGCAAAGTTTGAACATCAACACCCAAAAATGCAGCCATATCTCGTTTTGTCATTATTTCTCTTTAAGTTTTTTAGAATCATAGAATAAAAGCTTTTAAAATTTGTATAGGGTAATATTTATGTTAAATTATAAATAAAAACATAAATATTATGTTTTTATTTATAATTTAAGTTTAAATATTTTACAATCCCATTTTAATTCAAGCTAAAGAATCAGGAAGCAAGTAAGAGATAATTTTGCTAAAAAGCAATGAGTTTAAAGATATAAGAGTAATGGGATTTTAAAGTCCATTTTTTAGTTCTTTGTCTAAATTCAGCAATTCCTCATAAGTTTTTTTACTTTGCTCCAAAAGCTCATCGAATTTAAAACCAAGCATAACAATGCGGTAAAGATTAGGCTTGTGCTTACGCCAATTATAGAGGGTGCTAACATCAATATCTAAATGATACGCCATATCTCTTTTGGTTTTTTTTGCCACTTCGTGTCCTTAGGATTTTTATTTTAATTCTACTTCAATAATTCTTTAACAAAAACATTTGAAATATTCAATGTTAATATAAAATGACATTTATTATTTCAATATTACTTAAGTAATGCTGTGGAATAATTCAATGGAATTTTATTTAAAGGAGAATTGATGAAAAAGTTTTTATTTATAACATTATTATCATTTAGTTTTTTGCTTTGTGGTTGTTTGGATTCCAAACCCAAATGTAATGATGAAAATGTTTTACTTACATTAAGACAGATTTTAGATGAACAAGATGAATGGGCTTATGTCGAATATGGGCTAACCAAGCAATCTTTAAAAGACCTTGCAATTATTTTTAATGGTTTGGATTTAAGAACTGCATTAGCTATGGCAGACACAGATATTTCGGGTTTGTTTGTAACAAAAAAAACACTAAAGCCTATATTTGATTTGAGAGACTTTGCTAATGAATTCGCCCTTATCTCTTTTGACAATTTCATAACGCGAAGCAGTGGAAAGGAAACCGTTTGTATAGCGACTTTGGAGATTGAATATCCGGTAATGCCAGAAGATATGAGAAAAAAATATCGTGAGGATATTTTTAAAGGTGTTTTATTTGATGGAGGTGTGGTTGAAAAACAAATTAGTTATAGTGCTCAATATACTGATGATAACGAACACATTTATGTGCAATTGTTAAGTTATTAAGGTAGAAAATACTTTTATGCAAGTTTAGCTTGAATTTGTAATCTTTTGGGAAAAAAGGGAGAGAGTAGAGATGAATTATAATGTTTATCTTTTAAGCATTCAGGATAAAATAAATTATGAAGATTATTTAAAT
>JAFLSC010000046.1 GCA_022511145.1 Helicobacter sp.
ACAAAAATTATTACAATGAGCTTTTTAAAGGCTTTTGTAAAACCAACAATATCAATCCCAAAGCGTGTTTTGAGGATTTAGAGGAATACCAACGCAAACTCATTCTCTATGGTAACCAAGAAGAAATCCAATTCCAGTGGAAAAACAGCACACTTAAACGCGTTTGGAGCGGTATTATCGCGATTGCCTATGATATTTTTAAAGACAATAAAGACTTAGGCGATTATATGAGTGAAAAAACTTGCGAGGATTGCAAAGGCTATCGGCTATTGCCCGAATCTCTAAGCGTAAAAGTTGCTAACAAAACGCTAGGGGAACTCTTGGATTTGCCTATTGAGGAATGTTATGGATTCTTTGCTGATGCACAAAATTTCTCTCACTTTAACCCCCAGCAAGCAATGATTGCCGCACCTATTCTCAAAGAAATCTGTGAGAGATTATATTTTCTCTATGATGTGGGCTTGGGCTATCTAACCTTAGGGAGAGACGCTAGAAGCATAAGTGGTGGGGAATCGCAGCGAATCCGTATTGCAAGTCAAATCGGAAGCGGTTTAACGGGTGTAATGTATGTGCTTGATGAGCCTAGTATCGGTTTGCACGAACGCGACACGCTAAAGCTTATCAAAACCTTGCGTAATCTCCAGCAAAAAGGAAACTCTGTTATTGTCGTTGAACACGATAAAGAGACAATCGAACACGCCGATTTTATCGTAGATGTAGGACCAGGAGCAGGAAAATACGGAGGTGAAATCATTTTTAGCGGGAATCTTGCTCAACTGCTCAAAAGTAACACCCAAACCGCACAATACCTAAGCGGTAAGAAAAAAATCGAATATTTTGTGCGGCGAAAACAGCAAGATTTTATTGAAATCAAAAATATTAATATCAACAATATCCACAATCTTAGTGTGAGTTTGCCCCTTAAAAATTTTGTTTGTGTTACAGGTGTAAGCGGCAGTGGGAAAAGCTCACTGATTCTACAAACTCTCCTCCCCGTTGCTCAAGAGATTTTAAACAACCGCAAAAAAGTTAAAAAAGTCGATGGTGTTGAGATTGTGGGATTAGAAAAGCTTGATAAAGTCATCTATCTTGACCAAAGCCCCATAGGACGCACACCGCGTTCCAATCCTGTAACCTACACCGGAGCAATGGACGAAATCCGCCAAATCTTTGCCCAAACCAAAGAAGCTCAAATCCGCAATTACACCGTAAGCCGCTTTAGCTTTAATGTCAAAGGCGGACGTTGTGAAAAATGCCAAGGAGAAGGGGAAATCAAGATTGAAATGCACTTTTTACCCGATATTATGGTGAAATGTGATGCGTGTAAAGGGACACGTTATAATGCACAAACCCTTGAGATAGAATACAAAGGGAAAAATATCGCTGAAATCCTTTCAATGAGCGTTGATGAAGCTTGTGAATTTTTTGCTAAAATCCCTAAAATCCATCAAAAGCTAAGAACTCTTCAAGATGTGGGATTAGGCTATATCACACTAGGGCAAAACGCCATAACCCTAAGCGGAGGCGAAGCCCAAAGGATTAAACTTGCCAAAGAGCTTAGCCGCAAAGACACAGGAAAAACGCTTTATGTGCTTGATGAACCCACTACCGGATTGCATTTTGCCGATGTGGAAAAGCTTGTGCGGGTTTTGCACCATTTGGTTGATTTAGGCAATAGTGTCTTTGTGATTGAACACAATCTTGATATGATAAAAAATGCCGATTTTATCGTAGATATAGGACCAGAGGGAGGAAATCGCGGAGGAAATATTGTCGATAGCGGGACACCCGAGCAAGTTGCTAAATCTTACAAAAAAACAGGGAGTTACACAGGAGAATTTCTTGCCAAAGAATTTGAATCAAAAAACAAGCTGATTTGAGCTATAATTTATTAATAGATTCTATAAAAGGAGTAATGATGACTTTAATTATTGAAAATGTTAAAGAGGAGTTTTTGCCCGCTTTCAAAGGGCTTAGCAAAAGCATACAAGCCAAAATAAAAACAAAAAAAACAAGAGCAGAAATCATAGCCAAATGGGAAAGAGAAAGTGAAAAAATGGATAAAGCCTACAAAAAAGGCAAATTAAAAACTTATTTAAGTGCCAAAGAAATGCACAAAGATATTTTAAAAAATGAAATATAAAATTGTTTATTCCAAAGAATATCAAAAAGCTATCAAAAAACTTAGTCAAAACGATTTAAGATTAGTTGAAGAAGTCTTAGAAAAACTTGCTAATGGCAAAACACTAGAAGCCCGACATAAAGACCACAAATTAAAAGGTAGTTTAAAAGGCTTAAGAGAATGCCACATTAAGCCCGATTTACTCTTAATCTATGATAAAAAAGAAGAACTTTTAATTCTAAAAGCTATCAGCGTTGGCACTCATAGTGAAATCTTTTAAAAACTAAACACGCTTATTTTAATAATTTATTGATTTGTTAAATTAAAAGCTCCCTAAAGAAGCCAACTCACAAAATAAACACTAAGGGCAAAAGCCCTTAATATCTAAGACAAACTACACTTTTTTATAAGGAGCTTGTCCGGTTTCATAGAAATTATTTCCGCTAGAATCAATCGCTACAATAGCAGGAAAATCCTCGACACTAAGCCTTGCTACCGCTTCAGGACCAAGTTCAGGATAAGCCAAAACCTCATATTTTTTGATACTTTTTGAGATTAAAGCTCCAGCCCCGCCGATTGCGACCATATATACCGCTCCATTTTTTACCATACTTTTCACAACTTCTTCAGAGCGATACCCCTTACCAATCATTCCGCTAATGCCTTGCTCAAGCATTGTTGGCGTATATTTATCCATTCTCCCACTTGTTGTAGGACCTGCTGCACCCACAGCTTGATTTTTACTAGGATTTGCAGGTGTAGGACCCAAATAATAAATCACTTCATTAGTAAAATCCACAGGTAATTTCTCGCCCCTTGCCAAAGCCTCTGTCAAAGCCTTATGTGCGGCATCTCTTGCAGCAATAATTGTCCCGCTAATAAGCACATTATCCCCTGCTTTAAGCTCTTTAACTTTTTCTTTTGTTAAAGGTGTTGTTATTTTAATCGTTGCCATTATCTTTCCTTTATATTTAATTTACTTAAAAGCTACAAAGCCTCAATTCTCTACACAACCTAATTAAATCCCTAGATTTTCAGCCTAGAGTTCCGCATCAGCGTGTCTTGCAGCGTGGCAATTAATATTCACACACACAGGAAGCCCCGCAATATGCGTTGCATACACTTCCACATTGACTTTAACCGCCGTTGAAGTCCCACCCAATCCTTGAGGACCAACACCGGTTTGGTTTGCAAGTTCAAGGAGTTCTCGCTCAAGCTTCGCATATTCAGGATTAGGATTTTCACTCTCCGCACTTCTTACTGCTGCTTGTTTCGCCAAAATCGCACATTTTTCCATTGTCCCACCAATCCCTACACCAATCACCATAGGAGGACAGGCATTAGGACCAGCATATTTAACCGCCTCTAAAAAGACTTTTTTGACACCCTCTAGCCCATCAGCAGGCACGAGCATTTTAAGGATTCCTTTATTCTCACTACCAAATCCTTTGGGAGCAACTTTGATTTTAAACTTATCACCCGGCACAATCCTCGTATGAATTACCGCAGGGGTGTTATTTTGGGTATTTTCTCGATGATAAATTGGGTCCTTAACCACTGATTTTCGCAAATACCCCTCAACATAACCTTTTGCGATTCCCTCATTAATCGCGTCTTCTAAATACCCATCAACCAAATGCACCTCTTGCCCAATCTCAACAAAAACCACCGTCATACCGGTATCTTGACAGATAGGCATCATCTCTTCACCAGCGATTTTCGCATTATCCAAGATTTTGCCGATAATATCCTTACCTAGCTCGGATTTTTCACTATTCCTAGCCTTCTCAAAAGCCCTTTTCATATCATCAGTTACTTGACAACACGCCTGAATACAGAGCTTTGCCACCACCTGAGTAATATCCTTACAAGAAATTTCACGCATAACACTTCCTTTTTGCTAAAATTTACATTTATAATTTTACAACTTTAAACTTAAAATCACTACACAATATAAAAACAATAATAATTCCTTCATCATTACACCAAAAATCCCCAAACTATTCAAAACCATAATTATACATATTCTTACACGCATTATAAGAGTTTATTAATCATATCTTTATCATAATTTTTATATGATTTTAAAAAGCGGACACGAACAAAAAGGAAAGAGACCAGCCCTCGTTCTAAGTTCTAAAGAATACAACCAAAAAAGCGGACTTTGTCTTTGTGTGCCACTAACAAGCAAAATAAAAAATTATCCTTTTGAGGTGCTTTGCCTAGTCCAAAACAAAACAGGAGCTATCTTAAGCGACCAAATCAAAAGCATAGTTTTTAAAGCAAGAAAAGCAACATTTATTCAAAAATGTGATGAGGAAATTTTTAAACAAACTAAAAATAACCTTAGCCTTATTGCTCGAAATAAATTAAACCTCTTTTTACGCACTAAACCCAAATCATTACAACACCTTTAATCATCATTACAAGCCTTTTTCCCCTCCTCATCATTGCGAGACATTAGCCAAAGCAATCCAAAAAACAATACTAAATCCAAACCAAATCCCACAAATTTACACCAATTCCCCAAAAATTTGAGCTGATTCCTTGACTTTTACTTTTTTTTTAGGCTACAATAGCAGTGTAATTTTCAAATTTCAAAAAGGAGATTAAAATGAAACTTTTAAAAGTTAGTTTGGCAGCTAGCATTGCGTTAGGTGCTTTGTCGACAGCAAGCTTTGCTCAGCCGCTTGAAGACGCGATTCGTGGCGTTGATGTGAGTGGTTATTTACGATACCGATTCAACGATGACCGCCAAAATTTTGGTACAGCTCCTGCTGACAAGAACAGAGGACTCCAAGCTCACTGGTGGAGAGCACAAGCAGATTTCAAAACTCCCACTACAAACAACATTGCTTTAAACCTCGGTTTATGGTATAACAACCAAAATGCTAATGTTAATCACGGAAAAGGAAATAGCAATCCCGCTCCCGCTGCTCCATTCCTCCAAAGCGAAGCAGGTACAGGTGCAGGAGCTGACCAAGGAACATTCGGTGTCCAAAGCTTCTATGCAACTATCACACCCGATAGCACCGCAACCACTATTTTAGCAGGTAAGCAACTCCTTAATACTCCTGTAACCAACGCAGCTGATGGCGATAGAGGCACAGGTATCTTAGCTCTTAATAGTGATTTACCCGGCTTAACACTTGCCGCAGGTTTCTTTGACTCTTGGGCAATCAATGACGGGTATGGACTTACTAATCCCAATATTACTAACCCACAAATTAACCCAATAACTGGACAGCTAATACCACAATTTGGAGGACGACACTGGAATGGTAGTGCTAATCTTGGCTCTAACAACACTGTTGATGAAAACCTCTATGTTCTTGCAGGGATTTATAGCCTCGACACTGATGTTGGGACATTTGGAGGACAACTCTGGGGCTTCTATATTGATAATGCCGTAGATGCGTTGATTTTCGGAGAACTTTCTTGGAAAAACAGCCTCTTAAGAGCAAAACTCCAATACACCTATGCAGCATTAAACAATGATGATGATTCTGTATTTGCTACACTTCACGGTATAGCGGCTAATTCAGGCAATAAAGCTAATATCGTAGCAGACAATGACCTTGTTGTATTAGAACTCGGTGTCAATACCACTGCTGATTTTGACATTCCTTTTGACGCAAGAATCGGTTATATCACAAACTTCGCAAGCGGAACTTCCGTAGCCCTTGAAGATGAAGGCACAAATATGTCAAGAGCAGGGAAAATCTGGTGGCAAGACCCAAGTTTAGGCTTCTCAACTTCAGCCCTAAGACCTTATGGAGCTCAAGCCTTTGGTGGTGAGCAAACTATCAATGTATTCTATGGTGCTTTAGGCTATGCTTTCGTTGATGGCAGACTTAATACAGGCTTAGAATTTGCCACAGGAACTAACGAAAGAAAATGGGATAAAATGAGAGGAGACAATAAAGACAAAGCAGATTTCTTTGAAATCGCTCCAACTGTAAGCTGGAAACACACTGACCAACTCACTCTTTCTGCATTCTACGCTTACTTGCAAGAAAGCTTCAAAGACAATAGAGGTAGCGAGGTAAATGGTTGGGACGATAAAAAACGACAAAGAGTCCGATTCGAAGCTCGCTACGACTTCTAATCAACTCTCATCATTGCAAAGGGGCTTCAGCCCCGAAGCAATCAAAAACTAATCTCTTAAAACATTCTAAAATCCAAAAATCTTAATTCTCTCATCATTGCAAGGCTTTTTTAATCATCATTGTGAGGCGTTAGCCGAAGCAATCTTTAAACATTCTCTCTTGAAATTTAAAGCAACCTCTTTTTTAGATTGCCACGAAAATTCTCCCGAATTTTCTTGCAATGTCGAAATAAATTCACTGATTTTGTGTTATAATTTTTGAATGAGTAAAAAAGAAATCATTAAAGAGGATATTGCTACTTATAGAGCGTATCTGCTACTTTTGACGACTTCACTCTTTGGTGTTGTTGGGTATGCTATCATTAACATTGAAAGGCTCAATGTAATGCAGATGATTTTAGGCATTATCGCAAGTGTTATCATTTTTGCTAGTTTTGTAATTTTGCTTAAAAAATACCTAGTAGCTAGAAAAATCTTAGGAGAAATGGAATGATTAATGGACTAATACTTTTTTTCACTGCTCTAGTTTGCCTTGTAGGCTCTTTAGCTTGGTTGGTTATATCAATAGACAAGGCACAAGATGATATGAAAAAAACCGAAAATTAAAGCAACCTCTTTTTTAGATTGCCACGAGTTCTTACGAACTCTCGCAATGACAACTTTATTTTCAAAATTTTATCGAATATGCTATAATGGCGGTGTGTTTTAGGATACCTTTGAAAACTTAAAGCAAGGCTTGAGGTTTAGGAGGTGTGGAATGATTGAAACAACGATTTTTATCATTGCTTTAATCGTTTTAATCCTAGTTATTAAAAACTAAGATTAAAACCTAACTTAATAAATCAAAAGCCATTATAAGCTAAACCCACTTAAGTGGTGCTTAAAACACACAATCTTTCTTAAGCCTTGCTTTGCGGGTTAGCTAGGCTAAACTAAGCCGCTAAGTTTTTAGGATAAGATTCTAAAAACTTGGTGGTGTTTTAAAATCTTAAAATTCAAAAACCTTAAATCCCTCAAAAGAAATTGCCACGAAGTTAATACCTCTTACAATGACAGGGTAAAAGAATAAAAGAGATTATTGCAAAGATTGCGGGACTAAAGCCCCTTGCAATAACAAAGTAAAATCCAAATCCTAATTACCTATTATTGCTTGATTCCAAGCAAGGTTGTAATCATTTCATCAATAGTTGAAACCATTTTTGCATTGGCACTATAACCACTT
>JAFLSC010000047.1 GCA_022511145.1 Helicobacter sp.
CACCCTTTTTTAACTTTTAGAGTGTGGGTAAGTGAAGGGAGTTATGTCCGCTCATTAGGGGATTTGATAGCCAAAGAATTAGGAACTTTTGGGGGATTAAGCTATTTGGAACGTTTGAGTGAAGGAGGATTGTGCTATGAGAAAGAGAGAGATTTAAATCCTCTTGCGATTTTACCTTTTGAAAAAATCAATCTCCAAAACGATAACAACTTAAGAGAAAAAATGCTTGTGGGGAAAAAAATTACCCAAAAAGAGCTAAAAATTTGCAAAGATAAAAAATATATAGTGTATTTTGAGGATTTTTTTTCTATAATTACAAATCAAAACCAAAGTATTCAATATTGTTTAAATAGGATTCCTTTATGCTAATTTTATCTCGGAAAGAAAACGAAAGTGTTATGATTGGTGATAATATCACTATTAAAATCATCGCTATTGAAAAAGGCATTGTCAAAATAGGCTTTGAAGCTCCGCCTAATCTCCTGATTTTGCGAGAAGAGCTAAGGGCTGCGATTCTTGAAGAAAACAAAAAATCCTTAGCATACAAAGAAATTGAGCTTGGTAAGCTAATGAGTGTCAAAAAGAAATCTTAATGTTTTACTCTTATGCTAAAGTCAATCTTTTTTTAAAAATTGTCGGTAAAATTACTTATGACAATCAAGAATACCACTCTCTCCTCTCCCGCTTTATGCTTATTCCTCATCTTTTTGATACTCTAGAAGTTAGCCAAAGTGATGATTTTCAAATCTGTGGAGATTTTGATTGCCCAAAAGAACAAAATACCCTTTATAAAGCTTATCAAGCAATCTTGCCTTATGTTAATCAAGAACAAAAACATTTTTTAAATCATCTTAAAATTGAAGTGGAAAAAAAGATTCCAAGCGGCGGTGGACTTGGCGGTGGAAGCTCAAATGCAGCGGCTTTTTTATGCTGGGTAAATGAAACTTTGGATTTAAAAATCACCCCAGCAATATTAAGCCAAATTGCCCTAAAAGTCGGAAGTGATATCCCCTTTTTTGTCTCTAAAGCTAAGATTGCTAATGTGCGTGGTAGAGGAGAAATTATTGAAGTTTGTGAGGATTTACCCTTTGAGGTTGAAATTATTACGCCAAAAATCCATTGTAATACTGCTGAAGTTTATCGGCATTATGCAAGTAAATTTTACCTCGCCTCAATAAATCAAGAAAAAATCACGCAACATTGGGCAAATCTTAACAATGTTAAGGTTTTGCAAAACACCCCTTATGAAAACAATGACTTGCTTCCTGCTGTGCTGGATTTATACCCTAAATTACAAGAATTTGCAGATTTGGGATTGTTTCTTAGCGGTAGCGGGAGTTGCTTTTTTAAACCCAAAAAATTAGAAAAATCAAAAGAGGCACAATGAAAATTATCGCAACCAACAAAAAAGCTACTTTTGATTTTTTTATTTTGGAGAAAATGGAAGCAGGTATTGAGTTAAAAGGGAGTGAAGTTAAATCAATCCGTGCAGGAAGAGTCAATCTCAAAGATAGCTTTGTTAAAATTATTCAAGGGGAAGCCTTTTTGTTCCAAGCCCATATTAGCACATTAGGAACGACAAATCCTTATTACAAGCCTGATGAAAAACGTCCAAGAAAATTGCTTTTGCATAGAAAAGAGATTGATAAACTTTTTGGGAAATCGCAAGTTAGCGGAATGAGTATCGTAGCTTTAAAACTCTATTTTAATGCCAAAAATAAAGCAAAGCTTGAAATCGCCCTTGCTAAAGGGAAAAATCTCCACGATAAGCGAGAAAGCCTCAAGGAGAAAATCCAAAATCGTGAAATCGCACAAGCGTTAAAAGAACATTGGAGGTAGGAGAAAAAATGTCAAATTTACCTTTAAAAGATATTGTGGAATACAGCGTATTAGGTGTTTTATTTTTGATGAGTATAATAGCCTTATGGGCAAGCATTGAGAGGCTTCTATTTTATCGTTACATTAAGCTTGTATTGTATGAAAACAAAACCGAATTAGAAATCGACCTTTCTAAAAATCTTACTTTGATTGCTACGATTGGTTCTAATGCTCCTTATGTTGGGCTACTTGGAACGGTTTTTGGGATTATTTTAACCTTTATTCAAATCGGACAATCCGGCATTGTGGATACAGCAGGTATTATGACAGGATTAGCTTTAGCACTCTATGCAACTGCAGGAGGGTTATTTGTAGCAATCCCTTCAATTATTTTTTACAATCTTCTTACGCGAAAAAGTGAAGTACTGCTTGCCAAATGGGAGCTAATTCAAGAAAAAAAGCAGGGTAAAACCTCATCAAAGGAATGGGAGCAATGAAGCATTTTAAACGAATGGATAGCATTAATATTGTCCCTTTTATTGATATTATGCTTGTTTTGCTCGTGATTGTTTTAACCAGTGCGACTTTTATTGCTCAAGGGAAAATCCCTATTACCTTGCCTAAATCAGAAGGTTCTCAAAAGATTGATAAACCTCTAAAGGAAGTTGAAATCACCATTAATGCTAAAGGTGAGTATTTCTTAGATAAAACGCCACTTAGCTTAGAATCCCTCAAGCAAGAAGTACTTAAACTTCCTCAAGATTCTCCTATTTTGCTAAGAGGAGATTCTAAAAGTGCGTTTGAATCTTTTATTTCAGTGGTTGGGGTTTTACAAGAATCCGGTAGAATGAATATTGATATTCAAGTTCAAAGAGAATAAGGAGGAGGTATGTTTGGAGGAATCCAAGATATTCAAACAATTATTTCAGCGGTTTTAACCTTTTTAGTGGTAGTATTAGCTATTCGGTTTGGTTTGTATCTTGCTAATCGCAATCGGACACAAATCCAGAAGCCCGATTGGCTTGATGATGAACGATTTGAAACCAAAAAAAGAAAGAAGAGGTAGAAAATGCAAGCAATGATTATTAATACCCTATTTACTCTTGCGATGTTGGCACTAGCCCTTTGGGATTATATCAGTTATGGGAAACAAAAACACAGAGATTTCAAATCTATCATTATGAGTGTGGGGGTTTTGGGGACTTTTGTGGGGATTTTTATCGGATTGCAAGAATTTGATACAAGTCATATTGAAGAATCTGTGCCTTTACTGCTTGATGGGCTAAAAATCGCCTTTTACACTTCTATTTTGGGTATGGCATTAGCGATTTTACTTTCTATCGCCCAAAAAAGTAAAGTTGTCAAAAGTGATATGGAAAATATGATGGAATATTTCTCCCTGCAAGCTTCTAAACTCGATGATTTGGGGGAACTCAAAAAACTTGTTGTGCTTAATGAAAATCTTTTGGAATCCCAAAAACAAGCTCACAAAGAACATCAATCACTCCAAACTCAAAATTTCAGTATGATTCAAAATGAATTTTCCCAAACTAACCAAGCCTTAAAAGAAGCAATGCACCATTTAGCACAAGGAGCAAGTAAAGAGCTTATTGGAGCATTAGAGGGAGTTATTAAAGATTTTAATCAAAAAATCACTGAACAATTTGGCGATAATTTCAAAGAGCTTAATGGGGCGGTAATGCAGCTTATTAGCTGGCAAGAGAGCTATAAAGATTCAATTGTCGGCATTGAAAGCTCATTAAAAAGCACTCTAGAAGTCTTTGAAAAATCCAAAGAATCTTTAAGTTTAATCGTGAAGCGTAACCAAGAAGTGATTGATATTTATACGGCTTTGGCTCATAGTATTGAAGCCTCAAGGGTAGAAAATCAAAAACTCTCCTCCCTGCTCTCTGGTTTTGATAAAATGCACGAAAACGCTAATGTTGCTTTAAATTCTGTTGATAGCTTAATTAAAACACTTGAATCAAGCCACGCACAAACAATGGATTTAACAAAAGATTCTCTAGAGGGTGTGCGAAAATTCCTCCAAGAAGGTAGCTCGCAGGCAAAAGAACACGCTAAAGATTCACTCAAAGCCTTTGAGGCAACCTTAGAGCAAAGCTCACTTAAAGCACAAGATTTTACCCAAAATACCTTAGAATCCTTAAGGGAATTTCTCCAAGAAAAAACCCAAGCTCAAAACCAATACACCCAAGAAATCCTCAAAAATCTGGAAGATTTTCTCACAAGCAGCACCACCCAAACGCAAGATTTTACGAAAAATTCTCTTGAAGGCTTAACGAGCTTCTTAGAAGTACAAACGCAAAAACACCAAGAACAAACCACACAAATCTTGCAGCAAAATACCCAAGCCCTCCAAGATGGGCATCGTGAGCTTTCTACTTCTTTGGTAGATTTGCAATCTCAATTTATACAATTCAACACCCAATACATTACCCAAAACAAAAATCAGCTAGAAGAGTTATTAGCAGGGTTGAAATCGGATTTGAAAGACTTTATGGAGCATTTGCAAACTTCAGATTCTGAACTCAAACACAAAAATCTTGAACTTTTATCAAGCATTAGCGAGAGTATCCAAAATAGAATTGCTGAAATCAAAGAAAGTTTCAATAATGCTTTAGAGATTTTAAGCAATGCCCAAAAAGAATCCTTGCTTTTGATTGAAAACCAAGCAAAAAAAGGCGATGATACCCTAATCAGACACACGCAAAATCTCGAAGCAAGTTTTAAAAAAACCAATCATCATTTCAATGAAATAAATCTCCAAACCCAAAAACACCTTGAGGAAAACTCCAATGCCCTTGAACAACATATTGCTAATGCGATTGTCAATCTTGATTCCCTCTTAGGCAACAGCACAAAAACCCTGCAAGAAAACTTTAACCAATCTAAAGAAACACTCCAAACACTCTCCAAAGAGATTGAAGATTCAATGGCAGTGGTAACCAAAAGTCTTGATACCCTACTCAATGATACTGCTAATTCTCTAAGCCAAAGCACGCAAAATATCGAGGAATCTTTCTTAAGCACCAATGAGACAATCAAAAACAGCATTGAGTCTTTATTGACTCAAAATACAAATTACTCCGAGACTCTAGCACAAAATCTCTCCCAAAATTCCCAAAACTTTAGGGACAATCTCCAAGAGATGATTAAAGAATCCAAACAATACCAAGCACAAACGCAAGACCAAATCCGCGAAACTTTGGGAGAAACTTACAAAAATGCTCTTGATTCCATAGCAATTTATTTCAAAAATACTTTTGATAGCTATCAAGAAGGGCTTACAAAATTTTCTCAAACCCATTTGGAGGAATTACAAAAAGCCCAAGCTCAAAGCCTCAAAAGCCACGAAAGTTTGCAACAAGATTTGCACCAACGCCTAGCAGATATTCTAGCCAAGCTCAATACGCAAAGTCAGCAAGTCTTAGCAAGTATGCAAAATCTTGCTAGTGAGGTTGTTAAAGTCTCTCATACGCGTTTAGATGAACATTCCAAAAAGATTTTAGAATCTTATGGGGAATTGCAGCAAAAGGTAGAAAAATCACTTATTAGTATGGCAAATCATTATGTCCAACTCCTTGAAGTCCTCACTAAAAAAAGTGTTGAAGCACCCAAAAATGTTAGTGCCGCTCTTTTGAGTGAATTTAACAAACTCCAACAAAACCTTAGTGAAGCCCTCAATAAAACTTATCAATCTTTAGAGCAAAATCGTAAAGAGGTTGATACGATTTTAAGAATCATACAAGAAAATATCAGCTCCTCTTTGAGTGAAACTTCCACACTCAATACTAACCTTTGTCAATCACTAGGCGAGCTAGATTCAGCTTTATCTAATATTACTTTGGGATTTAGGCAAGATTATGAATGGTTTTTGCGTAGGATTCGCGAGTTAATGGGGGCTAGAAATTAATGGCAGGAGATTTTAAAGGAAACGAATGGATTAGTATCTCTGATATGATGGCAGGAGTAATGATGATTTTCTTACTCATTGCGGTTTCTTATATGGTGGTTATTAGCTCAACGCAAAGGGAATTAGCCAATCAAAATAAACAGCTCTTAGAGCTTAATAAGCAAATGAGTGATGTTGCTAAGACTCATCAGGATTTACAAATTGAGCTTTATAAGGATTTGGTAGCGGAATTTGCTAGTAATTTAGAGCGTTGGAATGCAGAGATTGACACTGATAATACCGTGCGTTTTAGAGAGCCAGATATTTTATTTGACCAAGGAAAAAAAATCGTTAAATCGCGTTTCAAAGAGATTTTAGACGATTTTTTTCCACGTTATGTCAAAATCCTAACTCAAGAAAAATATAAAAATGATATTGAGGAAATTCGTATCGAGGGGCATACCTCAACAGAATGGCAAAATGCCAAAGGCTTTGATGAACGTTATTTGGGGAATGCGGAACTCTCTGCAGCTAGAGCTTTAGAGGTTTTACGCTATTGCTTTGAGAATCCAAAAATCAATCAAGACAAGCAATGGCTTGTCAGTGTCTTACGTTCTAATGGACTATCCTTTGCCAAACCACTTGAGACACCAGAACTCTCAAGACGCGTAGAGTTTAAAACATTAACTAAAAGTAATCAAAAAATCCTTAAAATTCTTAATATCAATAAAGAACTTCAAGAGGACAATAACGCAACCTTACCTTAAAAAATGTAAATTAAGTGTTTTAGCCGCTTTTTAAATTCTCTTATGGTAAAATGAATCCCTATATTGTGCGTGAAAAATTCAAGTTTTAGCCGCTTTTTAAATTCTCTTATGGTAAAATTATCATAAGTAAGAGTAACAAAAGCAACAGGTTTTAGCCGCTTTTTAAATTCTCTTATGGTAAAATATTCAATCCTTAATGGAGTCTCCCTTGCCAGTTTTAGCCGCTTTTTAAATTCTCTTATGGTAAAATAATTTGAGTTTTTTTAACCTCATTTTCATAGTTTTAGCCGCTTTTTAAATTCTCTTATGGTAAAATTAGTTTTTCCACTCCCCCCCCCACACCCGCAAGTTTTAGCCGCTTTTTAAATTCTCTTATGGTAAAATACTCGGGTTGATTTGGATTGTAAAAGATGAGTTTTAGCCGCTTTTTAAATTCTCTTATGGTAAAATAAGCCAAATTTGAAAGAAAGAAAAGAATCTGTTTTAGCCGCTTTTTAAATTCTCTTATGGTAAAATCAAAATTCACACAATCACACCGACACTTCAGTTTTAGCCGCTTTTTAAATTCTCTTATGGTAAAATAAAGCTCAAATTGAGGCTTTGAACATAGAGGTTTTAGCCGCTTTTTAAATTC
>JAFLSC010000048.1 GCA_022511145.1 Helicobacter sp.
GGCAGAGGCTTTTCGTGCAGGGTTAGAAGCGGTAGGAAAAACACAGCTTGAGAGCGGAAGGAGTTTAGGGCTAAGTGAGATACAATTAATCGTCTATGTGATTTTACCTCAAAGTTTAATGGTAAGTCTCCCCGCATTAGGGGCTAATGCTATTTTTCTTTTAAAGGAAACATCAGTAGTTACAGCCATTGCCTTGCCTGATGTTTTGTATGTTACTAAGGATTTAATTGGAAGTTATTACAAAACTAATGAAACACTTGTGCTTTTGGTGGTTTGTTATTTGATTGTGCTTTTGCCGCTTTCTGTGTTGTTTTCACTTTTGGAGCGATATTATAAAAAGGTTATTTTTTAATGGATATTTTATTGGGGAGTTTTTGGCGTCTTTTAGAAGGGGTTTGGATTACCTTTGAGATTGCTTTAATATCGATATTTTTTTCTTGTTTATTGGGATTTATTTTAGGTTATTTAATGACTTTGCCCTTTTGGTGGCTTAGGGTGATTTGTCGTTTTTATTTGGAGAGTATTAGGATTATTCCGATTTTAGCGTGGCTTTTTATTGTTTATTTTGGTTTTTCAGGATTTTTAAATCTTAGCGGGATAGGGGCTTGTATTTTGGTTTTTTCACTTTGGGGGATTGCAGAGATTGGGGATTTGGTGCGAGGGGCTATTACAAGCTTACCCAAACACCAAAGTGAAAGTGCAAGAGCTTTGGGGCTAAAGGAATATCAAGTGCAAATTTATGTGATTTTTCCCCAAAGTTTTAAATCGCTCTTACCCTCTTTGGTGAATCTTTTTACAAGAATGATTAAAACTACTTCTTTGGCGGCTTTGATTGGTGTGAGCGATTTACTCAAAGTCGGGCAGCAAATTATTGAGGTAAATCTCATCGCCTCACCTTATGTGAGCTTTTGGATTTATGGAGGAATTATGGTTTTGTATTTTGCTCTTTGTTACCCTCTGTCGCGTTATAGCAAATATTTAGAAACTAAACTCTAAGGACAAAGAATGTCGCATCACAGACAAGAAGAGATTTTATTAGCAATTACTCATTTAACAAAGAGTTTTAACAATCACAGAGTCTTAGAGGATATTTCTCTAACTATTCAAAAAGGTGAAGTGTGTGTGATACTTGGTCCTAGCGGGTGTGGAAAAAGCACTTTTTTGCGTTGTATTAATGGTTTAGAAAAGATTCAAGAAGGTAGTATTACTTTTGCTTCCCAAACGATTAATGCTAAAGAGACTTCTAAAACAAAATGGAATCTTATCCGACAAAAAATCGGAATGGTTTTTCAAAACTATGAGCTTTTCCCTCATCTTAATGTTTTGGATAATATCCTCCTTGCTCCCCTAAAAGTTCAAAAACGAGACAAAAAGGAGGCTGAAGCACAAGCTTTGGGATTACTGCAAAGGGTGGGATTGAGTCATAAAAAAGATTCTTATCCCAAAGAATTAAGCGGGGGACAAAAACAAAGGGTAGCGATTGTGCGTGCTTTATGTATGAATCCTGAAATAATGCTTTTTGATGAGGTTACGGCTTCTTTAGACCCTGAAATGGTAAAAGAAGTTTTAGATGTGATTAAAGAGCTTGCAAGTGAGGGAATGACAATGATTATCGTAACGCACGAAATGAAATTTGCTCAAAATGTGGCAGATAGGATTGTGTTTTTTGATGAAGGAAAAATCGCTGAAATAGCAACACCCAAAGATTTTTTTAGCAATCCTAAAAGCAAGAGAGCTAAGCGATTTTTGAGTGTTTTTGATTTTTAAAAGCAAGAGTTGTGGTAATATTTCAGCAAATTTTTGTAAAGAGGCATAAAAATATCAAGCAGCATAAAAAGGAAAAATAATGGATAATTACGAATATAGCGAGCTTTTAAAAGAATTAGAAAAGAAAATTAACAACATAGAAAAGATTATGCAACCCCAAAAGCTCCAAAAGCAAATTGATGAAATCACAAGTTTTGAGCAGCAAAAGGAATTTTGGGAAGACACAAAAAAAGCAGGAGAATTACAAAAAGAAAAGAAAAAATACCAAAGGCAGCTAGAAAAATATCAGCAAGCCCATAAAAGCTTTTTGGATTCTAAAGAATTATTCGAGATTGCCCAAAGTGAGGAGGATTCTGAAACACTTGGATTGCTTTTTGAGGAAGCAGGGCATTTAGAGGAGCAAATCAAGGGAGCAGAGATTGAAGTAATGCTTAGTGATAAGATTGATGGGGCAAATGCAATCTTTACAATTACGCCCGGAGCAGGAGGGACAGAATCGCAAGATTGGGCGAGTATTTTGTATCGAATGTATTTGCGATGGGCAGAGAGAAGGGGATTTAAAGTAGAGTTATTGGATTATCAAGAGGGCGAGGAAGCAGGAATCAAAGATGCGAGTTTTATTATCAAAGGGGAAAATGCCTATGGCTATGCTAAAGTTGAAAATGGTGTGCATCGTTTGGTTAGAATTTCACCTTTTGATGCCAATGCCAAGCGGCACACAAGCTTTGCTTCAGTATCAGTAACGCCTGAAATTGATGATGATATTGAAATTGCCATTGAGGAAAAAGATTTAAGGATTGATACTTATCGTGCTTCAGGGGCAGGAGGACAGCATATTAACAAAACAGAGTCAGCTATCCGCATTACGCATATTCCTACAAATATTGTCGTGCAATGCCAAAATGATAGGAGTCAGCACAAAAACAAAGCCACCGCTTTTAAGATTTTAAAATCAAGACTCTATGAGCTAGAGCGGCAAAAGCGAGAGGAACAAAATGCTAATGAGGAAAAAAGTGAGATTGGCTGGGGACACCAAATCCGCAGTTATGTTTTAGCCCCTTATCAGCAAGTCAAAGATTTACGCTCAAACCTCGCTTATACTAATACTGATGCGATTTTAGATGGCGATATTGATGCGATTTTAGAGGGCGTTTTAATTCATATTAATGCGTTTTAAAAGCTCGGTTGTATCGATTTTAAAATCAAAATATTCCGAGGAGGTGCCACTATTACCGATAGTGGTAAATTGCGTAGAGGCAGCGTGAAAGTTCTTTTCTTGTTGGTGCAAAAGCCCTATGGCAATTTTGGTATCATAATTCGTAGGGGATTCAAGTTTAGAGAGCTGCAAAAGAGCAGCGGCATTTTCTGTGTGATTAGCACCAATAGCTGCAACGGACGCTAAAAAATAGGTTTGGGTATCATCTTCTTTGAAATCATCAATGAGGCTATTATAAAGTGTGAAAGATTTTTCAAATTCTTGCAAATACAAATAAGTCAAAGCCAAAGCTTGAATTACGCCTCGCGGGTCTTTTTGCTCTGAAATGAGTCGGAAATCCAAATCTTGTTGGACATAGTGCAAAGTCCCGATAATATGTGCCATTTCAATGTAAAATTCCCTCACAATCGCAGGTCCATAATAGATTCCTTCTTTATTGATATTTTTATCTTGATAATAGCCTTGCAATTTGAGCGATAATTCTTTGGGATTATCTTTGTAATTGAGTGCCAAGAGGGCTAACATATTCGTAATAGGGTCATTAGGGAGAAGTTCTTTGAGGGCATTAGCCGAGCGGATAAGTCCGCTTTGGTCGCCCAAAACTACATTTTTGGCAAATTCTAAGGCGTAATAAACAGCTGTTTTATTAGACTCTAAGAGATTCCAATCGGTTAATTGAGGGTTTCCATCACGAGCAAAACTCAAAAGCCCCAAAATAAAATTTTCCTCCGCAGGGTCATTTTGTATATTAGCAACTTCCCTACCAATATCGCTAATAAGCCTTTGATTATCTCTGTGTGTAAGATTACCTGCAATTAAGGCAAAAATTCCTGCTTTTAAATCTTTGGGATTGAGGTGAAAAGAGCGTAAAAAATGATGATAGGCATTATCATATTCTCCCATTTGAGCATAATTTAAGCCTAAATTATAATGCAAAATAGAATGGTTAGGGTAGCTTTTGACAGCATTTTCTAAGAGTGTGTTGGCGTTGCGAATATTACCATTGAGGGATTCTAAAACCGCATTAGCAATATTGCGATTTACGCGAGAGATAGTCTGTCCCCTTAAAAGTATTTCTTTAGCTTCTTGTAAATTTTCAATATGAATATTAAGCCCACCTTCTTGTATGATATTAAAAGCCTCTTTAGCGTCAAAAACCTGATAGGGTGCAAAATAAAAAATAAGCTTATAGGAATTGAGCCTTGAATTATTAAAATTATCCCAAAATCGCTTTTGTGCCAAGTTAATATCAAAAAATTTATCTTTTAAGGTGATACGAATGGGGTAAGGGTTTTTATCAATATCCTCTTGATTGTTGGCATATTTTTCAAGAATTTTTCCTGCATTTTCAAATTGAGAAAGTTTGATTTTAACAAGTTCTAGTGCAATATCAGATTGTATATTTTCCCCATAGGCTTGAATATTTTGTTGCAAGAGATTATCAGCTCGCACATAATCTCCAATCCTTGCATATAAAAGCCCTAGATTAAGCCAATTTTGAGGCTCTTCACCATAGCGACTTAAGTAATCAATGGCTTGATAATCGTTATTAAAATAAGAATAAAGTGAGGCTAAAAGATAATCATTTTCTTTTTGGTAATATTCAGAATTTCTACGCAAAAGAGGAGAGAGAGCTTCAATATAGTTACCTTGATAATAATCAGCTAATCCATATAAATAAGAATAAAGAGGGAGATTTCCCGCATAAGGCAAATAAGCTTGTGCAAGAGTAATATAATATTGAAATTGTAAATTATTCCCCAAATACAAAGAACAAACAGCTGCATTAAGGGAACTAATAACGCGGTCTTCACCCAAATCAATAGCTCTTTGAAAAGATTTTAAAGCCTCTTGGTAGGATTTTTCACGCATTTGGGCAACGCCAAGATTGTAGTTTGATAAACCTTCTGAATAATTTGAGATTTTACCAAATAAGTCAAGAGCTTCAACTTTATTCCCACTCGTGTATAAAAAATTTGCTTTTTGAATCAAAGCATCTAGGCTGTGAGCATCAGTGATTAAATCACCCCCTTTTTCAATATTAAAAGCAGGGCTTTCTTGTGCCGTTAATGGTGGTGGTTGCTGGATTTTTTCTTCTTTAAAAAGATGAGCAATGGCAAAAATCAACGCTAATAAGAAAATCGGTAAAAGAAAAAAGGCAAGAATCGATATTTTCTTATGCTTGTTAAAAAAATCTAAAAGTTTATCCAAAGGATTTGAAGGCTTTTGTGGTTCTTGCGGCTCTTTTTTATTTTTAAGGACATCTTGGAGAATATCGAAGTTGTCATCAAGCTGTATGATTTGGTTATTTTGTGTGTTAGGAGTATTATCTGGCATTGTTTCTCTCTACTTTAAATAAGGTTTTAGAACTTCTGGGATTGCAATATTCCCATCTTCTTGTTGGTAATTTTCCATAATGGCGACTAAAGTTCTCCCTACTGCTAGGCTTGAGCCATTAAGGGTATGGACGAGAATATTTTTTTTGTTTGCGTCTTTGTAGCGGATTTTTGCCCTTCTGGCTTGAAAATCTCTTGTATTAGAGATTGAGCTAATCTCACGATAGCAATTTTGACCGGGCAACCAAACTTCAATATCAATCGTATTGCTTGCACTAAATCCCAAATCTCCTCCACAAAGCTGAATAAGCCGATGAGGTAAGCCAAGCGAAACAAGCAAATCAGACGCACACGTTACCATATATTCTTGCATTGCATCACTATCTTTGGGTGTTGTGATAGCGACAAGCTCAACTTTATCAAATTGATGTTGTCGGATAATGCCTCTTGTATCTCTCCCTGCACTCCCTGCTTCTTTGCGAAAACAAGGTGTGTAAGCTGTCATCATTAAAGGGAGATTCTCTTGAGCTAAAATCTCATCACGATAGAGATTAGTAAGCGTAACTTCTGCGGTAGGGATAAGGTAGAGCTGGTGTCCTTTGGGTTCATCTTTTGGGGCTTCTTCATCGATAAAATCTGCAATTTTAAACAAATCATTTTCAAATTTAGGAAGCTGTCCTGTGCCAAAAAGTGTTTGTGCGTTTGCAATCGCAGGTGTGGCAATCTCATTAAAACCCCTTTGGGTGTTAAAATCAAGCATATAATTAATTAAAGCCCTTTCTATTTTAGCCGCCTTATCTCTAAGCACACTAAAGCGACTTTTAGCAAGTTTAACGCCTCGCTCAAAATCTATCCAACCATTTTGTTGGGCAAGTTCCCAATGCTCTTTGGGCTTAAAAGAAAATTCCCGCGGGGTTAGCACTTTTTTGATTTCGATATTATCTTGCTCATCTTTTCCAAAAGGCGTTTTGGAATCTGGAATATTAGGGATTGTGGTGCTTAGTTCTTGTAATTTATTTTCCCATATTTCTAGTTCTTGTGAATGGAGGGTGATTTGGGATTTAAGAAAATCACATTCTTTTTTAAGTTCTTGAATATCTTTTTTTTCTTGGGCGTATTGTGCAAAGAGCTTAGATTTTGCATTTTGCTTTGCTTGCAAATCCTCTAGGGTAACTCTTTTTTGTTTGTATTGAAGTGTGGTTTCTTTGAGGGTGGTAAGTAAAACTTCATCAATATTGCGTTTTGAGAGTTTTTGGGCAACTTCATCAAAATCGTTTATCAAAAGCTTTAAATCAATCATTAAAAAATCTCCAAAAATAAATAGCCATTTTACACTAAGGAGAGTTAAAACACTCTAAAATTTTATAAGAATTGAAATTTTATAGAAAATCGAGGATATGAATGAAAGATTATTAAATTTTAGGAATCTTAAAATTATAAAATTAATTTACTTTAAGTTTGCTTTTTTTTTACAAAATAGTATTATTCCACCTCAAATTTA
>JAFLSC010000049.1 GCA_022511145.1 Helicobacter sp.
TGGTATAAAGGAGGACTCATTAAATTTTATTTTGAAGCAAAAGCTTTAGAGAGGGAGTTTAAAAGCAAAAAAGCTAAGCGAGAATGATTCAAAGATTGCTTCAGCTTATGCCTCGCAATGACGAGATAAATAGGTTTTGGGTTTATTTTATAGATATAATCTTTACTTGTTAGTTTTTAGGGCTTAGGGAGCAATTTTTGGGACTTATAGGAGATTTTGAATTTTATATAGGAGATTTTAATATTTTTTGATAAAAGAAGTTTTATAATATCGCATTTGATTTTGGAGTTTGCTTAATGAGTAAAATAGAGAC
Organism: Helicobacter sp.; assembly: GCA_022511145.1. Lineage (GTDB taxonomy): Bacteria > Campylobacterota > Campylobacteria > Campylobacterales > Helicobacteraceae > Helicobacter_D. The sequence goes on from JAFLSC010000049.1 coordinate 314, forward strand.
AGACAAAAAAGCGGTGGCGGAATTTTTTGAATATTGCAAGAAGCACGAAGTAGAATTTGTTGATTTTCGATTTACTGATATTAAGGGTGTTTGGCATCACGTAAGCTTTAGCGTCCAAGCTATTGATGAAAAAAGTTTTGAAGGGATTGCTTTTGATGGGAGTTCAATCCCAGCGTGGCAACCCGTGAATAAATCGGATATGATTTTGATTCCAGACCCTGTGCGGTATTTTATTGACCCTTTTAATGCTGACCCAACGGTGGTTGTTTTTTGCGATATTTGGGATATTTATAAGAATGAACCCTATGAAAAATGTCCTAGAAGTATCGTAAAAAAGGCGATGAAGCATCTTTCACAAAGCGGTATTGGCGAGGTGGCTTATTTTGGACCAGAGAATGAATTTTTTGTTTTTGACTCTATTAAGATTCAAGATGCTCCAAATTGTCAATACTATGAGATTGATACTGAAGAGGGAGATTGGAATCGCAAAAGAGAATATGAGGGCGTGAATCTCGGACATCGTCCCGGTGCGAAAGGGGGATATTTTCCTGTTGCTCCTGTGGATTCAATGGTGGATATTCGGGCTGAAATGGTAAAAGTGCTTAATCAAGTTGGTTTAGAGACTTATGTCGTTCATCACGAGGTGGCACAAGGACAAGGGGAGATTGGTGTCAATTTCGGTAATATGCTTGAAGCAGCTGATAATGTGCAAAAACTTAAATATGTTGTCAAAATGGTTGCTCATCTTAATGGAAAAACAGCGACTTTTATGCCTAAGCCTTTGTATGGCGATAATGGAAGTGGAATGCACGTGCATATTAGCATTTGGAAAAAAGGAAAAAATCTTTTTGCCGGTAAAGCTTATGAGGGAATGAGTGAGGTGGCATTGCATTTTCTAGGGGGCGTTTTGAGACACGCTAGAGGTTTAGCGGCTTTTACTAATGCGAGTACTAATTCCTACAAACGCTTGATTCCGGGATTTGAAGCCCCTAGCATTTTGACTTATTCTGCTCAAAATCGGAGTGCAAGTATTAGAATCCCTTATAACAGCGGCGAAAAGGCAAAAAGAATGGAATTCCGATTCCCTGATAGCTCGAGCAATCCTTATTTAGCTTTTGCTGCATTGCTTATGGCGGGGCTTGATGGGATTAAAAATCGAGTCAATCCGGGTGAGCCTATGGAAGTGAATCTTTTTGAATTAACATTAGATGAAATCCGAGAAAAAGGCATTAAACAGCTTCCCCACACGCTAAGACACGCTATTGAGGAAATGTTGCTTGATAGGGATTATCTCAAAGTTGATGAAGTTTTTACAGAAAATTTTATCCAAACCTATAAGGCTTATAAATTTGAAACAGAGATTTGGCCTTGGGAAGCACGTCCGCACCCCTTTGAGTTTATTACCACTTATAGTTGCTAATAGTTTTTGCAGTGATGAAAGGGGGGTTTTATCATTGCAAAGGACTTCGCCTTAAGATAATTTCATCATTGCGAGAGTTCGCAAGAACTCGTGGCAATCTTTTTGGAGAAGTAAAAGGAGAGATTGCTTTGGCTTACGCCTCGCAATGACAAAAAAATATAACGATAGGAGAAAAAGTCTTGATAGATAAAATTTTATTTTTTAAGGCTTACTTCAAATTTTTCTTGCAAGAAAAGGGGTTGATAGGATTGTTTAGCTTTTCTTAAGCCCGGGATTCCTAAATCTTCTTCACGATTAACAAGTTTATAGTTGCTCCATTCCTGTGCTAGAAATTCACGATTAATTGCCTGATAAGCCCCTTGATATTCAATATCAGCCTTTTCAATATGAATCACGATAGTTTCTTTATTCAAGACTTCCCCAAAACTAAAAGCGATGATTTTGCCCTCTACTCTTAATAATCCTCCTTTAAAACTCAAATGTTCAAAAGCCTTGAGAGATTCAATGATACCGATGTATTCATTTTTTAATCCGCTGCTTGCTGTATCACTGCTTTTACCAAACCATTCTTGGTAAGTGCTAATGAGTTCTTGTAGATTGGAAGTATTCAAAGGTTCATATTGAAAGTTATATCGCTCAACAAAGCGGTTTAAATGTGTCTTTTTTTTGTGATATTTTTTGCCTTTAAGCTCTATAAGTTCAGGAATAGAGTAAATATAATCACTGCGGTCTTGGTTATAAAAGAAATTAAAATAATCAGGTAAAAGTAAGGAAAGCTCCTCTTTATCAATACGGCTCAAAGATTTCATCATAAAAGGAATTCCTTTGGATTGGCAGATTTGTATGAGTTCCAAAATTACTTCTTTTTTGCACTCTAGGTTATTTTTTTTATGGATAGGATAAAAAATGAAAGGATTTTCATTGGGATATTGTGTTTTGATAAGCAAACAATCTTTATAAATAAAATAGCTAATATGTCTTGAATAATGCCATAAAAAAAGATTGGTAAAAGTAAGGTCAGAGACAAGAATATTTTGGGAATTAAAAAAACTCTCCAAAATCCCTCTATCTTCTATATCAATAGGCTTCCACTGCATTTCATTCCTTCTTTAGAAAAATCAAAGAAGCCATTTTAATATAAAAGTTTAAAAAGTTAAATTAAAGCTTGAGGGTTTTTCTTGAATAGGAATAAATTTTTTTGTTTGTTTGAGTTTTTTCATTTCAGCAGAAAAAACTTCCTTTTGACGCTTTGCGTATTCGGCAAGCTGTTCAAGTACCGCTAATGCCTCAAACATTTCATCACGCGTTTGTAATGTAGGGGTGCTTTTAAGCAATTCAGTAATTTGGCTATCATTTTTGTTAAGATAAGCCACTTTTAATTCATTAAGCCAATTCATTTTGATTTACCTCCTTCCAAGCTTCTAATAAGCCTTTGGTTACTTTGATGACAATGTCAATCTTTTCTGTGCTATTTTCCATATTTGCTTGGGTTAATAGCTTGATTTGATGAGTATAAAGTCCGGTTAGATAGTGAGCGACTTGCCCACCTTTTTCATAATCTAGTGAATTTAACAATTCGATGAAAATATCCGTTGTGCGGTTGATATAGTAGATTTTTTTCTCTATATCTTGAGCGTCAATACTCCGTTTTGCCATTGAAGTAAAACGGAGTATGCCCTCATAAAGCATTTCAACTAATCTTGCCGGAGACTCAACATTAACAGAGTTTTGCTGATAGGCATTGTAAGCCGCATTTGTTTTCATTTTCCCTCTTTTAATTATTTGCTGTTATTGAAAGCATTAATCATATTAGTAACAGTATTCATTTTGTTTTGAATCTGTGCCAACATTTGGTCATAAGCCGACCATTTTTCTGCTAAAGTTTCATAACGCGTATCAATTCTTTCTTGTGTCCTTGTTTGTTCCTCTGTGAGTTTTTTGCTCTCATTTGTTAGGCTTGTTTCTAGTGCTTTAAGCAAAGAACTTGAACCTGTAATAAAAGAATCCATTGTTTTTTGGAGCTTGGTAAAGACTCCATCAACTTCGGTTTCTTGCCCTCGTATCACACTTGTTGTGCTTCTAAAATAACTTATAGCCGCATCAGGGTCTTTTTTGTAAGCTTCTTCAAATTTTGTTCTATCAAACGCTAAAGTCCCATTTTCATTGAAAGTTATCCCAAAAGCAACGAGGTTATTTCCGTGAATGTCATTAGAACTAAGAAGCGAGTTGAGTTCTTTCATAATTGTTCTCATTTCGCTACTTCCATTAAAGACACCGGCAATTTTAGTATCCTCATCGTATTTAGTGAGTTCAGCAATTTTATTGAAAATAGCGTTGTAGTTATTTACCATTTCTTGAACAATATCGCTAAGTCCGCTATCATTTCTTGAGACTCTCACAGTTACACTTTTATCCGCTTCAGTTACGGCGGTAAGCTCTAAAGATAATCCAGAGACAATATCATCTATCGTATTTTTATCCCTTTGGATAATTGTCCCATTATAGGATAAAATAGCATCTTGAGCGGTTTGGATATTTTTAATATCAAGCTTTTCAAGGATACTTGCAGTAGAAGTATAAGTCCCCTCTGTTAATCCCACAGATTTTAATATGTCCGCTTTCTCTCCATTGCTATCATCAGCAGAAATGGTAATATCAGAGCCATCATTACTATTTAAAACTAATCTTCCATTTTGAACTGAAGCAGTAATTTCTCCATTGCTAAAGGCTGCATTAATAGCATCAGCTACCGCTTGAGCGTTATCACTACCTTGGTTAATCCCGCTTAAATCAATATCCACACCATTAATTTTGAGTATTCCACTTAAGCTTTTTGAACTTACTGCTGATGAGCCTGTTACTAAATCTTGGGAAGCGGAGGTTTTTTGAGCAAAACCTAAATCGCTTTCTACATCACTCACGCCTTGTGCAGCTTGGATTTTAACATCAGTGAGTTCGACTTGGATTTTTCCACCCTTAGAATCATTAAGCATTAATCCTTTGCCATCAGTTTTAAGACCAATTGTAATTTCCCCGCTCTCAATTTTATCTTTAAGATTAGAGAGGCTAGGGTCAGAATCGATTTTATTTTGAATTGCCTCAAGGATTGCTTTGGCATTTTGTTCAGAAGTATTACCCAGCTTGCTATCAATATCATCAGTAGAGACTTCAATCGTTTCTCCCCCGATTGTAATTCTAATAGTCCCACCATCTTTGATTTCTCCACCGGGAACAGCAGCACTCTCTAAGGTGCTACCAAAATAGATTTTACTAGCTGCTCCTGTATCTTTCCCTTGAATCATTAGTTGATAAGGCTCATCACCTCCTGTTTTCATAATGATTCCTAAAACTTTTCCATCGGTAGCATCAGTAATACTTTGGGCAACTTCTTCTAAAGTCATTCCGGCTTTAATATCAATATTGTAATTTGTCCCATCGTGATAGAAATTTAAAGTCGTATTTTCTCGGCTAAAAACACTATCGCGAGCAGCAAATTTCAAGCCGACTTGATTAACATCATTTTGTGCGAGTTGAGAAACTTTAAGTGTAATATCTTGGATAGCTAAACCATCTCCTGCTATGGCTTTAATACCGCTCCCTTCAACACTTACTGAACGTCTTTGAAAGGTGCTGTAATCAGAGAGTGATTTAAAGCTACTATTGAGTGAAGACATTTGCACTAAAAGTGAAGAAAGCTCACTTTGTTTGCTAAGGTTTGCCTGAATTTTTGTTGTTATAGGATTGAGTTGCTGTTTAAGCTCATAATCTTTAAGTGAGTTTAGGGTATCCCAATTTAAAACGCCACTACTTCCCAATCCTAATGATGCTAATTGACCTAGTGCCATAACTATCTCCTTGTTTAAGCTTGTTTGTCAAAAATTATTCCGACAATTTCTCGCATTTTTGCCATTAGATTCATCGCTTCCTCGCTTGGAATCTTACGAATAACACGATTAGTATCCTTTTCACTTACAGTTACATAAAGACTATTTAAGTCTTCATTAAAATTAAAACTTACATTGGTATTGAGTGCACTCATTTCCCTATTGAGTTGTTGTGCAAGCTCATTAAGTTTTTGCTTTTGCTCCTCTATATCCTTTGCTTCTGCCATCGTATCCAACTCTTGTTGTTGGATTTGAGATGAAAAGGCATAAGATGATGAAACTTCTGCTGTCCCTGCGTTTCTTGTCATTCCCATATTGCTTACGCTTTGGGAAGAACTGCCAACATTGCTATTATAACTAGCAATATTCATTCCACTTTCTATTGTATTCATAGCAACATCCTTGTTTTGGTATGAGATTTTATCAAAGACTAGGTAAAATCTTTAGAAAAAATCCTTTAAATAAGTATATCGGATTTTTCTATAAAAAATAAAGAGGAAAATGAAATATTTTTAAGATTATTTTGAAGAAATAAGTTCTAAAGGGTCAATATGTTTGTCTTTAAGTGTTACTTCAAATTTTAAGGCATTTTCTACACGCCCGATTGTATATCCCTTTTTAACGGCACTTCCGGGTTTTATTGTTGGGGCGATTTTATCAAGCTGGGAATAAATCGTGTGCATATTGTCTTTGTGTTCAATAATAATAACTTTTTTAAGTGTTGGGGTGTCTTTGGCGAAAACAACTTTACCATCAAGCACACTTCGGACTTTATCATCACCTTTTGGAACGAGAGTTACGGACTCATTAAAGATTTTCATTTTATAAATGGGGTCAAAATAAGCCCCAAATTTTTTTTGGACCTCAAATTTCTCTAAAGGAGAGATAGTTTTGCTACCCTTATATTTTGTTGTGCTAATTTCGTGATAAGAACTTGCGACTTGACGCACATCAAAATCACTTGGAGCAGTTGCTGTTTTAGGGGCAGTTTGGCTAATAGGCGTATCTTGAGGTGGAGTAGGCTTGGTTTTGGCTAATTCTTCGCGTTTTTTTTGTTTTTCTTTCTCTTGGCTTTTGAGAATATTTAAATCCACTAAGATTTTTTGGATTGAATCACGTTCTTTAACAATTTTTTCAAGTTCAGCATTATATTGTTTAAATTCTTGTTGAAGCTTA
>JAFLSC010000005.1 GCA_022511145.1 Helicobacter sp.
TTCGTCCAACGTGTGATAACTTGTGTATCGCCTTGCTGCATAGGAGCAAGCAAAACCCCACCTTCACTAAGTTGCCCTATAATCTCTGTTGAAATTTCAACACAAGAGGCTGAAAACAAAATCCTATCATAAGGTGCAAAGGTATTCCAGCCCTTTTGTCCATCATCAAGCTTAGTGTTAATATTGCTAATATCGCAGAGCTTAATACGAGTGCGTGCCTCCTCAAGCAAGGTTTCAATCCTCTCAATACTAAAAACTCTACGGATTAAACGGCTTAAGACGGCAGCTTGATACCCACTCCCACAACCAATCTCCAAGACACTATCAGCCCCTTTGGTGCAAAGGTATTGTGTCATTTTTGCCACAGTAAGCGGAGAGCTAATCCACTGATTTCCTGCAATAGGTAAAGCATCAAGATGATAGGCATAATGAAGAAATCCTTGCGGGACAAAAATCTCCCGATTAATGCTTAAAAGGGCATTTTGAACATCTTGACTAAGGGGAAATTTTTTAGAAATTTCAAGCACCATATTAGCAGTTTTAAGGCTTTGCATTTAAAGACCAATATCAATAAATTTGCGGACTTGTTGGACTTCATTAAAATTTACTTTGAGTCCGATAATCTCTTTAGAATCGTCTTTAGTAACAGAGCCAAAAGGAGAGATAATCGCACTGCCTTTAGCAATAGAGTCATTAGCACCATCACTTGCTATAACAAAGCTTTGCGTTGTGATAGCAAGAGCTTTACAAAGTGTCTCAAAATGCTCCTTTCTCTCTTTTCCCCATTGTGCAGGGACAAAAATCAAATCGCAACCCTTGACTTTTTGCCATAATTCAATAAACCGCAATTCAAAGCAATTAATTGCCCCGCATTTAATCCCATCAATTTCAAAAGGTATAATCTCCTCTAGGCTACCCGCTTTAAAATGCAAATGCTCATTCCCAAGTGGAAAAAGTTTGTGTTTACTTTGTTTGTGCAGCAATTCGCCTTTATGAAAAACTTTGAGATTGTTATAAAATTTTTTGCGGTATTGCTCAATAAACGTAATGGCAATGGTTTTTTCATAAGAAAGTTCAAGCAACACGGAAGTTGCCTCTTTAGCAAACTCTGCTGCTTCACTCATACGTTGGTAACAAAAGTTAGTTAAAGAAACCTCTGGGGCTAAAATAATAGAACCTTTTTGACATTGGAGAATCAAATCCCTAAGATGAGCAAGATTTTCTGTGAAATTTTGCTTGGTTTTAATTTGTAAAGTGTAAAGCTGCTTAGAAATCATCGAAATTAATACTCCCTTTTGAATAATTAGTAACTTTTTTCTCAAAGAAATTTGTTCTTTGAGCATTAAAGGAGCTAAAAGAATCCACCCACTTAATAGGGTGTTTAGCGTTATATAGAGGTTGGAAGCCAACCTTTTTAAGTCTATCATCAGCAAGATATTTAATATACTCGTGAATAATCTCGCTTGTCAAACCCAAAATCTTTCCTTGCGTGATATAATCCCCCCAAGCGGATTCAACCTCCACAGCTTTTTTAAACATTTCCATTACCTCTTCTTCTAAAGTTTTGGTAAAAAGATGAGGCATTTCTTTTTTAAGCGTGATAATCATATTTTGAAAAAGCAGTAAATGCGTTACTTCATCGCGTTGGATAAAGCGAATCATTTGAGCACTATCAAGCATTTTCCCGCTTCGAGCAAGGGTATAAAAAAAGGTAAATCCGGAATAAAAATAAATCCCCTCTAAGATTTGATTAGCAAACATTGCTTTAAGTAGATTAGATTCTGTGGGATTTTGAGCTAATGTCTCATAAATATTAGCAATATAGTCATTTTTTGCCTTAAGTTGCATATCACTCCGCCACATATCATAAATTTCATCAGTATTAGCCGAGATAGATTCTACCATAACCGCATAACTTTGGGAATGTAAAGCTTCTTCAAATGCTTGACGCACTAAAATAAGATTAATCTCTGGGCAAGTTATATAAGGATTGACATTATCAATAAGATTGTTTGTTTGCAAGGAATCCATAAAAATAAGCTGGGCTAAGGCTCTATCATAGCCGATTTTCTCCTCTGGAGTTAAGCTATTAGCATAATCGCGTTTATCACCATTCATATTGACTTCTTCAGGTAGCCAAGTATTTGCTAACATTACTTTCCACAGATTGTAAGCCCATTGGTATTTAATTTTATTAAGTTCAAAAATACTCGTTGGATTCCCTCCAAAGATTTTTCTCTCATTTACCTTTTCATTAGAATTAGGATTGTAAATCTTTTTTCTTTCAATCATTGAAAATACCTTAAGCTAGAAAAATATTGAAATTTTTTTTGAGATAGGTTAATATTCAAAAACGAAATTATAGCCTCAAAAAATTTTAATAAGATTAAAAGGAGACTAAAAAATGAAAATTGCCAAATTAAATATAAGCGGAATGCATTGTAGTGCCTGCTCTCACACGATTGAAAGTAATTTAAAAAAAATCCCAAGTCTTCAAAATATCAAAATTAATGCGATTAGCGGAAAAGCAAAAATCACCTATGAAGAATCCCAAATCAGTGAAGAGGAGATTATCCAAGCCATTACTTCTTATGGTTTTCCTACCTCCAAAGATGAAAGCAAAAAACTAGAAAATGATTATATATTAGGACTAAAAAGAAGGCTTTGGGTGGGTGTGCCACTTTTTTCAATTATCTTTATTTTGCATATGGGAGGATTCCACTCAAGCGGCTTTATCCAACTCATCTTAGCAAGCATTGTGCAGTTTTTTTGTGGGTATCCCTTTTACAAAGGGGCTTTGAATTTCTTTAAAACCAAAAGTGCGGATATGAATGTGCTTATTACTTTAGGGACAAGTGTCGCTTATGGGTATTCGCTTTATTTATTTTTTGCCCAAGAGCATTCTTTTTACTTTGAGGGTTCCTCTGCGGTGATTTGTTTCGTGCTTGTGGGTGAATACCTTAAAGCCAAAGCCAAAAAAACTGCGAGTGATGATTTAGAAATCCTCTCTAAGCTCCTTCCGCCTAAAGCAAGAATCCTGCAAGAGGGTAAAGAAATTTGGAAAGAAATTAACACAATTAAAAAAGGCGAGGTTTGCTTGGTTTTAGCAGGAGAAAAAATCGCCCTAGATGGCATAATAGAAAAAGGAGTCGCAGAAGTCAGTAGTGCTCATATTAATGGCGAAGAAATGCCTAAGGCTGTGGGCGTTAATGATGAAGTAATTGGAGGTTCTTTAGTCATTAATGGGGAAATTTTAGTGCGTTCTACTAAAGATTCTTCAGAATTTTTTGTTTATGAAATGCTTGATATTTTAGAGCTTTCACAAACAAAAAAACCACCTATTGGACTTTTAGCCGATAAAATCGCTGCGATTTTTGTGCCTTTGGTGATTCTAGCAAGTCTTGGAGCTTTTATTTTTTGGTTGATAATGGGAGAAAGTTTGGGATTTGCTTTAGCAATTTTGGCTTCAGTTTTGATTGTTTCTTGCCCTTGTGCGTTAGGCTTAGCTGTGCCTTTGGCAATCGTATGCGGGATTACAAGAGCAAAAAAGGCAGAGATTTTAATCAAATCTCCTGAAATTTTTGAGAAAGCTAAAAATATCAAAACCATTGTGTTTGATAAGACAGGAACACTCACTAAAGGGGAAATTATGGTTTGTGATGCTGAAATTTTTGGCGACAAGACAGCAATCTTAAGTCTTGCAAAAGCAATGCAAGAACGCAATCCTCACCCCATTTCTAAGGCGATTTTAGCCTATGTTAATGCACAAAATATTCCCCAAAATTTTGCCTTAGAGGAGAGAGAATACCTCATTGCTAAAGGTGTTATCGCAAAAGCCCATAATCAAGAATATTATTTTGGGGCTTTAAATTGGATTGAAACCTGCCTAGAATCCAAAATCCCTTTGCAAGATAAAGGAAACGCTATTGCCCTTTGCACCAAAGAAGCCCTTTTGGCGATTTTTTACTTGCAAGATAGCCTTAAAGAGGGAGCAGAAGCGATGATAAAATCTTTTCAAACAATGGGGATTAATCCGATTATTTTAAGCGGGGATAATCCCCAAGCCGTTGGTAAAATCGCTCAAGATTTAGGGATTACAACTTATTTTGCTAATCTTACCCCCACACAAAAAGTCGCCCAAATAGAAAAACTCAAAGAACAAGGGGAATTATGCTTTGTTGGTGATGGAATCAATGACGCTTTAGCACTTAAGGCTGCGAGTTTTGGAATCTCCTTTGTGAATGCCACAGAGTTAGCCAAAGAAGTGGGCGATGTTTTGCTTTTGCGTGAGGATTTAAAAGGTTTGGTAGAGGTTTTTAAACTTTCCTCTTTAACGCTGAAGAATATTCGCCAAAATCTCTTTTTTGCCTATGTGTATAATATCGTTTTAATCCCTATTGCAATGGGATTTTTGTCTCCGTGGGGGATTTTATTGCAACCTGCTTTTGCTGGTGGGGCTATGGCATTGAGTTCTATTAGTGTGGTGAGTAACGCTTTAAGGATTATTAAAGCAAAATTATAAAGGGATAAAATGAGATTTCTTATTTGTTTATGGTGTTTGCTCTCTTTTGCTTTGGGTGAGGATTATTTGATTTTAGAAGAAGAATATGCGTTTAAAAATTCTCAAATCTATGCTAAGGATTTGTTTCCGGAACTCTCTGAAGATTTTTTGCTTGTTGAGATTCCCAAAAACTCTAATTCCTATCAAGTCAAAAGCTCACTGCTTATTAGTAAATTTGAGAAAAATGGTATTTTGCTGGGTGCAAAATCCCCTATCGTGCAGTTTAAAAAAGCTATTAAAGTCAATCTTGAGGGGATTAAACAATATGTATTAGGCTTATACCTTAAAGAATACGCTGCTTATGGATTTGAAGTGAGCAATCTTGAGCTTGAGCAACTCACACCTATTTCTTTTTCAGGACAAGAGATTGTCAAAATTGACTTTACCCCCAAACTTCTTAAACGCAATAGTGGCAGTTTTAATGTGCTAGTCTTTGATGGGGAACGCAATCGCAAGATTTTTTTTCGCTATGAGCTTGAAGCAACCCTAGAAGCCCTTTATACTAGCAATAAAATCAGCGGTGGCACAACACTTAATTATAATAATGTAACTTTTAAGCGAATTAACTTTAATAAAATCGGAAGTGATTTGATGAAATCAAGCCAAATCGGGAATGTAGCGGTGCGTTCTTATACTCCCAAAGATGTTTTAATTACTAAAGACCGCTTGATTGCTAAACGTGTGGTGAATAAGGGGGACAAGCTACTTATCCGCATTGATGAAGAAGGGGTGGTTTTGGAATTTCCCCTAGAGGCTTTGAAAAATGGAGCAATCGGCGATGTGATAAAAGCTAAGGCTTTACAAGGCAAAAAAACTTATGAAGTAGAAATCATTGATAAAGGTTTAGGGAAGCTTTTGTAGATTGAATTTTAAAACAAGGGGACTTGTAGTGAAAAGGATAATTGTCGGTATAAGCGGTGCTAGTGGATTAGAATTAGGGATAAGATTTATTGATGCACTTCCAAGTGAGCTAGAGAAATATTGCATTCTCTCGCAAGGTGCCAAAAGGATTTTAGCCTTAGAAAATCTTAGAGGAATGCAAAAAGCAACCAATGTGCTATGGCTAGAGGATAATGATTTGGGAGCGTGCATTTCAAGTGGTTCTTTTTATTGTGAGGCAATGGCGATAATCCCCTGTTCGATGAATACTCTAGCAAAAATCGCTAATGGGATTGCTGATACTTTAATAACACGCTCTGCAAGTGTAATGCTTAAAGAGCAAAGAAAGCTACTTTTAGCACCGCGTGAAATGCCCTTAAGTGCCATTGCTTTAGAAAATATGCTCAAACTCTCTCGGTTAGGTGTAGGGATTGCACCTCCTATTTTTGGGTATTATGCCCTTGAGGCAACGCAAAATCTTGAATCTATGGAGCAGTTTTTTATCGGAAAATGGCTAGATATGCTTCAAATCCCTTGTGATTACAATCGTTGGTGTGGGAATCAAAATCATTAATCTAGGATTTCATAAACTTAATTTGCTCTGTATTAACACTTTTTGTGGGCATTGTATCTTAAAAATTGATTTTCTTTTATTCCTTTTTCGTTTTTTTATTTGCTTTTGGAACCTTTAAAACTTGTTGCTTGAGCGAGATTTAAAAAAAATAAAAGTTAATATTCTCTTGACTTGTTTTTTTTTTTTTTGAATATAATACCGACTTTAAAACACTTCACAAGGAGATTTTATGAAAGGAAAAATTCTTGGTTCAGGGCTTATTAGTGGAGAAGATGGAAATCGGTATTCATTTTCTTTAGAGGATATTCAAAATTTGGGTTCAAAAGATGAAAACGCTTTGGTAAATTGTGAGGTTGATTTTGAGGTTCAAGAATCAAATGCTAAATCAATTTTCATCACAAAATCAAACTTTAGCGTGAGTTCTGTTACAGAGGCTTTTGGAAAAGATGATTTAAATTCTGTTAAAATCAAAGCTTATATTTATGTTGCAGGGTCGCTTTTAGGATTTATACCTATTTTGGGTCAAATCCTTGCAATCGCTGGGATTATTTGTCTGTTTATGGCTATTATGAGTATTGCTAGGATTTCGGGTATTTCTTTGATGAAAAATTTAATCTTAACTTTTGTTTTCTATTTTATAGGAGGAGCTATCGTTGGTTTTGGTATTCTCGCAGGTGCTTCAGTCAATGACGGAAGTGTTGGTATTGCTGTAAGTGTTGTAGGATTTATCTTTTTGATAGCGGGGCTTGTGTTTAATTATTTGTATTACAAAGGGCTTACTCAAGCAACTAATGAAAAATTCTTTTTCTATACCTTTATTTGCAGGGTTATCGGTATTTGCACACTTTGGACTATCGTTGTGGGTGGAATTTTCCTCTTTATCGGACAAATCCTAGAACTCATTGCTTGGGTAAAATTTAAAGAAATTGTCAAAAAAGAATCATAATGGCGAGATTTTTAAAGGTTAGATTGTCAAAACCTAACCTTTAAACCCTCTATCGCTGTTATTGTTAAAATTTGTCCATATTACAATCAATTTTATAAATCTCTTATCAAATTAACTAAAACTCCTCAAAAACACAATTAAATCTTTTAGGCATTTTACTTGTCTGGATTGTATCTGTATTATCGCCTAATTCTGCTTGATTTTTTAAACTTTTAGTATTTTAGTATAATTAAACTTGACAATAATTGACTAAAGTTATATAATATCACTCAAATAAAAGTTGAAAGGACAAACAATGAATCTCTTTGAAAAACTCACCAACACTTTACAAGAAACTTTAGAACAAGGGGCATCTTTAGCCTTGCATAATCAAAATGCCGAGATTGAGACAATCCATATTTTTTGGGCTTTGCTGACTAATACGCATTCACTTTTAAATCAAGCCCTTAATCGCCTTAATGCTAACACTGCCGCTTTAGAATTAGAAGCCAAAAGTATTGCTAATACTCTACCCAAAAGCTCTAATGTTCATAAAGAAAATCTCAAAATCTCTAAAAATCTTAATGAAGCACTAAGCAAAGCGGAGGGATTAGCTACAAAAAATGGGGATAAATTCATTGCTATTGATACTTTTATCCTTGCAAATCTCCAAGACTCTAATCTCCATAATTTATTTAAAAGTCTTGATATTAACGAACTCAAAAAAATCCTTGAAACAATGCGTAAGGGGCAAAAAATCGACTCTGCTAGCGGTGATGAGAACTTAGAATCCCTAGAAAAATTTGGTATTGATTTAACCCAAAAAGCCAGTGAAGGCAAGCTTGACCCTGTTATTGGACGCGATGAGGAAATCACCCATATGATGCAAATCCTTATCCGCAAAACCAAAAATAATCCTATTCTACTTGGCGAACCCGGTGTAGGAAAAACTGCGGTAGTAGAGGGACTTGCCCAAAGGATTATCAAAAAAGAAGTGCCACTTTCTTTGCAAAATAAAAGAGTGATTGCTTTGGATATGAGTGCTTTAATCGCGGGGGCGAAGTATCGAGGAGAATTTGAAGATCGCCTTAAAAAAGTCATTGATGAAGTGCGAAAAAGTGAAAATATTATTCTTTTTATTGATGAGATTCACACGATTGTTGGAGCGGGTGCGAGTGAAGGGAGTATGGACGCTGCTAATATCCTAAAACCCGCTCTTGCACGAGGAGAATTACACACAATCGGAGCCACCACGCTTAAAGAATACCGCAAATATTTTGAAAAAGACGCTGCTTTGCAGAGACGATTCCAACCTGTTATGCTTAATGAGCCTAGCGTCAATGAGGCTTTGCAAATCTTGCGAGGGATTAAAGAACGACTAGAGGCACACCATAATGTTACTATTACAGATTCCGCTCTTGTTGCTGCAGCTAAACTCTCTAATCGCTATATTACCGATAGATTTTTGCCTGATAAAGCGATTGATTTGATTGATGAAGCCGCAGCGGAACTTAAAATGCAAATTGAATCTGAACCCACAGAATTAGCCAAAATCAAAAGAGAAATTGAAAGCTTGCAAGTGGAAAAAGAAGCACTTTTGATGGAAAAAAATGACAAAAATCAAACCCGCATTAATGAAATTCAAAAGGATTTAAGCAATGCTGAAGAGAAGAAAAAATCCCTCAACGCACAATTTGAAAATGAAAAATCAGTTTTTGAGGAAATTGCTAAAATCAAAATAGAAATTGATTCTTTGCGGACACAAAGCGATTTAGCAAAACGTAATAGTGATTTCAATAAAGCCGCTGAAATTGACTATGGGAAAATCCCGGATTTAGAGAAAAAGCTCTTAAACCTCAATGAAAAATGGGAAAAGATGCAAGAGCAAGGCACATTACTGAAAAATTCTGTAAATCCGGAATCGATTGCTGCAGTAGTGAGCCGCTGGACACAAATCCCTGTAAGGAAAATGTTGCAAGATGAAAAAGATAAAATCTTAGGGATTGAGCAAGAACTTAAAAAAGATGTCATCGGGCAAGATAAGGCTATTCGTGCAATCGCAAGGGCTATCAAACGCAATAAAGCGGGCTTAAGTGAGCTTAATCGTCCTATTGGGAGCTTTTTATTTCTTGGACCAACTGGTGTGGGGAAAACAGAGAGTGCTAAGAGTTTGGCGAAATTCCTCTTTGATAGTCAAAAAAATCTCATTCGTATTGATATGAGTGAGTATATGGAAAAACATTCTGTAAGTCGTCTAGTGGGAGCACCTCCGGGATATGTAGGGTATGAAGAGGGCGGACAACTCACCGAAGCAGTGAGACGCAAACCTTATAGTGTTGTGCTTTTTGATGAGATAGAAAAGGCACACCCTGATGTGTTTAATTTGCTTTTGCAAGTGCTTGATGATGGACGCTTAACGGATAATAAAGGGGTAACGATTGATTTTAGAAACACGATTATTATCCTCACAAGTAATATTGCGAGTGATAAGATTATGGAAATCCAAGAGGAAAATACGAGAGAAAAAGCTGTCAAAGAGGCATTAAAAGGTTATTTTAAACCGGAATTTCTTAATCGCCTTGATGATATTGTGATTTTTAATCCTCTAGGCTTGGAACAAATCACGCAGATTGTGGAAATTCTCTTTAGAGGAATTACCCAAAAAGTGCAAGAAAGGGATATTCATCTCACACTAGAACAAAGTGCGAAAGAATACATTGCTAAAGCTGGATTTGACCCTGTTTATGGGGCTAGACCACTTAAGAGAGCCTTATATGAAGAAGTCGAGGACACCTTAGCGGATTTGATTTTAGAAGGCAAGGTAAAAGAAGGGGATAATGTCCGCTTTTATGCTGAAAATGAGGAATTTAAGGTTAAAATCAATTAAACAACATTGTAATTATCATTGTATTTTACTTCGTCATTGCAAGAATCCGCAAGGATTCGTAGCAATCTATGCGATAATCTAAAGAAAGATTGCTTCGTTTCACTCGCAATGACGATAAAACATTAATTAAGCTTAATTATTATTTTCTTTCCTCCTAAATCTTTAAAAACAAAATTTTTATTAAATTTTACTATTTTATTTTTTACAAAAAATACTACACATAAATAAATAAGAGTAATGATTCTTTTAAGCAAGATTAAGGAAAGTTTTTTGTAGAATGGTAATTTCTAATCTAAAAAGGAGAACACAATGAAAAAGATTCTTTTTGTTTGTATGATAGCCCTCTTGGGATTATTTGGTTGCGGGGAGGAAAAGCAAGAAAAAGCAGCAGAAAATACAAATGCTGATACAAATAAAGTCTATACGATTAAATTTGCCCACGTGGTAAGTGCAAATACCCCTAAAGGTAAAGCGGCGGATTTTTTTGCTAAAAGAGCGGAAGAGTTAAGCAATGGTAGGCTTAAAGTCGAAGTTTTCCCTTCAGCACAATTAGTTGATGATGATAAGGTTTTTCAGGAATTAAAACGCAATAATGTGCAAATGGCTGCTCCAAGTTTTTCAAAATTTACTCCTTTTGCTAAAGAATTTAACCTTTGGGATGTTCCTTTTATCTTCCGAGATACCGAACATCTCCATAAAGTAATGGACGGAGAAGTAGGCGAAATCTTAAAAGAAGTTATTGCTAAAAAAGGTTATATTGCATTGGATTATTGGGACGCAGGATTTAAGCAATTTAGCACTAATAAAAAACCCATTATTGCTCCTAGTGATGCAGAGGGACAAAAAATGAGAATTATGAGTTCTAAAGTCCTTGAAGAGCAAACTAAAGCTATTAAAGCGATTCCTCAAGTGCTTCCTTTTGGTGAGGTGTATTCTGCTTTGCAAACTGGTGTTGTTGATGCGGCTGAAAACCCTCTCTCTAACCTTTATAACTCTAAATTTTATGAAGTGCAAAGTTCTGTTACTATCTCTAATCACGGATATTTAGGGTATTTGGTCGTGGTAAGTGAAAAATTTTGGAATGAATTACCCAAAGATTTGCAAGATGTTATCAAAGAAGCAATGAGAGAAGCAACTTTGTTTGAAAGAGAAGAAAGTGCAAAAGAAGAGGCGATTTTACTTGATAAACTCAAAAATGATGATAAAACAGGGACAAGAATCATTGAGCTTACTGATGACCAAAGAAAACAATGGCAAGATGTGATGATTGCGATTTATCCGAAGTTCTATGACCTTGTAGGAAAAGATTTGATTGAAAAAACACTTAATACACAATAGGATTGTAATGTGAAAGTCTTTTTGCTATTAGTCCAGCCCTTTTTGTGGGCTAGCAAAAATGCGAAAATCAATCACTTTTTTGCTATTTTGGATAAAATTATCGCAGGAATTAATAAAAATATTGCCGTAACAGGCTTAGCGTTAGGCGTTGTTATTACCGCTTTAAATGTGAGTGTGCGTTATATCGCTGGATTTTATCCCGAGATTGGCTCACTCACTTGGGCAGAAGAAGTCTCAAGATATTGTTTCTTATGGTCAGCATTTTTTGGTGCGGCTTATGGATTCCGCAAAGGAGTGCATATTTCAGTTACAATGCTTGTCGAGAAATTTCCTCCCTTTTTAGCGAAAACTTGTGTCATTGGAAGCCATATTTTAAATTCCCTTTTCTTAGGCTTTATGTTTTATGCTAGTGTAATGGTTTGCTATCTAAACTATGAAATTGGCTATATGAGTGAGGCTTTGCATAATGTCCCACTTTGGATTTTTCTTCTTTGTCTGCCTTTTGCCTTTTTGGGAGCAACTTATCGTTCTGTTGAAAAAATCTATGAATCCTCTTTTGTTGAGGCAGAGAAAATCGCTAAAAAAGCGGAAGATGAGATGATTCACGATTCTGTCAATAAGGAATAAAGATGAGTGTTGCTTTTTTGCTTATTGTTTTGTTTGCGTTATTACTTTTAGGAGTGCCTGTTGCTGTCTCCTTAGGTGTTAGCTCTGTTGCTACAATGTTCTTTTTTAGCTCCTATGATATTATGGGAGTCCCAGAGATTATGCTTAATGGTTTAAAACCAACTTTAATGGCTATCCCTATGTTCATTTTAGCGGGTTCTTTGATGAGTAAAGGAAGTTCTGCTCAAAGGATTGTGGATTTTGCACGAAGTGTTGTTGGGCATTTACCCGGTGGCTTACCAATGAGTGCGATTTTAGCGTGTATTATTTTTGCTGCAGTGAGTGGAAGCTCTCCTGCAACGGTTGTTGCCATAGGTTCAGTAATGTTTGTCGCTCTAAAACAAGCAGGGTATCCTAATAGTTATTCAGTGGGTGCTATCACTTCAGCAGGAAGCTTGGGGATTTTGATTCCTCCCTCTGTGGTTATGATTGTTTATGGAGTAACCGCTGAAGTCTCTATCGAAAAGCTTTTTATGGCAGGTGTTATACCCGGATTAATGGTTGGGGGAATGATGATGTTTTATGCCTATATTGGAGCAAAACGACTAGGATTTGAAGCAACTACACCCGCACCTCTAAGTGAGCGTTGGAAAAAATTTAAAGCCGCGTTTTGGGCATTATTGATTGTTATTGTTGTGATTGGTGGGATTTATGCAGGGATTTTTACTGCCACAGAAGCAGCGGGTATTAGTGCTGTGTATGCGTTTATTATCTCGGTTTTTGTTTATAAGGATATTAAATTTAAAGAACTCTATCGCGTCCTTTTAGACGCTGCTATCACAACAGCGATGATTTTTCTTATTATCGGATTTGCGGTTGTTTTTGCTCATTTTTTGACAAGTGAGAGAATCCCTCATATGGTAGCTGAATACCTTGTGAGTATGAATATGAGCTGGTGGATGTTTTTGATTTTTGTCAATATTGCCCTTTTTGTAATGGGGCAATTTATGGAACCAAGCTCAGTTGTGATGATTATGACACCCTTGCTTTTACCCATTGCCCTAAAGCTTGGGATTGACCCAATTCATTTTGGGATTGTGATGATTGTCAATATGGAATTAGGAATGCTCACACCTCCTGTTGGCTTAAATCTCTTTGTTGCAAGTTCTCTAACAGGATTATCCCTCAAAGATGTAACAAGTGCGGTTATTCCTTGGCTTATTGTGCTTTTAGTTGGACTAGGTTTAATCACCTATATCCCTGAAATCTCCTTAGGATTGCCTAATCTTTTGGAACGTTAGAGATTTTATGGGTTTTATAGAACTAAACTTAGCAAATTTTTTTGAAATAGCTCCTTTTTTGGTAAGCTTTATTGCGGGGATTTTGACTTTTTTGAGTCCCTGCATTCTCCCCTTGATTCCTGCTTATTTGTCTTATATCTCTGAAATCTCTCTACAAGAATTAAAAAATGGCGGGAAACTTGGGCTTTTTGGACGATTAAGAATTTTACGCCGTGCGATATTTTTTGTTTTGGGATTAGGGATTGTTTTTGTTTTGCTTGGGGCAGTTGCAGCTAGACTTCTTAATGGCGGGATTCTCCTCTCGCCCTATGTGGCTTATATTGCTGGAGGTATTTTAATCCTCTTTGGATTGCATACTTTAGGGATTTTTACCATTCCTTTTTTAAATTACCACAAAAGCTTTGATATAAGTTCCCAAAAATTCACTTTTGGGAGAGATTTTTTTGTGCCTTTTTTGCTGGGTGCAAGTTTTTCATTAGGCTGGACACCTTGTGTGGGTCCTATTTTAGCAGGTGTTATTGCCCTAGCGAGTTTAGAAGCCCAAAGGGGTGTGATTTTGCTTATTGTCTATACTTTGGGGCTTAGCTTGCCTTTTTTGTTTTGTGCGATTTTAATCAGTTATGCTTTTAGGGGATTAGATTTTTTAAAACGATATTTTCGCTGGGTTGAGTGGATTAGCGGAGGATTGTTAATTGGGATTGGAATTTTGATTGCTAGTGGTAAAATGAGTGAAATTTCAAATTTTTTAGTGCAAGTTTTACGATGAAATTAAAAAATTTTGTGGATTTAAGTCCAAAAGAGCAGCAATTAGTTTTTAAATGGAGAAATCACGAAAAAATTGCTGTTTTTATGAAAAATAAAAATCTAAGCTGGGAAGCCTATCAGGACTTCTTAAAATCTCTAAAAACTGATACTTCTAAACTCTATTTTCTTGTTTTTAAGGAAGAAAAGCCTATTGGTGTGATTGATTTTGTAGGAATTAATCAGCATTCAAGCGAGTTTGGATTGTATCAAAGTCCTTATTTAAAAGGCTTTGGAAATATTTTGATGCAAACTCTTTTAAGTTATGCTAAGGAAAATTTGAAACTTAACACACTCTTAGGTTGTGCGTATGTAACCAACAAAAAGGCACTTGATTTATACCAAAAATTTGGATTTATTTTCAAAGAAAAAGGGGGAATGTGTTATTTTAGCAAAGATATTAGAGGAAAGTTTTAAAAACAAATTCCTCTAATTGCTAGTTTTACTAACTCTTAAAGTTTATAAAAGACTTTAAAATCATACTCTAATGTTGAGCTTTCTTCCCAAATGATAGTAAAATCATCAATTTTAAGACAATTAGTCGCCACAGAATCTTTTAGATATTTATTATCAAGCAATCCTGCTTGGCTGAATTGATAACTTAAGGCAACGCTAAGATTTTCTTTAAGTTCTTCATTATTTTTATAAGTCAAGCCTGAAAAGAGTTCGCTAAAAAGAATTCCGATGTTAAAAGAATCTGTTGTGTAAGCAAAAACTTTTTCTCGCAAGATTGCACTCTCAATCCTATTATCCTCTTGAAGTGTCTTTAATAGCTCATTTCGTGAAGTTTTTTGGCGATTTTTTGCTTTTGTTAAAGTTGATTTTCTTTCCAAAATTTTATTAATTAAAATTTTAGCCTTCTCATCATTTTGCTCATAAAGGGATAATAAAATCTCACCCAAAGCATCAAAAAGCCATTTTTCTGCTTGTTTGTAATGTTTATAAGAGGGAACGCTGTGTCTGTAAGCACAATTTAAAACCTCATCGCCAAAGGCGTTTTCACAAATATCCTCATATTCTCTTTCATCTTGGATTTCATCAAATCCTTGAAAATCTGCCATTTGATTTGAGGAAGTTGCCCATTCTTTTGTCCCCAAAAATCTATTAGCATAAGCACTAAGATTTTCCATTTCTCTAGCGGTTGAAATCACTGAAACCATAATCAATCCTTTAATGTGAAATTATAATAATACAAGCAAAAATAATTCCACTTTTAAAATTTACGCCCTTTGTGCTAAAAATTTAAAAATATTTTCCCAAATTATCAAGTTTAAATCTTTATTTATATTCTTAAAATTATAATTTGTCTTTAGTTTTAATAAAAGGAGATACAATGCTTGAGGATATAAAAAAAGGTATGCGAGTCCCTGCTGTTGGTTATGCGGTTAAATCCAAAGATTCTCGTTTTGAAAAATTCAATTTCACGCGTCATAGTATGGGTGAGAGGGATATTGTTATTGAAATTTTATTTGCGGGGATTTGTCATAGTGATATTCACTCTGCTCGTAGCGAATGGCACGAAGGAATCTACCCAATGGTGCCCGGACACGAGATTGCAGGACGCGTTATTGCCGTAGGCGATAAAGTAACAAAGTTTAAAGTTGGCGATTATGCAGGTGTAGGCTGTATGGTTAATAGCTGTGGTGAGTGTGAAGCGTGCAAAAGAAGTCAGGAGCAATTTTGCCAAAGAGGACAATGCGTTTTTACTTATGATTGCAAAGATTGTTTCCACGATAATGAACCCACTTATGGTGGCTACTCTAACAATATCGTAGTGAGTGAAAAATTTGCTATTTGTGTCCCTCAAGATGCTCCTTTAGATAAAGTTGCTCCCCTGCTTTGTGCAGGTATCACTACCTATTCTCCATTAAAATTTAGCCAAATCAAAAAAGGTGATAGAGTCGGGGTAGCCGGATTTGGTGGCTTAGGAATGATGGCGGTTAAATACGCCATTGCAATGGGGGCTAGTGTTTATGTTTTTGCAAGGAACAAAAATAAAGAAAAAGAAGCCTTACAAATGGGTGCAAAACAGCTTTTTGATTCCACAAAAAATGTTGAGCAAATGTTTGATTTTATCATCTCAACAATCCCAACAGCTTATGACCCTATGGAATATGTCAATCTTTTAAAATATGGCGGGGAACTTGCTATTGTCGGACTTCCACCCACAGAAGTATGCCCTAATATCAATCTTGCTAATCTTGTTTTTAGTGGTGGCAGAAAAGTCTATGGCTCCATTATCGGCGGGATAAAAGAAACACAAGAAATGCTTGATTTCTCTCTCAAACACAAAATCTATCCTGAAACGCAAATCATTAGAGCTAATCAAATCGATGAGGCTTACACCAATCTTACCACAGGTAAAGCAAAATTCCGCTATGTGATTGATATGAAAACGCTTTAATGAATGAAATTAAAAGTCTGCAATCCCAACTACTAAAATGGTATCAAAAACACGGGAGGCACTCTCTCCCGTGGCGAGACAAAAGTAGCAATAATCGTGCTTATCGTGTTTTAATTAGTGAAATAATGCTTCAACAAACGCAAGTTAAAAGCGTTTTGGAGAGATTTTATTTCCCTTTTTTAGAGTCTTTTCCCAATCTCAAAGCTCTTAAACAAGCTAAAGAAGAGGAAGTTTTGCGTCAGTGGAGGGGACTTGGCTACTACACAAGGGCGAGAAATCTCCATAAACTCGCTCAAATCACGCAAACGCTGCCCCGCACTAAAGAGGAGTTAAAAAAGCTTCCAGGTATCGGGGAATACACTGCGGGTGCGATTGCGTGTTTTGGCTTTGATGAGGTGGTGAGCTTTGTGGATTCTAATATCAAACGTTTTTTGATTCGTTTTTTTAACCTCACAAATCCCACTCCAAAGCAGCTAGAAGCCAAAGCTAAAGAGATTTTAAACACCAAAGAAGCTTTTAATCACAATCAAGCCCTTATGGATTTGGGGGCACTTATTTGCACTTCAAAAAATCCAAAATGTCTCCTTTGCCCGCTACAATCGCTTTGTTTAGGCAAACACAATCTTGCTAATTTACAAACGAAAGCTACCAAATCACTCATCAAAAAGACACTAAATATTGCGATTTTAGAGAAAAATTCCGCCTTTGCCTTAGTTAAAAGTCAAGAGAGGCTTTATTATAATCTTTATAATTTCCCTACTTTCGCACCCAATAAGAACTGCCAACTTTTAGGGACACTCAAACACCACTATACCCAATACCAACTCACTTTAAATCTTTATTCGCCTCCCAAAAACTCTCCACTTTTTTTGCAATCTTATGAGTTTTTTACTCCCAAAGAACTTAAAAATCTCCCCATCTCCCAAATGGCACTCAAGATTTTTAAATTCCTCAATGTGCCTTTGTGATGACTATTTAGCCCATATGAAGTAGCCCTGTTTGAAATGCAAAAATGATAGTGCCATACAAAGCAAATATTAAATAAGAAAAAGAAAATAAATTTACTCAAATCATTACGCTTATACTTAATAGAGCCGTATAATCCAAAGTAAAAAATTTTATAAATTTTTGTCTTAACTTGGAGTATAATTATAAAAAATTTTAATCGTGGATAATATGCCTAATCGTTATAATCAACTCATCGCTAAACTTGCTAAAAAGCCAATGAGTATCAATGAATTTGAAACCTTTTTGGGACAAATTGGGGGATTGTTCGCCGATATTGCACTTGAGAGGGAACTCATCAAGCAATCAGGGATTCCGCTGTATTTTACAAATCACCAAGTTTTTCTTAAAACAACACTCACACCTTACTTGGAGCAGAAATTTTGCATTGTTGATATTGAAACTAATGGGCATAATCCCTATTTGCACCAACCCATTGAGATTGGGGCGATTCTCTACCAAAACAATAAAATCCTTGATACTTACTCTACTTTGATTTATAATCCCAGTCTTCCCGACACTATTACCAAACTCACAGGCATTACTCCTCAAATGCTCAAAGATGCCCCAAAGATTCATCAAGTCTTAGAGTCTTTTAAACTTTTTTTGGGGGATAGTATTTTTGTGGCTCATAATGTTGATTTTGATTTTAATTTTCTTAGTCAATCTTACCACCACAATGGCTTTGGCTATCTCTACAATACCAAGCTTTGCACGATTAAACTTGCCCGTAAGCTTATTTGCTCTCCTCGCTATTCTTTAGGATTTTTAAACACTTTTTTAAATATCAATCACCCCACACTGCATCGTGCCTTAGATGATTGTTTGGTTGCCCTAGAGGTTTTTAAAATCGCCCTAAAAGAGCTTAAGCCAAATATTCATACAAGCTATGATTTGCTACAATTTGTTCAAAACAATCCCAAAAGCAACTAAGGAAAAATGATGAATTACGCCCATTATCCTAAAAATTTCAAAGCAATTCCAAGCCCTTGCTATGTGCTTGAAGAAGAAAAGCTTGAGAGAAATTGCAAGCTTTTGCATTCTATTGAAGAGGCAACGGGGACAAAAATCCTTGTAGCCCTCAAAGGATTTGCTTTGTGGAGGAGTTTTGATTTAATCAAGCAATATTTAAGCGGAATCACCGCAAGCGGACTTTATGAAGCACGATTGGGCTATGAAACTTTTGGAAAAGAAATCACGACTTTTAGTCCTGCTTACAAACAAGAGGAAATGCAAGAACTCCTTAAAATTTCAAATCATATTATTTTTAATTCTTTCTTGCAATGGCAGACTTTTAAGCCAATGATTCAAGCTCAAAATAAATTAAATCAAGCCACAAGCCAACCTTTAATCTCTGTTGGATTGCGTCTTAATCCTCTTTATAGTGAAGTAACACCTGAAATTTATAATCCTTGTATTCAAGGTTCAAGGTTAGGCATTAACCCAACTGAATTTCAAAAAGGTGTTAAAAAATATGGATTAGAAGGGATTGAGGGTTTGCATTTTCACACCCATTGCGAACAAAATAGTGATGCCCTTAAACGCACACTTAAGCATTTTGAGAAGCATTTTCATCAATGGATACCTCAAATGCGTTGGATTAACTTTGGTGGAGGGCACCATATCACACGAAAAGATTATGATATTACTTTGCTTAAACGCTTACTCGTTGATTTTAAAAATAAATATTCCACGCAAATCTATTTAGAACCGGGTGAAGCTGTGGGTTGGCAGAGTGGATTTTTAATAGGAAGTGTGATTGATATTGTCAAAAATGGTATGGAAATTGCGATTTTAGATGTTAGTGCGGCTGCTCATATGCCCGATTGTTTAGAAATGCCCTATCGTCCAAGGGTAAGAAATAGCTTTAAGGCTAAAATCGATAAAAAAAGTAAAACACTCAAAGGGAAAGAAAAATACTGCTATCGCTTTGGGGGACCCACTTGCCTAGCGGGTGATATTATCGGTGATTATAGTTTCAAAGAGCCTCTAAAAATCGGTGATAGAGTGATTTTTGAAGATATGATACATTACACGATTGTTAAAAATAACACTTTCAATGGCGTTCCCTTACCCAGTATAGGAGTAATCCATAAAGACGGCAGTTTTAAGCTTTATCATCAATATAATTATGAGGACTACAAACAGCGAAATAGCTAAATTTCAACTCTCTAAATCTGAAATTTTAATGATTTTGATTGGCGATAATCGCATAAAATCAATGATTAAAAACCACAAGCTTTAAGATTTAGAATTTACAAAAATTTTACTATATTTTTGTGAAATTTTAGTTATAATTACAGACTATTTTTGCACTCTTTTTAGTTTAGCATTTTAATTTACCTTAAAGCGTGATTTTAAAATCTAAAAAGAGTTAGATTGTGTTTGTATCTCTTACAATAAGGATTTTTATGTCATTTTACAAAATTTTTATAAATGTTTTTGTGCTATGGGTGTTATTGTTTTTTACAAGCTGTTCTGATAAAGGAGATAATCAAGCTCAAATGGGACCTATCCCTGTTTCTACTTTTAATATTGAAACAAAAGATATTACCCTTTCTTTTGAATACCCCACTCAATTAACAAGCCTCCAAAGTGTTGATATTTACGCAAGAGTAGAGGGAACATTGTTAGAGCAAAAATTTGTTGAGGGTTCAATGGTTAAAGAGGGAGACAAACTCTTTAAAATCGACCCTTCCCGCTATCAAGCTAATGTCAATAGTGCCAAAGCCCAACTACTCTCTGCACAAGCTTCTCTAAGGGAAGCAAGCAAAACTTGGGAGAGAGCAAAAAAACTTTTTAATGAAAAAGCCCTTAGCCCTCGTGAGAGAGACCAAGCCCTTGCAGCTTATGATAGTGCAAGAGGGGCTGTGGCTAATGCACAAGCGAGTTTAGATAATGCGATGATTGATTTGGGTTATACTGATGTTGTTGCAACAGCAAGCGGTAGAGCGGGAATCAAACGCTATGATATAGGTGATTTGGTAGGGAGTGCAGGGGCAAACAATATCCTTACCACTATTACCCAGCTTGACCCAATTCACGCAGAATTTTCAATCCCTAGCAATGATTATTTTTTTATTCGCACCCTAGATAGGGACAATATCAAAGTCTCTTATATCTTACCCGATGGCAATCCTTATCCTAAAGCCGGTAAAATAGATTTTATTGATAGTGTTATTGACAAAAATACCGCAACCGTCAAAGCAAGAGCTATCGTGGAAAATCCAGACCATTTATTAATTCCGGGAGAATTTTCCCGCATTAAGATTGAAAATCTAATCCTTAAAGAATCCGTTGCGATTCCCCAAATTGCTTTATTGCAAGATGCTAATGGAAGCTATGTGTATCGTATTGTCGATGGCAAGGCGACTCAAACACCCGTTGAGCTAGGCTATACTTTTGGCAAAAATGTTATTATTAAATCAGGACTTTTAACAGGGGATACGATTATTACAAGTCAATTAATTAAACTTCGCCCGGGTGCCCCTGTAACACCTATGAATACCCCTGCTCCAACGAATGCTCCAAAGCAATAAGGGATTGTAATGTTTTCAAAGTTTTTTATTAACCGACCTGTTTTAGCAATGGTAATGTCTATTATCATCGTTATTGCAGGTGGTTTGTCGATTTTTTCTTTAGCGGTTGAAGATTATCCTCAAGTAACACCACCTCAAGTCGTTGTATCGGCAAATTATCCGGGTGCAAGTGCGGAGGTTATCTCAAGCAGCGTAGCTAGTGTGCTAGAAAATAGCATCAACGGGGTAGAAGGTATGATTTATATGCAATCATCTTCTACTTCTAGCGGAACTTTAAGTATTAATGTTTATTTCACCAATGAAACTGACCCCGACCAAGCCACGATTAATGTTAATAACCGCGTCCAAGCCGTCATTAGCAAACTCCCTCAAGAAGTGCAAAGATTAGGGGTTACTGTTACTAAACGCTCCTCAACAATCCTCGCTGTTTATGCCCTTTATTCTAACTCTCCTAGTCAAGATGCCATTTATATTGCTAACTACGCAGAAATTAATATTTTAGATGAATTAAAACGCGTTCCGGGCGTAGGTGATGCCTCACTTTTTGGGCAAGACCAATATTCAATGAGAGTTTGGCTCTCTCCTGATAAACTCGCTAAATACAATCTCACCACAGCTGAAGTCATTGCTCTAATTCAAGAACAAAACTCACAATTTGCTGCGGGTGCTTTTGGTAGCGAACCTGTCAGCAAAGAAGTTGATTTTACTTATTCTGTAACCACACAAGGACGATTTAGCACGGCTGAAGAATTTGAAAATATCCTTATTAAAACTAATCCCGATGGTTCTTCACTTAGACTTAAAGACCTCGCAAGGATTGAACTTGGTGCTCAAGATTATAGCGTTAATGCCTTTTATAACGGCTCTCCAGCGGCAGCTTTTGGGATTTTCTTGCAACCGGGTGCTAATGCACTTAATGTTGCTGATAGTGTCCATAGTAAGCTTGAAGAACTCTCTAAAGATTTCCCCGATGGCTTACAATACGCTGTCCCTTACGATACTACTAAATTTGTTCAAGTTTCTATTCTTGAAGTTGTGAAAACCTTTTTTGAAGCTATCATCTTAGTGGTTATTATTATTTATTTCTTTCTACAAAATTTTAGGGCAACGATTGTCCCTGTCCTTGCAATCCCTGTTTCTATCATCGGGACTTTTGCAGGAATGTATATTTTAGGATTTTCAATCAATCTTTTAACGCTTTTTGGACTCATCTTAGCCATTGGGATTGTTGTTGATGATGCCATTATTGTGATTGAAAATGTTGAGAGGATAATTCACGAGAAAAAAATCTCTGTTAAAGAAGCAACGATTCAAGCAATGGAGGAGATTTCAAGTCCCGTTATTGCGATTGTGCTTGTCCTCTCTTCAGTTTTTATTCCTGTTGCTTTTATCGGCGGATTTTCAGGAGAGATTTATAAGCAATTTGCCGTTACTATCGTTATTTCAGTTATTATTTCAGGATTTGTTGCTTTGACGCTCACTCCAGCCTTGTGTGCCTCTATCCTCCACGCTAAAGAACCTAAACCCTTTTATATTGTAAAAAGATTTAATGCTTTTTTTGATTGGCTTACCTATCAATTTACCGATAAAGTCGCTCACGCTATAAAACGAGGAACACTTTATGTGCTTTTGTTTGGGGCTATTATTTGTGTAACTTATGGCTTATTTACCCGTGTTTCAGGCGGACTTGTCCCCGCAGAAGATAAAGGAATCTTGCTTGTTTCAATGCAGCTTCCCCCAGCTTCTTCTCTTAGCCGCACCACAGAATTAGTAAAATTTGTTGAACAAACTGCTCTTAGCAATCCTGATATGCAAGAACTCATTGCCCTAGCGGGTTATGATATATTAGGAAGTGCAATAAGAACCCACGCAGGAAGTGCGTTTATTCAACTTAAAGATTGGGACGAAAGAAAGAAAAAAGAACAAAATTCTTTAATTTTAGCGGACACTTTCACAGGGGCATTAATGCAAAATCCTAATGCGATTGCCTTCGCACTCAATCCGCCACCCATTATGGGATTAAGCTTAACTGATGGCTTTGAGATTTATATTCAAGATAGGACGGGAGGGAGTGTGCAAGACCTCAATAAATATTCTAATCTTGTTTTGCAAGAGGCAAGTAAGCGTCCTGAACTCACGGGAGTTCGGAATCAGCTAAGTGTTAATGTCCCTCAATATAATGTTACACTTGATAGACAAAAAGCAAAATCGCTAGGCGTTAATGTTAATGATGTTTTTTCAACTTTGCAAGCAACTTTTGGGGCTTATTATGTCAATGATTTTAATCTTTTTGGACGAACCTATCAAGTCAATGTGCAATCAGAAGAATCTTTCAGACGAAAGCCTGAGGATTTACGCGATGTTTTTGTCCGCTCAAGCAGCGGTGAGATGATTCCTGTTAGCTCTTTAATCAATTTTGAAAGGATTATAGGACCTGATGTGTTGGAGCGATTTAATCTCTTCCCTGCGGCTAAAATTATGGGAAGTGCAAATATAGGATTTTCTTCAGGCGATGCTCTCAATGCGATTGAAGAAGTTGCTAAAGAAGTCTTGCCAGAGGGTTATACGATTGCTTTTTCAGGAACATCTTATCAGGAAAAAGCAAGTAGTGGGACAGGATATACGGCATTTGTTTATGGTTTAGTGTTTGTCTTTTTGATTCTTGCGGCTCAATATGAACGATGGCTTATGCCTATGGCAGTTTTAACTGCTGTGCCTTTTGCGGTTTTTGGTGCGATTTTTGCCACTTGGGCTAGAGGACTCAATAATGATATTTACTTCCAAATCGGACTCGTTATGCTTATCGCCCTATCGGCTAAAAATGCGATTTTGATTATTGAATTTGCAATGCAAGCTCGAGAAAAAGAGGGGAAAGATATTTATGGAGCAGCTATTGAGGCAGCAAGATTGCGATTCCGCCCTATTGTTATGACTTCCCTTGCTTTTACAATCGGTGTTTTGCCTCTTGCTATTAGCACAGGAGCAGGTGCAGCAAGTCGCCACGCTATTGGGACAGGTGTTATCGGGGGAATGTTAGCGGCAACCTTTATTGGAGCTTTTTTTATTCCGCTATTTTTTACTTATTTTGCACGTTTTAGTGAATATATCAATAAAAAAATAGGTAGCACTAATGAGGAGGGTGAGTAATGAAAAGACTAATCAATAAAATGCACTTAAATTTTATTTTGGGGTTAGGATTTTTGTTTTATGGTTGCTCACTCTCACCTACTTATGAAGACCCTGAAGTCAATCTTCCCTATGCCTTACCAACTCAAGCTTCTTTAGAGAAAATCAGTAAAACTTGGTGGGAAGATTTTAACGACCAAACTCTAAACATACTCGTGCAAGAGGCTTTGGATAATAATTATGATTTGGCAGTGGCAATGCAGAGAGTTGAACAAGCAAGAAGCTCTTGGAGCTATGCTAGGAGCGACCGCTATCCTAATATCTCAGCACAAGGTGAAGGAGTAAGAACAAAGGCAAATGAAAGCGACCCAAAAAATTATTACAATAGTTTTTCTCTTAGTGCAGTTTTGAGCTTTGAGCTAGATTTATGGGGACGAGCAAGAGATGCTGATAGAAGTGCTTATGCTAAACTACTTGCTAGTAAAGCAAATCGCGACACGGTAAGATTGAGCCTAATTGCTAATGTGGCAGAGAGCTATTTTGGAATCCTCACCTTTAACAATCAAGTAGAACTCTCCAAAAAAACGCTTAAAGCAAGGGAAGAAAATTATGAATACCTTAGAAAAGAGTTTGAAGTAGGAAAAACTTCTGAAATGGATATGCAACAAGCCCGTAGTGAAATGGCATCAGTGCGTGCCCAGCTTCAAAGCTTAATGATGGAACAAAATGCCGCACAAACTTCTTTGATGATTCTTTTAGGGAGAGACCCTCAAGCCCTCTTTGATGTCCAGCTTCCCACCCAAGCAAAAAATCTCCCCAAAGCCCCGATTGTGCCAGTTGGAATTCCCTCAAGTGTGCTTGAACAGCGTCCTGATATTGAAATGGCAACACAAAATCTAAAAAGTGCTAATTTTGCTATTGGAGTCGCTAGAAGTGCCTATTTTCCTATCATTTCTTTAACCGGTATGGCAGGTTATGTCAGTCCAGAATTTAATGAACTCATTAGAAGCTCAAACTCTACTTGGAATTATGGGGGTAATTTTATCGCTAATCTCCTTGATTTTGGGCGGACTAGTGCTAATGTTAGACTATCAGAATCTCAATATGAAGAAATGCTCCTTAATTACGGACAAACTGTAAGGAATGCATTTGGAGAAGTAAGGGATTCTTTGTTTAATTACAGCACCACACAAGAAAAAGTAAAGAGCGTTGATGAACAAGTTGAGGCTTTGCAAAGAGCTTTGGTTTTAGCAGATTTGCGTTATAAAGAGGGGTATTCTAATTATTTGGAAGTTTTAAATATGCAAAGCTCACTTTTTGCCGCTGAACTTAACCAGCAAAGTGCTAAACTTGAAAATCTAAGTGCCGCTATTAGCCTTTATAAAGCCTTTGGTGGTGGTTGGGACAAAGAAACCTACGATATTGATGAGGAATAATTAACATTCATTATCATCGCAAAAGGCTTTACTTATGCAATTTGGGGTTAAGAAATTTTGATTGTCATTGCAAGAAAATTCTAAAAAATTTTTGTCGTAGTCTTTGTTTTGTTATCGTGAGAAAAATCACTAGATTTTGTGATAATCTTATCTTTTGGGATTGCTTTGGAACTAAAATTCCTTACAATAACGAGGGGAATAGACAATGACAGAGGTAAAAGCTTCATAATGCAAGATAAAGGTGCAATAATAAAGAAAGAGTAAGCCTTGCAAAAATTACCTAATGAAAGTGAATCTTACAAAATCTCCTAACTAAACAGAAAAAGCTCAAAGTTTAGCAAAACCTTAAAGGAATTTCAGGATTTGCAAGCCAAGTTGGGGTATCAAAATCTTTTAAATACCCCTTTTTTCTAAAGCCTTGTTGCAAAAAATCTTTTGCTAAATCTTTTCTTAAATAACTTACTTCAGCTGTTGTACTCCAAAACAAACCTTTTTTGGATTTATCTTGAGAATAAAAAATCTTGCCGTGGTTATTCAAGTGTGTGTGGATAGGGACAAAAAACTTATTGAATCTTTCAAGCACCTTTTTACGCCTTTTAAATCCCTCTTTCTCCTCAACATTTAAGCCGTGAAATTCAAAAATCACTTGCGTAAAATATTCACTCAAAAGCTTTATATCAATATCCTCTAGCATTTGCCATTCAGCATTTTCTATATCGCATTGCAAGATATTGGGTTTAGTTTTATCAAAAGCACTTTCTTTAAGAATTTGAGTGAGCGTTATGGTATTTTCATCGTTTTTTGCCCCTATGAATTTTTTATAAAAGTGAATATTTTTGTGCGTATAAGGGGATTTTTCAATGCTACCATCATACTCTATTACTTCAAAGCCAAGTTCTGCCATTTCTAAATCCCAAGGTGAGTAATCACTCACACCTAAAGATAGAGCTTTAGTAGGGCTTTCTAATCTCCCCCCCCCCCATAGAAGTATTACATTGAACCATCACATAACCGCCATCATTACTTCCGCCAACACGAATGAGTTTGTGAGTATCAAGCTTAAGAGGTCTTAAAAGAGTGAGATAAGTTTGGATATTTTCAAAGACTTGTTTATTGTGATTAATGCGGATAAAATTTCTATCTCTATCCTGCAAAAGTAGGAGCAAAAGCTCTTTATCATCGCTATTTATATTTGAATTTATAATAATATTTGACATTAAAAGATTATAAACGAGTTGATTGTTTAATTCTAAATTTTTATTTAGTTTTTCTAAATCTTGCATTTTATCTCCTGAACTATGATTAAGATTTGTTATTGTAGCAAAAATTTTGTTAGAATTACAATATAGTCTAAACTTAACTAGAATAAAAAAACAAGAAGAATATATAGAAGTAAATGTTTGAAAGAAATAATAAAAAAAGGAAAATCGGACAAGGAGAATATATATAATGACAGATTTTAATTTACAAGGATTGTTATATAATTGTGTTTAACTCGTAATACGGAAACAAAGCCAAGATTTATTGTTGTTTTTTGATAAGAGCAATAATTGATAGCTTTGGGAGGTTTTTTCTTTAGATTTCAAATACAATTTTCAGCGAATGAGCAAAACACGGACAAAAAATTTGAGTTTTGCTTGTAATTTTTAAGAGTTGTGCTACAATAAGCCTTTATTTTTTATCGAGGTTAATAATGGTTAATTATGGGATTAAATATTGGGCA
This sequence comes from Helicobacter sp., assembly GCA_022511145.1. Lineage (GTDB taxonomy): Bacteria > Campylobacterota > Campylobacteria > Campylobacterales > Helicobacteraceae > Helicobacter_D. Next base: position 27,106 of record JAFLSC010000005.1, read on the forward strand.
AATGATGATTTTATAATTGAAGAAGGAAAAGTGAAAGTCAATCATCAAAGCAAACCTGCCCTCATTGATATTGTCAAAAAAGTTCGTGAAGAAGTTGATAAGTTGTTTTCAAGCTTTGAAGATTCTATCAAAGAATACCATTACAAAGGAAAATTTAAAGCTGTTTTTCCACTCAAAGTTAATCATTATCCTAATTTTGTTCTGCCCTTAATGGAGATAGCTAAAAATCGTTGCTATGGTTTAGAAGCTGGGAGTAAATCAGAATTGATTGTGGCAATGGCTTACACCAATGAAAATGCTCCCATAACCGTTAATGGCTTCAAAGATAAAGAGATGATTTCATTAGGATTTATTGCAGCTAAAATGAAACGCAATATTACCCTTACAATTGAGGGACTCAATGAGCTTGAAACGATTATTGAAGTGGCACAAAGTATGGGAAAACCCTACCCTAATATTGGGCTTAGGATTCGATTGCACAGCACAGGAGTAGGGATTTGGGCAAAAAGTGGCGGGATTCATTCAAAATTTGGCTTAACGGCAACCGAGCAACTCCAAGCCGTTTCTATGCTTAAAAAAAATAAACTCCTTGATAAATTCACAATGATTCATTTTCACATTGGTAGCCAAATCAGCGATATTTCTCCCCTCAAAAAAGCCTTGAGAGAGGCAGGGAATATTTATGCTGAACTTCGCAAAATGGGAGCAAAAAATCTTAGTAGCGTTAATATCGGTGGCGGTTTAGCCGTGGAATACACACAATTTGAAAATTACCAAAATCGTAATTACACTTTAGCGGAATTTAGTGAAGATGTAGTTTTTATGCTTAAAGAAATTGCTAAAAACAAAAAAGAATTAGAGCCTGATATTTTTATTGAATCTGGACGCTATATTTCCGCTAACCACGCTGTTTTGATTGCACCTGTTTTAGAGCTTTTCTCCCAAGAGTATGATGAGACTTCATTGCATCTTAAAGAAAAGAATCCCCCTTTAGTTGAAGAATTAGTAGATTTGTATCACACCATTAACGAGCAAAAAGCGATTGAATACCTGCACGATAGCCTAGACCATATGGAATCACTTTTAACTTTGTTTGATTTGGGCTATATTGATTTGCAAGATAGAAGCAATACAGAAGTTTTAGTGTATTTGATTATCAAAAAAGTGATTCAAGTGCTAAGGCACAAAAATCATCACGAAATTATCACAATCCAAGAGCAAGTTCAAGAACGTTATTTGCTAAATTGCAGCTTTTTTCAAAGTCTGCCTGATTATTGGGGTTTAAAACAAAATTTTCCTGTAATGCCTATTGATAAATTGCACAAAAGGGCGACTAGAAGTGCGAGTTTATGGGATATTACTTGCGATAGTGATGGGGAGATTGCCTTTGATAAAAACACTCCTTTGTTTTTGCACGATATTGATGTCAAAAATGAAGAATATTTTTTAGGATTTTTCCTTGTGGGAGCTTATCAAGAGGTGCTAGGAATGCGGCACAATCTTTTTACACACCCCACAGAACTTAGCATAGTCTTTGATAAAAAAGGGGATTGGGTGATAGAAAATCTCCTAGAAGCCCAAAGTGTGCTTGATGTGCTTGATGATTTAGACTATGACACCAAAGAAATTGAAAGGCGTCTCAAGCAGCTTTTAGAGGATTCTCGTGAGATTTCAGAGGAATCCAAAAAAGAAGTTTTAGGGCAGCTTTATGTGATGTTAAGCGAGAATGGTTATTTGCGAACCGTCTTTAAAAGCGAAGGAGAAAAGGCGTGAATTATGCCACAAACTTATGGGATACCCTCAAAGAGGATTTTCAAGTTATTTTAGATAAAGACCCTGCTATTAATTCAAAGTTTGAATTAATCTTTAATTATCCCGGCTTAATTGCTCTTATTAATTATCGTTTTGCCCATCGACTTTACCTCAAAGGCTTTAAGGTTTTAGCAAGAATTTGGATGGGGATTATCCAATGGATTACTAATGTCGATATTCACCCTGCTTGTAAAATAGGGCATCGCGTTTTTATTGACCACGGGATTGGGGTTGTTATAGGTGAAACCGCTGAAGTGGGTAATGAGGTTACCATCTATCAAGGGGTAAGCTTGGGTGGAGTGAGCTTAGAGAGAGTAAAAAGACACCCCACGATTGAAGATAATGTTGTGATTGGAGCGGGTGCAAAGGTGCTAGGGAATATTGTTGTGGGAACAAATTCTAAAATCGGAGCAAATTCCGTAGTCATTCACCCTGTGCCGCCTAATTCAACAGCGGTTGGAATCCCTGCACAAACGATTATTAAAGGCAAAAGTAATGACCTCAATAAAATCCCTGATATTAATAGGCAACTTTTTACTTGTTTTTTGAAACGTTTAGAACTCTTAGAACAAGAAATTTTAAGCGACCCACAAAAGATAAAAAAAATCGAGGATTTAAACAAAATCTATGCGGAATTTTTAAAAATAATGCAATCTACTTAGTTGTAAGTATTGTTTTATTTTTTACTTATGTTTAATTTCGCTATAATTTCACTCTAAACAAATCACACAATATTTTAATATTAGAAGTAAAAATGATTAAATGGGACGACTCTTATAGTATTCACAATGCACATATCGATAAGCAACACCAAAAGCTATTTAACCTAGCAGAAAAAGCTTATTCACTCGCTCATAAACACACCTCTCCAGAAGAGCTAAGAGTGGTTTTAATGGAATTTTTTGATTATGTTAAAGAACATTTTAGAGATGAAGAGATTTATATGCAAGCCATTGAATACCCAGATTTAGAACATCACAAAAAAATTCATCGGGAACTTACTCAAAGCCTTATTTATCTCATCAAAGAACTAAAAACTATCAATGATGTTAAAGAAGGGTTGAGTGTTATCGCACAAAAATGGCTACTAGAACATATCGTAAAAGAAGATATAAAGATTGAACAATACCGCCGTAGTTTGATTATGGGTAATAATTCTGATACAAATGACAATTCTAACAAACTCTATGAGGAAGTCTCTAAAACTTCAGGTCAAGAATATCATTATGTTTGTGCTTGTCCAAACCTAGTTCATGATGTCCCCTATGATATTCACATTAAGATTCAACAAGGGCATAAATTCCGTTGCAAAAAGTGCAAACTTGAAATCATTTATGCGGGAAATCAAAAAAACCATTACTAATAATTTTTTATTTAGCAAAGTTTTAAGGGGCTTTATTGTATAATCGCTCTACTTTAAAAGCAAGGATTTGTAGTGTTACCGATATGGGACGAAAGTATCAGTGTGCATGATGATGCCATTGACGCTCAACACAAAAAACTTTTTGAGATTGCAAAACGGGCTTATGCTTTTAGCCATAAAAGTGCAGATAAAAAAGAAATTATTATCATTTTAAAAGAATTGCTTGATTACACACAACAACATTTTAGAGATGAGGAAGCTTATATGGAATCTTTCAATTTTCCTCAACTTGAAAACCATAAAGAAAAACATCGGGCTATCGTGCAAGAAATGATAACTATTGCCAAAACAATAAAAAATCTCGAAGATTTTAAAAAACAAATCATAGTTATTACAAAAAGATGGCTACTTGAACATATTCTTCAAGATGATATGGAATACGCAAAATTTAAACAAAATACCTGCCCAATTCATTACGATACTCCCCCAGACCAAAAAAAATCCTCACAAACACAAAGTAGTGAGAAAGTGAAATACCGATGTGATTGTAAAGGTAAAGTGCATCTTGTAAGCAAAGAAACACATCAAAAAATTCAATCCAAACAAACTTCTTTTTCTTGCAAAACTTGCAAAAAAACCATTCAACCTATGGGATAATTCAAAAAATAAAGGCAAAAAATGTTAGACAAAAATGAAATCCAAAATTATCAAGAAATGGCGAATCAATTAAGATTCCTTTGTGCGGATATGGTGCAAAAAGCCAATAGCGGACACCCCGGAGCACCGATGGGATTAGCTGATATTGCGGTAGTTTTAAGCTATCATCTTAAAATCAATCCCAAAATCCCTCAATGGATTAACCGCGATAGAATCGTCTTTAGCGGAGGACACGCAAGTGCTTTAGTGTATAGTCTCCTCCATTTGTGGGGCTATGAAGTCAGTCTAGAGGATTTAAAACAATTCCGACAATTTGGTTCAAAAACTCCCGGACACCCAGAATACAAACATACACAAGGGATTGAAATCACAACAGGACCTTTAGGGCAAGGATTTGCTAATGCAGTAGGTTTTGCAATGGCAGCAAAATTAGCACAATACCAACTTGATAATAAAATCATCTCACACAAAATCTATTGCCTTTGTGGTGATGGGGATTTGCAAGAAGGAATCTCTTATGAAGCCGCTTCTTTAGCGGGGCTTCACCAACTTAACAATCTCATTGTGATTTATGATTCTAACAATATTACCATTGAGGGGGATTGTCAAATCGCCTTTAAAGAAAACATTAAGGCGAGATTTGAATCGCAAGGGTGGCTTGTTTTAGAGATTGATGGGCATAATTTTATACAAATCGATGAAGCCCTAACTCAAGCCAAAAATGCCTCAAAACCTGTTTTGATTCTTGCTAAAACAACTATTGCCAAAGGCTCTTTAAATCTCTGTGGCTCTCACAAATCACACGGAGCCCCTTTAGGCGAAGAGGAAATCGCCCAATCTAAAGCCGCTTTAGGTTTAAATCCCCAAGAGAAATTCTATCTTTCCCCAAGTGTCAAATTAAGATTCCAAAACACTGCGGAATTAGGAGAACTTGCCTTTAAACAATGGGAGAAAGATTTAGCACAATCCCCCAAAAAGGCATTATTAGAAAAAATGCAAAATCCCGATTTTAATACAATTACTTATCCCACCTTTGAAGTGGGTAAAACCCTTGCAACCCGCTCAAGCAATGGGCAAATCCTTAATGCCCTCGCCCAAAGCCTCGAGGGATTTATCGGGGGGAGTGCAGATTTAGCTCCCTCTAATAATACCGAACTTAAAGGAATGGGAGATTTTCCAAAGGGTAAAAATTTCCATTTTGGGATTAGGGAACACGCAATGGGGGCGATTTGTAATGCGTTGGCAAATTATGGTTTATTTATCCCTTTTTGTGCGACTTTCTTTGTCTTTAGTGATTATCTCTCCCCTAGTGTCCGCGTAGCTTCTTTGATGAAAAGCAAAGTTTTCTACATTTGGACACACGATAGTATCGGAGTTGGTGAGGACGGAGCGACTCATCAGCCTATCGAGCAAATCAGTCATTTTAGAGCAATGCCTAACTTAAATGTATTCCGCCCAGCCTGTGCAAATGAAAATATCGCCTGTTTTCAAGTCGCCCTAGAATTACAATCCCCTAGTGCGTTTGTGCTAAGCCGCCAAAATCTCCCTATCCTATCTAAGCCCTCCAAAGAAGAAATGAAAAAAGGAGCGTATCTCAAACAAGCCGCTTCAAAAACTCCCAAAATTACCTTATTAGCAAGTGGTAGCGAGGTTTCTCTCGCCCTAAATAGTGCAAATGCCCTAGAGCAAGAGGGGATTCCTACGCAAGTAGTAAGTGTTCCTTGCTTTGATTTATTTCTTTTGCAGCCTAAAAGCTACCAAGAAACTTTGCTTCAAGGAGAAGTGATTGCCATTGAGGCAAGTCGCGGCTTAGAGTGGTATCAATTCGCAAAAAAAGTCATTGCTTTATCAAGCTTTGGGGCAAGTGGTAAAGGTGAAATTTTGTTTGAGCATTTTGGATTTAGTGTGCCTAATATCATTAAAATTGCTAAAGAAACTCTGCAATGCTCTTGCTAAGCAAATAGGAGCAAAGAAGCAAGAATGCAAGAGACTTTATCACTTTTTGCTAATGTGCGGGCTATTAAACAATTTTACGAAAATTCTGTGCAAGAAGAGGGATTTTTACCGCAAGCCCAAACACTTGGTGCTTTTATAGAATCCTTAATTTATGTGCAAGATAAAACCAAAATTCCTAGTTTTTTGCGTCCTTTGTTTTTACACCAAGCCATTAAGGAAAATAAACACTCTAGATTAGGAGATTTTGGGGAAAATTTCGCTGATTTTTTGGAAAATTCCTCTTTCTTTTTTCATTTTTATGATGAATTAGGAGCGGGTTGTGTGCCTTTAGAATCCTTAGAAAATCTCGATATTTATGCCTTTTATGATGACCATTTGCAAGTTTTAAAAAAATTTTTTGCAAGTTATTTACAAAAACTTTCCGATAATGGCTTTTATGACCACCCCTTTTTTGAAAATTTTTTCCTTGCCTTAGAACTTCTCAATCATCTTAAAAAAATTAATGTCTATCTTGAGGGCTTTTTAAGTCGCTTTGAGGAACAAACTTTTCAAAAAATCTCACAAGTTTGTGAGGTGAATTTTTACCTTAGCATTGATGAATTTAATCAAGACTATTACCAAAATCTATGGGATTTAAAGCTTGATTTGGGTTTTTATTCTATCACTTTAAAATCCCAAAAATACACGATTGAAACTTATAGCAAACCGCTCAAATCTTACCCTAAAATCCAAAAATCCCTCTACCCTGATAAAATTACAGAAGTAGGCGGAATCTTTGCACAAATTGATACTTGGCTCGCACAAGGGATTACACCTGAACAAATTTGTGTGGTTTTGAGTGATGAAAATTTTATGAGCTATTTAGAGCTTTTTGATGAAGCAAGAAATTTTAATTACGCTATGGGAAGGGCTTTAAGTGATTCTCAAAGCTTTAAAATCTTGGAGGAAAAAATCCTAGATTTCAAAGATTTACAAACTTTGCAATCGTATTTAAAAACTTCAGAGGATTTTGAGATTTTAGGAGAGAGGGACGCACACGCAAAAATCTTAGAAACACTGCAATATTTTATTTTTCTTGATACCCAAAAATTCTCCTCTTACTCTCAAATGGCTTTGCTCTTTTTAGAAATGCTTAGGGGAGAGAGGCTTGATGATATAGGTGGCGGAAGAATCAATGTGATAGGGATTTTAGAAACAAGAGGATTGGATTTAGAATTTGTGATTTTACCGGAATTTAATGAGGATAATATCCCTAAACCAAACGACAAAGATATTTTCTTAAGCACCAAAATCCGCCAAAGGGTTGGCTTACCCACAAGAGCTAATAGAGCAAATCTCCAGAAACATTATTATAATCAACTCATAAATAAGGCAAAAGAAGTTTTTATCACCGCAGAAAGTAACGATGAAACCGCACCTTCAAGATTTTTATTAGAGGAAAAGCTCTTTAGAGATGCCACACAAAAACACGATGAAAAACTCGCACAATCCTATTTCATTCAAGGGGAAAAATGTGAATATCAAGAAACAAAGATTCAAGATTCCTTGCCAAAATCTTTTTCCCCCACAAGCCTTGAGTGCTTTCTTACTTGCAAAAGAAAATATTATTATCAATACATTAAACGCTTTTGTGATTCCTCAAAAGAAACTTTCAATCTAGGGAGTCTAATCCACCAAGCCCTTTATGAAACCTATCGTCATTTCAGCACTTTGCAAGATTCTAAAAATCTACCATCAATTTTTGAGGAAAACTTTACAGTAATTTTAAAAAATCAAAATTTAACACAAAGACAGGCTTTTGAAACTCAAATCGCAAAAAAATATTTAGAACGCTTTTTTGCAAATGAAATTCAAAGGATTCAAGCGGGCTGGATTCCTAGTTATTTTGAATATGACATTAGCTTTTCTTTGGAGGATATTACCTTTAGCGGTCGTATTGATAGAGTGGATAAAAGGGGTGAGGAGTTTTTGATTTTGGATTATAAATACAAAAAAAATCTTAAACTTGACACCAAAAAAACCTACCCAAACGCTAAAAATTTTCAACTTGCCCTTTATGCCCTAGCCTTTAGAGAGCAAACTCCGCTAACTCAAGCTTCACAAATTAGAGCAGGATATTATGATTTGTATGGCGGCAAGATTGAGGAGGAAGGAGAGATTTTAGCAGATAAACAAAATCTTTTAAACCAAATAATAAAAGAGTTAAAAAATCCTATGATTGATTTTGAAAAATGCGAAAGCAAAGAACCTTGTCGGTATTGCTCTTATGTTTATTTGTGTCATCGGTATTAAATACTCATTATGCCTAACCCAAACTACCAAAACACACAAAGGCACTTCAATTTGGGCTTGGATTTTAGAATTTAAAGTAAATCCTAGCCCTTAAGAATGCTTTTTTATTGGCAAAAGCACCAAAGCACTCAATATATGTAAAATCACGCAAATATTAAATAAAGTAGCATAGTCTGTCCAATGTAAGCTATAAGTAAAAGCAAAAGAAAATACCGCCTGAAACACCCCAAAAGCAAGGGTGAGAAAACTTGAGCTTTGACTAAAATACTCTTTTCCTACAATCTCTAAAGCCATAGCATTGGTTAAAACAACATTTCCTGTGGTTGTAAAACCCATCAAAAAAACCGAAACATTGAGGGCAGAGAGCAAAAAATCTTGAAGAAATACAAAGTAGAATCCTGCAATCAAACAAGAGAGGGCTTTTAAAAGTAAAACAATAATGTGAGCGTTTTTAAAGCCGATTTTATCGCCAAGTATCCCGCTGCCTAAGCTTCCAAATACCGCTCCTATACCAAAAAAAGCCCAAGAGGCTCCGGCTAAGATTATGTCAAAATTTAAATCTCTTACTAAAAAATCTGCCCAAAACAGCGTGTGCGGTAAATACGCAATCGCATTGAGCGAATAAGAAATCACAAGTAGCCACAAAAAATAAGAAATTTTAAATTTTTTATTTTCATTTTTGTTTTTTTGGGCGGGATTAAGAGTTTTGAGTGTAAAAAGACTCCAAATAAAAGCAAATAAAGCAATGAGCCCAAGTAAAACCCACGCATAATTGAGATGATATTTGCTCACAAGTGGTAAAACAAAGCCGCTAAACACAGCACCTAAGCCAATCCCGCTAAAAACTAAACCACTCACACTTGCTCTCAAATTTGCTTTCACATAAGGCACGCATAAGGGTGCTACGAGAATCATCAAGCTTGCACTTGCCCCACCGGCTAAAAATCTCCATATAAAAGCCCAAGCAAAAGGCATATCTGGCAGCGCACAAGCAAAAAAACTTAAAGCGATGATAAAAAAGCTCACTTTTGCTATGGATTCTAAGCTTAAATGCTCTTTTAAAAGATTGATAAAAATAGAACCAAAAATATAGCCCACTAAAATCGCAATGCCAAGCATTATGCTTTGGGTTTGACTTAATCCCCCTTCAAGAATCATCAGCGGAATAAGCACAATATAGCCAAATCTTGCCAAACCATTGGCGACAAAGCTTCCTAAAAAACAAGAAAAAATACGAGCTATCATTTTTATCTCAATTTATCAGCCTCGTTATCTAAATTTCATTACTCAATTTACATTATTTATTATCGGTAAATGCTTTGGCGACTATTTTCCAACCCTCATCAAATTTTTTGAGCATATGCAAATCCACATAATCAGCCCCAAAATAATTTTCCATAGTAATGCGAATGGCTGCTATATCATTATCAACTTCTAAAATATCCACTCTACCCACACAATCACTTGCTCCTGCTTTATCCACCCCATCAAATAGGGTTTGGATAGGCTCACCATTAATCGTAGCGTTTTTAGCAAAAGCGGGTTTCATTAGAGAACTTTTGCCTTTTTTACAGCCCTCTAAGTAAAGATTGGCAATTTTTGTGATTTCTTCATATTCTTTTAAACCTATTGTTTTCATTATAATTTTCTTTTTTTTAAAAATTTATGCGGAATTTTAACATAAGTAAGGTAAAATTAAAATAAAATTTAAACATTAAGGAGTGTGTATGCCTTTTGTGAATATTAGAATCACCAAAGAAAATGGCGAACCAACCACAGAGCAAAAAAAGGAGCTTATAGAAGGAGTTACAGATTTAATCGCTAGGGTTTTAGGTAAAAACAAGGCAACAACCGTTGTCATCATTGATGAAATTTCTACTGATGATTATGGTTTGGGTGGTAAAAGCATTACAGAGGTAAGAAAAGCTGCAAAAGAAAATAAAAAATAACTTAAAATAAAATTATTTTATATAGAAAATTTTATCTTTTATAAAAGCATTTGTGGCGTGAGACTTATTTATTTTTATGTTCTTCTAAGGCATAACACAAAATCTCCGGACGATATTCAAAGTGCATTGTATCATAATGCCACCATCGCCCTCCCCAAATAAATCCTTCTGATTCAAAAATTTCTATGATTGCTTGGGGGATTGAGTTAGCTTGTTTGTTTGTCTGCTCTCTCTTAGATTGTTTATCCCATAGCCAATAAGAAGAATGAGCCACATTAATATCAAGGGCAATCCCAAAACTATGAGGACTTAATTGGCTAGAACCTGCAATATTACGCCATTTATAAGTGCCTCCGATATTTTGGAGATAGACTTGCATATCTTGAGGGAGATTTTGGAGCTTATTAATCACCCTTAAAAGTGCTTCATAGGCACCATTTTGAATATTAAATGAAAAGATATTCCCATCAACCCATACAAATTCTTTGAGATTTTTTTCCACAGCTTGTTTAGAATCCCCATAAACCGCCTTAAAAAGCCTAGTATCGCGAATCCTAGAGGAATCCTCATAAAAATACTTATTAAAACTATCAAGCGGATAAGGGTAGTTAAATGAACTTGCAAAATCAGGGGCATTAAGCAAAATCTGATAATCTGTCATTTCAGAATGAATACGCCAAGGATAAATCTTTTGATTGTAAAAAATCACTTGATGATTCTCTAAGGCTTTAATCGTATGAGGATAGCTCTGTAAAAGGCATTTTTGGGCAATCTCATCACTAGCAAATAACCCGCTAAACAAACTCAAAATTAAAAAATATCCAAAAGCTTTATAAAACAAATTTAATCCTTTTATCGCTTTGTAATTTAGCAAAAATCAAATCCCGCTCCTCCTTGCTTTGCACTTCCACTTCTAAATTAAGGCTGTGATATTTACCTTTTGAGCTTTTATTTCCAATTGTAGAGACAAAAGGCTTATCAAAGATTTCAAAAGCTGCCTCTAATAAAATCTCTTGACTCTCTCCAATAACTCTATAATGCCATAAACAAGGATATTCAATAGGCATTAGGAATTTCCTTTAGGAATCTTAGCAAAAACCTCTTTTGCCCACAAAGGTAAGGGTGTGATTTTTTGCGTCTGTGCGTTTAAGGCAACCAAAAGCACCTCGGCTGAAAAAATCTTTTTTTGGGCTAAAAAAATCTCTTGTAGAAGTAAAATCGAAGCTTTTTTGCACTCCAAAATTTGTGTTTGAATCTCTAATAAATCACCTAGTTTTGAGGGAGAGAGAAAATCAATCTGCATTGATTTAACAACAAAGCCAATATTATCTTGTATGGGCGGGATTCCTTGAGAAAAGAAAAATTCACTCCTTGCTCTCTCACAATATTTAATATAATTAGCGTGATACACAATCCCGCCACAATCAGTATCCTCATAATACACTCTAATTTGCATAAATTCCCTTTAACATTGATTTTTCTTGATTTGTTTGATAAAATTAGGTTTTTGTGGTACGCCCAGAGGGAGTCGAACCCCCAACCCTCAGATCCGAAGTCTGATGCTCTATCCAATTGAGCTATGGACGCAAAATTAAGAATGAAAATTCTAACCTTTAAATATTTAATAATCCATAAAGTCAAAGGAAAAGAAATGAAAAAAATCTTGCTTTGCTGTGCCTTATTTTTGCAAATAGTCATTGCTAAACCCATTATTGCTGTGAGTATTCCTATGCAAGAGGAATTTCTAAGAAGCCTTGTAGGCGAAGAATATGAGATTGTTAGCCTTGTGAAAGTAGGAATCAATCCGCACGATTTTGAGCCTAAATTTTCTGATATTAAAAAAGTCAATGAAGCAATTGCTTATTTTGCTATCGGAATTGAGTTTGAGGAAGCTTGGCTTATGCGATTTAAAGCACAAAATCCTAAAATGCAAATTTACTCCCTTGATAAAGATATTCCCAAATTTATTTTTAAAAATAACGCACAAGCCCACAATTTACACGAAGAACACGACCACGAAGAATATCATCACGAAAATGGCGATACGCATATTTGGCTCTCAACAAAAAATGCCAAAATCATTGCCAAAAACCTCTACAATGCCCTAAATCAAATTAATCCTAACGCAAATTATAAAGAAAATTATGAAAACCTCATCGCCTTGATTGAAAACACAAACACCACCATACAAAACACCCTCAAAAGCGTTAAAAAACACCAAAAATTTGTTGTTTTTCACCCGATGTTAGGGTATTTTGCTAAAGATTATGAGCTTGAAGAAATTGCCATTGAGATTGAAGGTAAAAGCCCAAAACTTAAAGAAACCGCAAGGGTTATTGAAATCATTAAAACAAATCATTTGCCTGTGATTTTTGCCCAACCGGAATTTTCAAGCAAAACCGCAGAATTTATCGCTAAAGAAAGCGGGGCAACTTTAGAGTATTTTTCTCCTCTGCAAACCCCTTGGGGAGAGAATCTCATCAATTTTGCTCAAAATCTCAAAAAATCCCTTGAAAATTAAATCTCCAAAACGCTATAAACTGGCACGATAGATTGAAGCTTCTTGGCTCCTTTTAAATCTTTAAGATTTAAGATAAAACAGCTCTCTACGCACTTAGCTCCTGCTTTTTTGATGAGATTTGCTGCAGCATAAGCGGTCCCTCCTGTGGCAATCAAATCATCAATCAAAAGCACCTTTTGGAGCGAATTAGCACTAAAAGCATCAATATGCACTTCAATTTCACTAAAACCATACTCTAAGGTATATTTTTCAGAAATAGTGGTGTAAGGCAGTTTTCCTTTTTTACGGATAGGCACAAAAGCGAGATTAAGGCGATTAGCAAGAATTGAACCAAAAATAAAACCGCGACTTTCAATCCCTGCAATACAATCTAAGCAATAATCTTGATAACGTTTGATTAAATGCTCCATCAAAAAGCTAAAAGCCTTAGGATTATTCAGCAAGGTTGTAATATCCCTAAAAAGAATACCCTCTTGGGGAAAATCTTTAATTTCTCGGATAGATTGAAGTAAAAACTCTCTTTCTTGCAAACTCAATTCCATTTCATCTCTCCTTACAACAAGGCTTCTATTTTTTGTTCTAAATCTTTAATTTTACTGCGATATTTCTCGCTTTCCACACGATATTGCGAATTTCTTTGTTTGAGGACTTTAACCTCATTTCTTAGCGAAGAAATTTCATCAGTTAAAATATCAATATTCCCTAATGCTCTTTGAAGTTGTAATTGATGTTTGCGGATTAAAATCTCTGCTTCTTGGAGTGTGAGTTTCATTACCGCACTATTTTTCTCTTCTTTTTCGGCAACACTTTTATAAAAAAATGTCTTCACAACCATAAAAAGAACACACAAAATAAACGCTGTTAGCACTATCCATCGCGTAAATTCATCCACTTTATTCTCCTTATTGTAATTTCTCTATACGGCAAAGATGTCTTCCACCTTCAAATTGAGTTTCACAAAAGCTATGCAAAATTGATTCCACAATTCCTATTCCTACTACTCTTTGTCCTAAACATAACACATTAGCATCATTATGAGCACGGCTCATCGCCGCACTATAAGGCTCATTACAAAGAGCTGCACGAATTCCTTTATAACGATTAGCAGCAATACTCATTCCAATTCCGCTCCCACAAATCAAAATTCCAAAATTTCCTTGCTCTTCTAAGACTTTTTGACACAATAAATAAGCAAAATCAGGGTAATCCACCCTTTGTGTATCATCACAACCCAAATTCACCACTTCATACCCTTTGGATTTTAAAATCTCCATTACAAAGCCTTTAAGCTCAAATCCTGCGTGGTCATTAGCAATATAAAATTTCACTTCCTCCTCCTAAAAAGACAATAACCATTGTGTGATAAAATTAACCGGGGCAATGAGCAAAAATGAAAGTGGCGTGCTTAAAAGAATAAGAATAAAAATCGTCCCAAAAATAGGATTTATCTTGCTAAAAATTTGAGCAAAAAAATCGCTCTCAAAATGCAATCCCAAATAAGAAAGGGCATTAGAACCATCAAGGGGTGGAACAGGGAAGCAGTTAAAAACCCCTAAAATCACATTATAAATCATTAATTGCAAACAAAAAAACAAAATCACTTGAAAAATGATTTGAGGATTCTCAAAATACTCAAAAAAATTTGAAAAAATCCCGCCACCAAAAGCATAAATAAGAAAACTTGCTAAAATCGCCATAAGAAAATTATAACTCACTCCTGCCACAGAGACATTAAAAGCCGCTAAGTAACCACCATTATTAATCACTCTATCCATTCTCACCGGCACAGGTTTAGCCCAACCAAATAAAAAAGGTGCATTAAAGATAAACAAAGCTAAAGGAATAATGATTGAACCCACTAAATCAATATGACTTAAGGGATTGATACTCAATCTCCCTGCTACTTTTGCTGTATCATCGCCATACCGATACGCCACAAGCCCGTGCATAATCTCGTGTCCTATAATGGCAATTAACAAGGCTAAAATCATACAAGGAAGCTTCAAAGTAAAAGGCAAAGATTCAAACATTAATTATCCTTTAAATCCCTTTGAGTGATTGTCTTTTGCTCTAAAGATTTGATGCTTTTTCCTATCCTATCCCAGCGGATTTTATAATCACTATCCCAACTAAAATAAACAACCCAAGGTGTCCCGATAATATGCTGGTAATTTGCCACTCCCCAAAATCTTGAATCCTCCGAATTATTGCGATTATCCCCCATCATAAAAAATTCATCTTCCTTTGGGGCATAATAAAATGCTTCCTCGCCATTTTCTAAATAGGTTGGCTCCATTCCGATTTTTTGTCCATTATTAAAGAGTAAGATAAGCTGACTAAAAGCATCAATGGTGGTATCCTCATAATGCACACCAGGGTGCTTTTTGGCATAGGGTTCATAATAAAATGTCTTTCCCTTATAATTAAGCGTCTTGCTTGAATCGTGCAAATAAGGATTTTCCTCCCCAAAAGCAACCCAAAGCCCTTCTTTGGTGTAAAGCACCTCATCGCCAAAAACCGCCACATTGCGTTTGACATAATGGATTTTAGTATTTTTGGGATAAAGAAAAATAACAATATCGCCTCGCTTAGGTCGCTCTCCTTCAAATAAATGCCCATTATGATTAAAATCAGGTAAAATTTTTTGATTAAGCCAAGGAATCATCGGTGTAGGAATCCCATAAACATATTTTTTCACAAAAAGAAAATCCCCAACAAGCAAAGTATTTTTCATACTCCCGCTAGGAATAACAAAAGATTGAATCACAAAAAAAATAATAAAAAAAACAATAACAAAAGTGCCAACCCAGCTATTGCTAAAATCCACTAATTTTTTCAAAAAATTTTTCATCACTTTCCTTAAAACTTCTTAATTTGATTTTTTAGCCCGAATCTTTGCTGCTTTAATCGTATTTTGCAAGAGCGAGGCAATCGTCATCGGACCTACACCACCGGGTACAGGCGTAATATAACTGCACAAAGGAGCCACATTAGTATAATCCACATCACCGCTAAGACTTCCATCGTCTAAACGATTGATTCCTACATCAATGACAACTGCCCCTTCTTTTACCATTTCTTTAGTGATAAGATTAGGCTTACCTACTGCCACACAAAGAATGTCCGCATTTTTTGTGTGCTGTGTGAGATTTTGCGTATAAATATGACAAAGGGTAATGGTTGCATTTTCATTCAAAAACAAAGAACCCAAAGGTTTTCCTACAATATTACTTGCCCCCACAATCACGACATTTTTACCTTTTAGTGTAATATTATAATGTTTAAGTAAATTTAAAATCCCTAAAGGTGTGGCAGGTATAAAACTCTCTAAACCCTCAAAAACGCGTCCCATATTAAAGGGATGGAACCCATCAACATCTTTATTAACAGCGATAGTTTCAAGCACTTTGGTAGTATCAAGGTGTTTGGGGAGTGGGAGTTGGACTAAAATCCCATCAATATTAGGATTGCAATTTAACATACTTAAGGTTTGAATCAAAGAATCTTGGGAAATATTTTCAGGCATTTCGTGGGTTACAGAATAAATCCCTGTGCGTTTGCAAGCTTTGGCTTTCATATTCACATAGGCTTGACTTGCAGGGTCACCTCCCACAAGAATAACTGCTAGTCCCGGCGTGATTTTCTGTTTTGCAAGAAGACTCACTTCTTGTTTGACTTCTTCTTCAATCTGATTTGCTAAAGCCTTGCCATCTAAAATTTGCATTAATGCCCTTTAAAAAATAATTTTGTTATTATATAGAAAAATATTTTCTTTATACTTTAAAGGGCTTAGAATGTGGAGATTTTTTTTATTAATTTGTAGTTTTGCCATCTTATTTGCTCAAGATGAAAGTTTTATCACACAAATTGAATATGGCAAAATGCTTTATGAAAACCCTCGCGGAATCGGTTGTGTGGAATGCCACGGAAAAAATGGTGAAGGGAAGCAAATCGCCAATTTCACGCACCAAAAAAAGCCTATGACGCTTTATGCACCCCCTTTACAATCTTTGAGTTTTAAAGAATTTACACAAGCTTTAGAGAAAAATACCAAAATAATGCCTAAATATTATCTCACTCCCAGCGAGATTCAAGCGATTTACCAATATATTGAATTTATTAGCCAACAAAACCAATAAAAAATATTTTTCAAAAATTTTTTTATTTACATATTGTATTTTTGATTTTTTTTTGCTATGATTTCATCAAATTTTTACACAAAGGATTTAAAATGGCAAATTTAACCCATAACAACTTTACTCCAAATACTCTAGCTCTTCACGCAGGGTATCAGTATGATAAGCAAAGGACACTTAGTGTTCCGATTTATCAAAGCACAGCGTATGCTTTTGAAAATCTCGCTCAAGCAGCAGCACGATTTGGTTTGCAAGAATTAGGAAATATCTATTCGCGTTTAACAAACCCCACCGTTGATGTCTTAGGACAACGCGTTGCAGCAGTTGAAGGAGGAGCTTTTGGAATCGCCACAGCAAGTGGAAGCAGTGCAATTTTTTATAGTATTGCCAATCTCGCTGAAAGTGGCGATAATATCGCTTATTCTAATAAAATTTATGGAGGAAGCCAAACGCTTTTTGTCCATACACTCAAACGTTTTGGTATTGAGGGAAGGGTTTTTGATATTGATGATTTAAGCACTTTAGAAAAAGTCATTGATGGCAAAACCAAAGCGATTTTCTTTGAATCCCTCTCAAATCCTCAAATTGCGATTGCTGATGTAGAGGCTATCACAAAAATCGCCAAAAAACATAAAATCGTAAGTATTTGTGATAACACCGTGGCTACACCTCTACTTTTCCGCCCTTTTGATTATGGCGTTGATATTTCTGTCCATAGTCTTACCAAATACATTAATGGACACGGAAGCGGACTTGGTGGTGCTATTGTTGAACGCAATGGGCTTAATGATTTACTCAAAGACAATCCGCGTTACAAAGCCTTTAATACTCCTGATGAAAGCTATCACGGACTTGTTTATGCAACTCTACCGCTACCTATCTTTTGTATCCGCATTATTACAGAATGGCTAAGAAATATCGGCTCAACCTTAAGCCCACAAATTGCTTGGAATCATATTCAGGGCTTAGAAACACTAGAACTTAGGATTGAACGACACAGCCAAAATGCTTTAGAGGTTGCAAAATTCCTTGAATCTCACCCTAAAGTTAAATCTGTTTATTATCCTGCCCTACCCTCAAATCCTTATTACTCACTCTTTAAAAAATATTTCAAAAAAGGTTTGGCAAGTGGGCTTATTAGCTTTGAAGCTCAAAGTTATGAGGAAGCTAAGAAAATTTGCGATAACCTAGAACTTTATGAAGTAGTCGCTAATATCGGAGATTCTAAATCTCTAGTGATTCACCCTGCCTCCACAACCCATTCTCAACTTAACCAACAAGAACTCGATTCAGCGGGGATTACACCTTGCACCGTTAGACTTAGTATCGGCTTAGAATCCGCAGAAGATTTGATTGCTGATTTAAAACGAGCCATAGAGAAATAACCGCTTTAAAACATTTTAGCCTTTGGGGCTAAAATGAAGGAGATTTTATGCCTTTAATTATCCCTCAAGACATACCTGCTTTTGCTTTATTAAAACAAAATGCGTTTATTATTGATGAAAATCGTGCAATCCACCAAGATATTCGCCCTTTAGAAGTTTTGATTTTCAATCTTATGCCAACCAAAATTGAGACAGAAAACCAAATCCTCTCGCTACTAGCTAACTCACCCTTGCAAGTTAATATTACTTTACTCTCAACGGCAAGTTATGTTGGTAAAAACACGCCTCAACAGCACTTGGAACGCTTTTATAGCAATTTTGAGGATATTAAAGGAAAAAAATTTGACGGGGCTATTGTTACAGGAGCACCGATTGAACACTTAGCATTTGAGGAAGTTAAATACTGGGAAGAGCTTGTTGCGATTATGGAGTATCTTAAAACACATTGCACAAGCACAATTTATCTATGCTGGGGAGCTATGGCGGGACTTTATTATTTTCATAAAATTCAAAAAATCGCTTTGGAACAAAAAATGTTTGGGATTTATGAACACAAAAACTACCAAAATGATTTATTACTCAACGGGCTTGATGATTGGGTAAAAATCCCGCATTCTCGTCATTCTGGTATCAATGAAGCACAAGTAAGGGAAAATGAAAATCTCAAAATTTTATTAGAAGGAGAGATTAGCGGCATCACGATGCTCAAAGATTCTAAAGATATTTTTATTTTAGGACACCCCGAATATGCCAAAAATACGCTTCTGTATGAATATCAAAGGGATTTGCAAAAAGGCTTAGAAATTGCCGAACCTTACAATTATTTTGATAAAGACAAACAGCCAAATTTTTCTTGGCGTTCCTATGCGAGTGTAATTTTTTCAAACTGGCTGAATTTCTCTGTTTATCAAAACACTCCTTTTGTGTTAAGTTAATTATTTTGGGGAATTTCATAATAAATGAGATTCTTTTTTCTCTCCTCTAGAGTCTCCAAGGATTCTGCCTTAGGGTCAAGATAAATCTTATAAAAGCGATTTTCATAAAGCACATTAACGCGTGTAGATTTATTATCAACGGGAATCATCTCTTCTTTAGCAAGTAAAAATCCCCCTGCTTCTCTCCCTACAAAAGGAATCAAAAAAGAAATACTTAGAAGCAAACAAGCTCCATAAATCAACCTCACCAACACGCCAATATAAGCAATCCCAAAACCAAAACCAAAAAAAGCCCATAAAATCACAAAAACTTTCATATCCATAACATTAACAAAAAAAGGATTAAAAAATTCTCGAATCCCATAGTAATTAATATAATTAGCAAAAATCCCCACCCAAAACAAACAACTTAACACAAAAGCAAGAAAAAGTCCAAGAATTATGGATTGAAAAATATAACTCATAACTTTCATTATCGCACCCGCCTCATTTTATAATTTGATATTTTAAAGATTTTTGAAGGTTTATTAGCAAAAATCCCTCGCTTATCAAGCACTACTATATCAGCCTTTTGCAGTGCAAAATCCAAGCTAAAGGATTGCTTGTGAGGATTAGCTGAAGTAGAATACAAAGGGGGCATTAATTTTAAAAACTCTTGATGCCAAAAATCTTTGACGACACGCAAAGCAAGAGGGGATTGCAAACTCGCTCTTTTAGGATAGATAAAAGTACTTTTAGAGGCTCTGCGGATATAATTTTTGTGCTTTTGGGGAACTCTTACATATTGTTTTAATACCTTAAAACTCGCTAATGTTTTTAAAATCTCTTGATAGGATTTTCTTGCTTTAATTTGGTTAAGATGAGTAAAATCCTCACTTAATAAACCCGCTGTTGTATCGCTTTGAGCTAGAAAAACTAAAGGTTTGGGCATTTTATTCCTTTAGATAATCCTGAATGGATTGTGCAAGATTGAGATTTTGGGATTTTATTTCATTTACGGCACTCACTGCTACTCTTGCTGCCTCAATAGTCGTAAAATAAGGCACATTATGACGCAAAACTTGGGTGCGGATTTTGTCTGTATCCCCTTTGTTTGAGGATTCATCGCTAGTGTTAATCACCATTGCAATCTCTCCATTTGCTAACATATCGCCAATATTAGGTCGCCCCTCGCTGATTTTTAATGCCTCTTGACAAGTAATCCCCGCATCATTAAGGATTTTTGCTGTCCCTTTAGTCGCACATAAACTAAAACCCATTCCCACTAAAGCCTTGCTTAAATCTAGGGCAAAGGCTTTATCATAACTTCTAAGGGAGATAAAAACTTTTCCGCTCGTGGGGATAGAATTTTTACACGCTAATTGACTTTTTGCAAAACTTAAACCAAAGCTTCCGCTAATCCCCATAACTTCGCCGGTAGAACGCATTTCAGGTCCAAGCACCATTACTGCCCCATTAAGTTTATTAAACGGAAATACTGATTCTTTAACCGCAACATAATTAGAGTGTTTAGGCTTAAATAAACCTTCTTGATATTGCACCTTATTAAAAATATCATAATGTTTAAGGGCAGTCTTCAAATCCCCTTTTACCATTACTTCTGTGGCAACCTTAGCAAGCGGTATGCCCGTTGCTTTGGAGACAAAAGGCACGGTGCGGGAAGCTCTAGGATTAACCTCAATAAGATACAAAGTGTCTTTAAAGATTGCATATTGCACATTCATAAGCCCTACTACCCCTAGATTTCTTGCAATTTTTGCGGTTGTCTCCTCAATCTCTTTGATTTTTTCTTTTGAAATGCTAATAGAAGGCAGGGAGCAAGCAGAATCGCCACTATGGATTCCTGCTTCCTCAATATGCTGCATAATTCCCGCAATATACACTTCCTTGCCGTCGCAAATCGCATCAACATCAAGTTCTATGGCATTATTGAGGAATTTATCAATCAAAACAGGGGAATCTCCGCTCACACTCACCGCCTCACTCATATACTCTTGTAATTCTGCCACATTATAAACAATCCGCATTGCCCTGCCACCCAAAACATAGCTGGGACGCACAAGCACAGGGAATCCTATACTTTGTGCGATACCCATAGCTTCTTCTTTTGTGGAGGCAACTCCATTTTGAGGCTGCAAAAGCCCATTATCTTCAACAAATTGAGCAAACTTTTCTCTATCTTCAGCAATATCAATGATTTTTGCACTTGTCCCGATGATTTTTGCTCCAATTGTAGTCAGTTTTTTAGCAAGCCTCAAAGGTGTTTGCCCGCCAAAATGCACGATAATCCCATCAGGTTTTTCCCTCTCTATCACGCTTCTGACATTCTCAAAGGTAATGGGTTCAAAATACAAAACATCGCTCGTATCATAATCAGTACTGACGGTTTCAGGATTGCAGTTATACATAATGCTTTTAATCCCCATATCTCTAAGGGCAAAACTAGCATGAACACAACAATAATCAAACTCAATCCCCTGCCCAATCCGATTAGGACCGCCGCCAATAATCATAATTTTAGGGGATTTATTGACACAATGAGACTCCAAAAAAGTATCACAAGGTGTGGTGGAATACAAATAGGCTGTTTGTGTCTCAAATTCTGCTGCACAAGTATCAACTTCATTGTATTGCAAATGAATATGATATTTTTGACGCAAATTATAAATATCCTCTTCCCTAAGCTCCAAAGATTCCTTTTGATTAATAAGAAAACTCAACATTTTATCGCTAAAACCATAATGTTTAACTTTCCGCAAAAATGCCTCATCGTTGAGTTTTTCAAAAGAAATTTCTTGCTCTAAAGCGATAATTTGTTCAATCTGTGAGAGAAAATACCTATCAATCTTGCTCCACTCATATATTTCATCAAGACTTATTCCCGCTCTAAAGGCATCGGCGATATACAATAGGCGATTGCTATTAGGGCGTCTAATCTCTCTTTGGATTTCATTATAATCTTGACTTAAAGGATTGAATCCAAAAATTCCTGTTTCAAGGCTATTGAGGGCTTTTTGCAAAGACTCTTTAAAAGTATTTCCAATCGCCATTACCTCACCGATTGATTTCATTGAAGTTGTTAGCGTAGAATCAGCTTGTGGGAATTTTTCAAAAGTAAAGCGGGGGATTTTCGTTACAATATAATCAATACTAGGCTCAAAACTCGCAGGCGTGCTAGTAATATCATTTTTAATTTCATCAAGACTAAAGCCTACTGCTAAGAGTGTAGCGACTTTGGCGATAGGATAGCCTGTGGCTTTAGAAGCTAGGGCGGAACTCCTTGAAACGCGGGGATTCATCTCAATAACCGTCATTCTTCCTGTTTGCGGATTAATGGCAAATTGCACATTGCTTCCGCCTGTATCCACACCGATTTCACGCAAAATTGCAAAAGAAGCATCACGCATTCTTTGGTATTCTTTATCTGTTAGTGTTAAAGCTGGTGCAATCGTGATAGAATCCCCCGTATGCACTCCCATAGGGTCAAGATTTTCAATGCTGCAAACAATGATACAATTATCGTGTTTATCACGAATCACTTCCATTTCATATTCTTTCCAACCTAGCAGGGATTCCTCAATCAAAATCTCATTAATCGGGCTAATTTCTAGGGCATTTTGGGCTAGGGCTTTAAATTCATCAATATTATAAGCCACACCGCTTCCGCCCCCTGCTAGAGTATAACTTGCACGAATAATCAAAGGAAAGCCAATAACTTTAGCAGCATTGAGGGCTTCCTCAAGGCTATAAGCATAGCGGGATTTGGGTAAATCCATACCGATTTTAATCATTGCTTCCTTAAATGCTTGTCTGTCTTCACCCTTTTTAATAGCTTCAGGCTTAGCCCCTAAAAATTTAATCCCCTCTAATAAGCCTTTTTCAAACATACTCATTGCAATATTAAGGGCTGTCTGTCCCCCCATTGTGGGTAAAATCGCATCAACTTTTTCTTTTTGGATAATATTAAAGACAATCTCTTCTGTAATAGGCTCAATATAAGTCTTATCAGCAAACTCTGGGTCTGTCATAATGGTGGCGGGATTAGAATTTATCAAAACCACTTTATAGCCTAGCTCTTTTAAAGTTTTAGCCGCCTGCGTCCCTGAATAATCAAACTCACAAGCCTGCCCTATCACAATAGGTCCTGAACCAATCAATAAAATCGTCTTAATATCATCGCGTTTAGGCATAGATTCTCTTTTTACATTAAATTTTAGTATTTTATCGTGTTATGACTTAAATTTAGGGCATAACACAAATTAATCCCAAAAAATTCAACTCTCCCATTGCTCTAATAAAGAATCTAAACAAAATAGACTGGATTTTAAATAAACCAATTTGGCAATACAAACAAGCTGTTTAGCGGATTCTTCTAAATTATGATTGATAATTAAATAATCAAAGCTTTGGAGATTTTGGATTTCTTGAGTCGCATTGTTAAGCCGTTTTTGAATCATTGCTTGCGTGTCGCTTCCTCTTGATTCTAAACGCATTTGGAGAGTTTTTTTATTAGGTGTTGTAACAAAAACAGAGGTGGTTTGGTTGGGAAACGCATTTTTGATATTTTTTTGCCCTTGCACATCAATATCAAAAATCACTAACTTATCATCTTTTAAGGCATTTAGCACTTGCGTTTTAGAAGTCCCATAAAAATTTCCATGCACTTGTGCCCATTCTAAAAATTCCCCCCTATCTCTTTGAGTGATAAAATCCTCTAATGAAAGAAAATGATAATGCACCCCATCTTTTTCGCCCTCACGCATAGGACGTGTTGTTGAGGAGATAGAAAAATAATGATGAGGAAATTCTTGTGCTAAAATTTTATATAGGGAGCTTTTTCCTGCCCCACTGGGACCTGAAAGCACCAAAATAGCTCCCTTAAGTCTAGCATTATGCATTAATTTTTGTCTTCTTTGTTAGGGAATTGGATTGTGATATTAATTGTTGCTCCATTAAGCAATTCTTTAAGATTTTGGGTTTGGAGACTTTGCAAACTCTGAAGAGCAGCAATTAAACCTTCAAGAGAATTGGCTTGAATATTTTGTGTGATATTATTTTGATTTTCTTTAGGGACAAGGGGTGCTTGATTAGGTTCTTTGGCGATAGGCTCACCTAAGGCTTCGCTAAGTCCCTCTATACTCAAAGAATCAAAATCATCTTCTATGCTTGTTTCTTGCGTTTCTGCTCCTTTGGCTTCTGGGGATTCCTCTTGCAAATCTTGCTCTTGTAAATCCTCTGTGAGATTTTCTGTAATATCTTGTTCTTTTGCTTCTTTTGGCTCATCTTTTGGAGTTTCTGTTTCTTCTAAGCCTAAATCAAAATCCATTCCTCCTAAATCAAGCTGCTCATCACCATTAGAATCTACGGCTAAATTCGCTTCACTACCAGCTTCCTCTAAGCCCTCTTCTGAAGAATCCAAAAGGTCCTTAACCTCATTAATATCATTTTTGTCTAAAACTTGTGGATTGTCTCCTCCTAGAGATTCATCATCTAAGCCCAAATCATCAAATTCACTTAAATCAAGCTCTTCATTACCGCTTAATTCCTCTATTTTAGATTCCTCCTCATTCGCTAGAGAAATCCCGCTCATTTTAGCGAGCAAATTCACTAAATCCGTAGGCAAGAAAGGCTTTTGGACATATTCCTCAAAACCTTCAATTTTAGCGTTATTCCTTGAGTAAAGCAAACCGGTTTTTGTTTCTGGAAAGGCTTGTTTGTAAGCTTCAAAAGATTCTTGAGTGAAACTTTCATCATCAACAATAAAAACTTCTGCTTGTATGTTCGTTTCTATTTCTTGTGTTTCTACTATTTCCAATCCCGCTTTTGTGGCACTCAATGAAACCAACTTTGTGATAATTGGATTTTTATTAACAAGATAAATTTTCATAAATGCCCCTTTTGGCTTTGTATTTTTTACAACGATTTGCTAAAATTATAACTTAAGTTTTCTTAAGTTTTGCAAGGATTTTCAATGTTTCACAAATTTTTTTACTTTGGAGCTTGGTTGTGCCTCTTTTTTCTCTTAAACACACAAAGCCTTAATGCACAAAATCTTGATACCCAAAGTCTTTATTTTATGCCCAAAGAACAAGAAAAGGCGTTTCATCATCTAATTAATATTTTAAAAAATTCTAAAAATCACCTCGATATTGCTATTTATAGTTTTACCAATCGTGAAATCGCCAAAGCAATCCGTGATACTGCCAAAAGAGGCACAAAAGTGCGTATTATCTATGATAAAAGTACCAATGAAAAATCACAAAATTCAACGATTGGCTATCTTGCTAAGCTTAACAATATCGAAGTTTGCTTACTGCAAGGTAAAGCCTCAAAAAATCAAAAATATTTTGGTTTAATGCACACGAAAATGGCTATTAGTGATAACTATCTTGTTATTGGCTCGGCTAACTGGTCTAAGAGTGCTTTTGAGACAAATTATGAAACGCTTTTTATCACGCAAGATTCCAACCTCATCACTAAAGCTAAAGAGGAGTTTAACGCAATGTTTAAGGAGTGCGAAAAATATTAAAAATATCCATTTCTTTGCTATAATCTTGCGTTTGGACATCAAAAAAGCCAAGCAAAGAATGGAAAACATTATCGTGAGATAAGTTGAAAGATTTGTTGTTTTTTAGATTAGCATTATTGCTCCACAAAATAATAGGGATTGTTGTTTGAAAAAGTGGGGCTAAGCCATAAGGCATTCCGTGCAAATAGATACCATATTCTCCTAAGCTCTCGCCGTGGTCAGAGAGGTAAAACAAGGCTTTTTTAGAATGTTGTGATTGCAAAAGCATAGTAATAAGCTCACTTAATAAAAAATCCGTATAAAGCAAAGTATTATCGTAGGTATTGATAATAGATTCTTTGGAGCATTCTTGCAATTGATTGGTTTGGCAAATTGGCAAAAATTTCTTAAAATTCCCTGGATAACGTTTATAATAAGCTGGTCCGTGTGAGCCTTGTAAATGCAGCACAATGAGATTATATTTTGTGAGATTTTGCATTTTAGAAGCAACACTCTCAAGTAAAACCTCATCATAAGGTGCTTGTATCATTTTAACTTCCTCTAACCTATCACAAACCCCTTTACAGCCTCCATAATTATTCCCATACCAAGCGACATTAACACCCACTCTTTGCAAAACATCTAAGACATTTTCTTGGTATTGATTCAGGTTAAAATGCTCTCTTGATGAGGGTGAAAACATACAAGGCAAAGAAACCGCTGTTGAAGTCCCACAACTGCTCCCTTCAAAATACAACAATCCTTCTAAATTTTGCGTGTAAGGGTTTGTCAAATTCCCTTGATAACCGCCTAAAGAATAATTAGCACTTCTTGCAGTTTCACCGATAACTAAAATCATCAAAGATGATTCTGCACTTTCATCTAAACTCGCATCTTGAGCAATAACTTCAAAATCTTTAGGTAAAGAATATTCTTTAAAGAAAAATTTACCCAAAGAATAAAGAGGATAAAAAGGGACATTATAAACTCTCACTTCTTTATAATTCCGCACAAAAGGCATTAAGGATTGTGAAAAAGCAAAAAACACTAGCAAAAAAATCCCCAAACTACCAAAAAACAAAGAAATCTTTACTTTAAGATGAGATTTTAAGCTCCCATAATCAATCTTAATAAACCACAACAAAAAGCTTGGCACAATCCCCAAACAAAAAATAAAAGCTATCATTTTAAAATTAAAAAGCTCCATAGCCTCCTTTGCATTAGTAGAAATTATATTGCGTATCATCTCACTATCAATAACAATACCAAAATTCATCATAAAATACACACTAATGCAAGTCATCAAATAAAGCAAAGACATTAAAATCTTAGTGCAATAAGGAATAAAAATCAAAGAAAAAATCACTACGAGTGCAAGAAAATAAATACAAACAAAATAAAATATCTCAAAAAAATTTACTTTTTGGTAGATATAATCAAAAAGAAGAAAATTAAAAGCCGTTAATAATAAAGCACACAATAGAGTAAATTTTAACCAACTAAGAGTAAAAAATTTCAATTAATCTCCTAAAAAATGACAATATGGGAATTTCATTAATTCTATAAGAAAAATTCTAACACATAAATATTAACTAAGAGTAAATGTAAAAAAGTGATTTATATTTGGAGTAAAATCCACAATAACTAAGAAGCATACATAATGCCAAAGAGTTTTTGTGTGTTTTGATTAATTTGACTTGCTAGAGCCTCTTGAGTTATGCCTAAAATCTCACTCATCTTATCCAAAACTAAAGGGATATAAGCTGGCTCATTTCGCTCTCCTCGATGAGGATGAGGCGTCAAATAAGGAGCATCAGTTTCTAAAAGCAGGGATTCTAAAGGGATTTTAGGTAAAACTTCTAACAATTTTCTTGCATTCTTAAAGGTTAAAACACCCCCTATGCCATAGTAAAAACCACTTTGAGCGAGGCTTAAGAGTTGAAAATCCGCATTAAAACAATGCAAAACGCCGCCTTTAAGCTTAGAAGCATAGGTTTGTAAAATCTCTAAACTATCGCAAGAAGCATCTCTAATATGCACAATCAAGGGCTTTTGGGATTGAATAGCCAAATGAATTTGAGCAATAAACACTTCTTTTTGCAGTGCTTTAAGCTCCTGTATATCATTACATTTTGACTCTTTTAATCCCTCTTCTAAACGATAATAATCCAAGCCACACTCCCCTATTGCCACACATTTTTCATCGTCTAAAAAACTTGTGATAAATTTTTCATTATACAAATGAGCGTAATTAGGGTGTAATCCGCTCGCAAAAAAGATTTCCTCATAACGATGAGCTAATTCTCTTGCTCGCATTAAATCATCAGGGTGTGCTGCGGGAATAATAAAACGCACAATCCCTTTTTCTTTCGCCCTTTGCAAAACACTATCAAAATCTTCTTGGTATCTCAAATCATCTAAATGGCAATGCGTATCACAAAGTCGCATTTTTTCTCCTAAATATTTGTTATAATTCAAACAGCATTTTATTCTAACTTACCTTAAAAAGGAATCTTAATGTTTACAGGCTTGGTTAGGGAGTTTGCAGAAGTTAAGGCGCTCCAAAATAACATTCTTACTCTTAAAGCAAAATACAAACCCCAAATAGGCGATAGCATTTGCGTAAATGGTGCCTGCCTAACCACAATCAAGCTTTTAAAAGATGGATTTAGCCTAGAAATCAGTGAAGAATCACAATCCCACCTTGCCTTAGAAAATTACCAAAATTTCGTGCATATTGAACCCGCTTTGCGATTAACAGACCGCCTTGATGGGCATTTACTGCAAGGACACATTGACGCTCTTGGAGTTATTACTCAAATCAATCCTCACCCCATTGGCACAGATTTTTTTATCCAAACCAATTTTGAAACCCTAGAATTTTGCTCTCCCAAAGGCAGTATTGCTCTTGATGGGGTAAGTCTCACAATTAATGAAGTTTTCACAGATTCACTCCGCCTTACGCTTATCCCTCACACGCTCAAAAATACACTTTTTAAAAATTACAAAGTTGGCAGACGCGTCAATATTGAAACTGATATGTTTGCCAAGATGATTGTGCATTTTCTCAAAAATACGCAAAATAATAAGCAAAATCCAAAAACCCTCCCGCAAAGTTGGAGGGAAATTGATGCAATCTTAGGAAGCTATTAATGAAAACACCACTTCAAAGAGCTGTGGCACTCGCTTATGATATGAAGAAAGACAGAGCACCAAAAGTCGTAGCAAGCGGAGAGGGATTTATCGCACAAAAAATTATTGAAAAAGCTAAAGAATTTGATATTCCTATTTTTCAAAACAAAGCCTTAGTGGATTCTCTCATCAAACTTGATATTGACCAAGAAATTCCACCTGAACTTTATCGTGCCGTTGTGGAAGTGTTTATTTGGCTATATCAAACAGAAGGCAAATACCAAAATAGCAAAAAAACTTCTTAAATTATCTTGAGAGATTTTTGGATTTAAGGTATTTAGAGCTACCTTAAATAAAATGGGTATCTAATCCTTAAAAGATTAAGGATTAGATATAATTAATAAGAGTGAGTTGAGAGACTCTACCCACTGTGGAGAGCATTGCTTGGTAATTCATCACCATTGTGTTAAAATCCAAATATACCGAAGCAATATCAGCATCAATCGTTTCTGAACGCAAAGTTTTGGTTTGAAGCAATAACATTTCAGCTCTTTCGATAGAATATTCAAAGGCTTGACCCTGTGCTCCATTTTTGGTATGCACTTTATTCACGTGGTCTGCTAAATGGTCAAAAGCTAAAATCGCATTTTGGATTCCTGCATTTCTCATACTAGAATTATATTCTTCTGCACCACCGGGACGATAGATGCCTTTTTCCATTGCCTCTAAAATCTCATCAATCTTTCTAAAGAAATTCACGTGAGGGTCATCGGCAGTTAAGGCATTATTAGCTTGGAAAGTAAGAGCGGGGTGTCCTGTTGTATTAACCCTTCCTGTATTAGGGTCTAATTCAAAATTACTGCTTTCACTATCATAGAGCATAAATTCCATTCTTGTTGGAGAACGGCTAAGGTCTTTTAACTCTAACTCTCCATCAATATTCAAATTGATACCAACAAAATTTTTAGAATTCCCAATAAGTGTTTCATAAGCAAGTTTCACATCAGGGTCATTGAAGTTTGCGCCACCTGCCCCATTGTTAGTGATAGCAGCTAAATCCCCCGGATTGCTGTTGCTAAGATTCATTACAATCCCTAATACATCAGCTAATTGCTGATAAGTAACCTCATCAGCGGGTGTTAAATCTCCTGCAACTTGAGGAGGATTCCCATTTGGATTTAAAATTGGAATTTGAATCCCTGCAATTTGCACCCCACCATTACCTGTGGCAGGGCTATCAATCACCATATAACTTCCCGCATTATCAAAGACAATCCTACCCTTTACTTCAATTCCATTAACATCTTTAACTTCAAAATTATAAGTATGCCCATCAAGACTTGTTCCTGCAACTTCAGAAAGTTTAGTTGCCATTGTCGCATATTCGTTAGTAGAACGCACAACTTGAGAAACATTAGAAGTGAGCGTTGCACCATTTCGACTAAATCCTACCCTTTCATATTCTACGCTGTAATCATTGCGGAATGCGTTGATTGCGTTACCATTGGCATCACGAGCAGAAATTGTTACACTCAAAGCACTAATACCATCATAGGGTAAATCTTTGGAATCTCTATCTGGCGGATTGCGTTGGGAAACATTATTATCAACAATTGTAAGCTGTCCGTTAGCAAGCTCTACTCTTACATCTCCCCCTGCATTAGCACCATAAAGATTTTGTATAAAATCCATTAAATCTTGGAGGGTAGAAGTCGCTGTGATATTAAAAGTCCCATTAACAGCATTCCCTGTTACATCTAAGTCTGTGTTTCCTCCTGTCCCACCAAAATCCAAAGAATCAACACCTTCGGGGAAAATATCACTCAAAAGTGTGGTTGATTTGGCAAGCTCATTATTTTTTGTCCTAAAAGTAGTGGGAATAGTATTAATCCTATGGTCATAATAATCTTGCACAGAAGCAATATCAGAATTTGAGAAAGTCCCTAAATAAGGACTTTGGATATAGGTATTAACTTTTACCCCGCTGCTAAGCAAAGCATCAATATCGGCTACCCCTACACCATCAGGATTATTAGGGTCTTGATAACTACTTGAAACCATATAAAACTCAATATTAGAGCGTCCTGCTGTCAAATCTTTAATCTCAATTTGCCCCCATTTATTGAGTGTTACATCAACTACTTTGGTGGTTTGTGTATTCCCAAACTCTTGTCCAATTCTATCTAGCAAATCTTGCACTGTGGCTGCTTGATTTTTATCAGTATAAGCAACTTCCATTTCAAATTTAGCTTTAAAAGCAGTTCCATCAGGTTTTCTACCGGTAATATAGAAAACTTCCGGGGGCGTATTATCTGTTAAGGCATCGCTATCCCCCACCAAATCTCTTAGCGTATCTTCAGCTGTAATATAGACTTCTAAGCCTTGCCCTGTTGGGTGGCTAGGGTCCATAATCTCTGGGTGAAGCTGACTTTGATTGAATTTAGGAACATTAGTTGTAATAATACGATTAGTGTCATTATCGCTACCATAAAAAAGCTCTGAACCAGTAATATTATAAGTAAGAGCATTATTAGAACCAATTAAAGCTTGAAGTAGCCCGCTATTTCCTCTATAAAGCCCATCTTCACCAAACGGCATTGTGCCTGTGGCTGTACCTGAAAAAATATATTGTCCCCCAATAGAAGTGTTTGCAATGGAAAGGAAATGGCTACGAATTGACCTTAAATCTTGTGCAATAGCAAGTCGTGAAGTTTCAGAGTGTATGTCGTTTGCCCCTTGAATCAATTTAGTTTTAAAATCTGTCATTGATTTGACAAGCTCACTTAAAGCCGTATCAGTATGCCTTGTAAAAGTCTCTGCATTTGTAGCTAGTTCTTTACTTTGTGTTAAAGTTGTGGTATTATAATCTAAAGCGAGTGTTTTATTAAAAATGGTGGTGCCTTGATAGCCGTATTGAATTTTTAGCCCACTCATCTGTGCTAAAACATTATCCAAACGGCTTTGAAGCTGCATTTGCTTGTATTGCAAAGAAGAAAATTCAGAAGCTGTCCCAATTCTCATTATAGAATCCTTTGTTATGGAATTTAAAATTATCAAGCAATTATTATTCCATTTTTTGCTCAAAATCCCTATCTTAACATTTACTTGATAGATTTTTATCCGTTAAAGATTCCTTATAATTTTTTTGGATACAATCACACAATTATTTTATATAATAAAGCCTGATAATATTTTAGGAGTAACATTTGAGAAGCCATTATTGCACAGAAGTGAATGAGCAAAATATCGGAGAAGAAGTCTCTTTGTGTGGTTGGTGTAATACTTATCGCGACCACGGCGGTGTTATTTTTATCGATTTAAGGGATAGGAGTGGGTTAATCCAACTTGTATTTGACCCTAAAGATTATCCGCAATCTCATAAAATCGCTAGTGAAGTTCGTGATGAATATGTTCTCTTAGCCAAAGGAAAAGTCCGCAAAAGGGGCGAGGGATTAGAAAATCCCAAGCTCAAAACGGGTAAAATTGAAGTTTTAGTAGATTCTTTGGTGATTGAAAACAAAAGCTTAACGCCTCCTATCGCTATTGGCGATGAAAGTGTCAATGAGGAAGTCCGCTTAAAATACCGCTATTTGGATTTACGCAATCCTCGTTTGCAAAATATTTTTATAATGCGAAGCAAAGTCGCACAATCCGTCAGAAATACGCTTAGTGAGCTTGGATTTTTGGAAGTGGAAACGCCAATTTTAACCAAAGCAACACCAGAGGGTGCAAGGGATTATCTTGTTCCTAGTCGCGTTCATCACGGGGAATTTTACGCACTCCCCCAAAGCCCACAACTTTTTAAACAACTCTTAATGGTAAGCGGGTTTGATAAATATTTTCAAATTGCAAAATGTTTCCGTGATGAGGATTTGAGGCTTGATAGGCAACCTGAATTTACACAAATTGATATTGAAATGAGTTTTTGCACACAAGATGATGTTATCAAAGTCGCCGAAGCGGTTTTAAAATCGATTTTTAAAGCTTGTAATATTGAGATTCAAACTCCTTTTGAGAGACATCAATATAATGAAGTAATGGAAACTTATGGGAGCGATAAGCCAGATTTGCGTTTTGAATTGCCTCTTGTAGAAGTGGGGGATTTATTTAGGGATTCCTCTAATGAAATTTTTCAATCGATTGCTAAAGATTCTAAGAAAAATCGCTTTAAAGCCCTTTGTGTCAAAGGAGGGGATAATTTCTTTAGTCGCAAAACACTAGGGGAAGCTGAAGAGTTTGTCCGCAAATTTGGGGCAAAAGGACTTGCTTATATCCAAATTAAACCCGAAGGTCCTAAAGGTCCATTAGTGAAGTTTATGAGTGAGGACAATCTTAAAACCCTTTTAGAGAGACTCAAAGCGGAAATTGGGGATATTATCTTTTTTGGTGCAGGAGAAAAAAAGATTGTGTGGGATTATATGGGGCGATTGCGTCAAAAAGTCGCACAGGATTTAGGAATCATTGATGAGGATTGCTATAAATTCCTTTGGGTTACAGATTTTCCTATGTTTGAACGCAATGAAGGCGGCAGCATTTCCGCTCTTCACCACCCCTTTACAATGCCTAAAAATCTTGAAGAAACTGATATTGAAGCCATTAATTCTGTCGCTTACGATGTTGTTCTTAATGGCTTTGAGATTGGTGGAGGAAGCATCAGAATCCACAAACAAGAAATCCAAAAACGCGTTTTTGAACTGCTTGGCATTACGCAAGAAGAAGCACAGGAAAAATTCAGCTTCTTGCTTGAAGCCTTGCAATTTGGAGCACCCCCACACGGCGGTTTAGCCTTTGGTTTAGATAGGATTATTATGCTCCTCTCTAAAGCTAATTCTATCCGTGATGTTATTGCCTTCCCCAAAACACAAAAGGCAACTTGTCCTCTCACTGATGCACCAAGCAGTGCAACACAAGAGCAACTAAGAGAATTGCATATTCGCATTAAAGAAACCAAAAAATAAGGAGGAAAATAATGAAAAAAATCTTTTTAGTCATTGGGGCACCCGGAAGCGGCAAAACAACTGATGCTGAAATTATTAGCAAAAATAATGCTGATTGTATGGTGCATTACTCAACTGGAGAACTTTTAAGAGCTGAAGTGGCTAGCGGTAGTCCAAAGGGGCAGTTAATCGAGAGTTACACAAGCAAAGGCAATCTTGTGCCTTTAGAAATTGTCGTGCAAACAATTGTAGAAGCGATTGCTAATGCCCCAAAAGATATTGTCCTCATTGATGGCTATCCTCGCAGTGAAGAGCAAATGCTCGAACTTGACAAGATTCTTAAAGACAAAAAAGAAATCACTCTTGCTCAAGTCATTGAAGTAGAAGTGAGTGAGAAAGTCGCTTGCGATAGGGTATTAGGGAGAGCAAGGGGAGCTGATGATAATGTTGAGATATTTAAAAATCGTATGCAAGTTTATAGCACACCATTGCCTAAAATTCAAGATTTTTATCAAAAAAAAGGGATTTTGCATAAAATCAATGGGGAACGCACGATTGAGGAAATCACAGCAGAAATGGAACAATTCATCAAAGCTAAATCAAACTAAGGAGATAAAATGGATTTAAGTAAAATCGAAGTGGGCAGCAATCCCGATAAACTCAATGTTGTTATTGAAATCCCTTATGGTTCTAATATCAAATATGAGATTGATAAAGAAAGCGGAGCGGTAGTTGTCGATAGAGTGATTTATGGGGCAATGTTTTATCCTGCTAATTATGGCTTTGTGCCTAAAACTTTGAGTGAAGATGGCGACCCTGCTGATATTTTGGTTCTCAATGAATACCCCTTGCAAGCAGGAAGCGTTATTAAAGCTCGTTTGATTGGGGTTTTGATTATGGAAGATGAAAGTGGCTTAGATGAGAAGCTCATCGCCCTACCTATCTCAAAAATCGACCCTCGCTATGATAATATCAAATCCTTAGAGGACTTGCCCAAAATCACACTCGATAAAATCAAAAATTTCTTTGAAACCTACAAAATGCTTGAACCTAACAAATGGGTTAGGGTTAAAGAGTTTCAAAATGCACAAAGTGCTAAAGAAATCTTAGATAAAGCGATTGCAAAATATCATTCTTAATTTTTGCTCACTTAAGAGGACGATTCACCAAAGTGCATTCGCACATTTGGGGGAGTTGGAAAATACCAAAATCTTTATAAGCGAGTCTTATAGATTGCAAGGAATTGCTGTCTTCTTTACAAAGCTCAAAAATATACAAAATTCTATTTCTAATTTCATTTAGTCTTTTTAAACTTTCCTCACTAAACATAAATAGCTCCTTTTAATAATTCTTTTTGCCTTTCTTTATCCATAGAAAAAGTATCGCAAATATCCACTTGTCTTTTAAATTTTTTCATTAATTTTTCTCTTAATTCATCCAAATATATTAAAGCTTTAAAACCATTAAATTTCTTTATAAAAACTTCACTTGAACAAATAACTATATCAATATCACTCGCAACATCGGTTTTATCTTTTGCAAAAGAACCAAAAAGTCCAAGCTCTACTATTCCATCATTTTTTAGCTTTTTTAACTTAAAAATCCAAGAAATCAATTTTTAAACACAGAATTTCCAATAACTTGTTATAATGCCAACGAAATTTCAAAATTTCAAAGGAGAAATAATGAAAAAAATATTTTTGGCAAGTGCTTTATTACTCAGCAGTCTTAATGCTAATGAATGTATTTGTTTTGAACTTAAAGGTGAATTTGGTGAGGAGATTCGTGCTATTATGCAAAAATACTCCAAAAATCTTGGCTCTAAGGATATTAAAGTTGTCCGAGAAGACGCTGATTTGACACCCGGTGAAAAATCTTTCTTGGATAGTCTTTTAGGGACAGGAGAAGTGGCAAGTAGCAAAAATTACGATATTGAAAACGGAAAAAAACTTTATGAACGCGATTGTGCAAGTTGCCACGGACAAAAAGGAGAAGTCTCTGTCGCTCAAAAAGCACCCATTAATACTTGGAAAGCTCAAAATATCGCTAACACATTAAAAACCTATCAAAACCAAACTTTTGAAGGACAATCCCGCTTTGTGAAAAACCAAATCGCCCAACGTTACACTAAGCAAAATATGCTAGAGATAGGGTATTATTTAGAATCTCTTAATTAAAATCCCAATTTTGTGCAGCCTCTAAAATCTCCCTTGCTCCCCTTTGAATAAAGCTTTGGGCGAGCTTCTCGCCTAGTGCTTTTGCTTCTTCTTGTGTTTTTACTTCACTTTCTAAATCGCCCCTTAGTATTTTTGTGCCATCAGGTAGCCCCAAAATTGCTTTAAGAGAGAGTTTATTTTGAGAATATTTCGCATTAACGCCAATAGGAACTTGACAACCACCCTCAAGCACCCGAACAAACTCCCTCTCACAAGAAGTCTCTAGCAAAGATTGCCAATCATTAAGAAAAGAAACTTTTTGAGCAACTTCACTTTTTAGTTGGCACTCAATCCCCAAAGCAGCCTGCCCCATTGCAGGTATCATAAAATCAAGCGGCTGCATAAAAGCAATCTCTCCTTGAATCCCAAGCCGATTTACGCCCGCTTGTGCTAGAATAATTGCATCAAAATCTCCTCTCTTAAGTCGTGATAGGCGAGTTTGCACATTCCCCCTTAAACTTTGCGTATCCAAATCCTCTCTTAAAGCCTTAATCTGCATTGTTCTCCTTAAAGAAGTCGTCCCTACCTTTGCTCCTTTGGGGAGAGATTGCAAATTAGGATATTTCTGACTTAAAAAGGCATCGCGGACATCTTCTCTTTGTGTGATTGCCGCCAAACCTAGCCCTCCGACAAATTCTACTGGAACATCTTTGAGACTATGCACGGCTAAATCAATCTCGCCTTGTAGCATTAATTCCTCTAACTCCTTAGTAAAAAGCCCTTTTCCTCCAATCTTTGCCAAAGGGACATCTAAAATCTTATCTCCCTTGGTTTTTACAATCTTTAATTCAACCTCTAAATCACTATAATGCTTCTCTAGTGCCTCTTTGATAAAATTTGCCTGCCAAAGAGCCAAAACGCTTCCTCTTGTGCCAATTCTTACTTTTTTCATTTTTGCTTCTCTTTCTCAATAACTTCCACATCAATAATCTCGCTCTCCCTAAAAGGAGTGGGATTTTGATTTTGTCTTACAAAAGGCTGAATCAGCAAAAAACCAATGGTGCTAAATTGCATTAAAATCCCAATAATATCGGTTAATGCTCCGGGTAAAACCAATAAAAATGCTCCTAGGATTCTAAAAATATTAGAACTCACAAAAGCTTCATAGGAGATTTCACGATTCTTAAGCCTCAATAACGCCTCACTAAAAAAAAGCCTAAAATTCACCAAAATAGCAATCCCTAGGAGTGCTGTAAAAACAATCTCTAAGAAAAATCCAAAAGCACCGATAATTTGTGCCACTTCAAAGCTCACAAACACTTCTAATAATAAATAAATTAAAAATAAAATTAAAGGCATTTGTCTCTTAATTCCTTTAAGATTGATATTTTAAGATTCTCAAAATCTTGGATTTCAAGCTTTTCTTTCTCTAAGCTTTCTCGCCTTACTAGCTCAATCACACCCTCACTCAAACCTTTCCCTATTACAATCGCATAAGGGAATCCGATTAATTCAAAATCTGCCATTTTGACACCATAACGTTCCTCCCTATCATCAAAGAGGCATTCAATCCCCGCTTCCTCCAAAGCCTCATAAAGTTTTTGTGCAAAATCCATTTGATGGGTTTCCTTGGTGTTAGAAACAATCAAATCCACAAGAAAAGGGGCAGTGCTTTTTGTCCATTTCATTCCTTTGGTATCGTGATTTTGCTCAATAATTGCTGCAAGCAGTCTTGAAATACCAATCCCATAACACCCCATTACAAAGGGTTTTGCCTTGCCCTTTTCATCAAGGAAAGTCGCTCCCATTGCTGCAGAATATTTCTCACCTAGTTGAAAAATATGCCCAACCTCAATCCCTTTAGTAAAATATAATTTACTTTTTTTAGGATTATTTTCTTTAGCACATTCTAAACAAAAATCTCCTTCTTTAACTTCAATCAAATCTCGATATTCTAACCCTTCAAAAGCCCCTAAATCAACACCTACAAAATGATAATCCTCTTCATTAGCCCCACAAATAAGATTTTTAGCATCTCTAAGCTCATTATCAAAATAAATATAAGAGCTTTGCGTAAGATTCCTTAGGGCATAAGGACCAATAAATCCTGCTACTAGCCCTATTTTGCTTATCTCTTCACTGCTAACTTCAATTAACTCATTAGCCCCGCTAATCGCATTGAGTGCTTTTGTTTCATTCAAGCTATCACAACCTCTTAAGAAAAAGAAAACTAACTCACTCTTACCTTTATCAAAAATTGCCTTTTTAACTACCGCCTTTAGAGTATAAAAAGTATCGATTTTAAAAAATTCCGCTAAAGCCTCAATCGTTTTGATTTGTGGGGTATGGAATTTTGCAAAATCTGCTTGTGGTGGCGGTGATGGGGGAGTTTTTGGCAGACGCACCGCTGCTTCTAAATTCGCCCCATAATGACAATGCTCACAGACACAAAGCGTATCTTCTCCGCTTTGTGCTAAAACCATAAATTCTTTGCTTCCGCTCCCACCAATTGCCCCACTATCAGCTAAAACTACTCTAAAATCTAAGCCCAATCGAGAAAAGATTTTACAATAAGTTGCCTCCATTAAATCAAACTCTCGTTTTAAATCTCTCTCATCACAATGAAAGCTATACCCGTCTTTCATTATAAATTCACGCCCACGCATAAGCCCAAATCGCGGACGTATTTCATCACGGAATTTTAAATTGATTTGATAAAGGTGTAAAGGAAGCTGTTTGTAGCTTTTGATATAGGTTTTAACTAATTCAGTAATCACTTCCTCGTGTGTGGGACCAAGCACAAAATCATTTTCTTTGCGGTCTTTAAAACGCAAAAGTTCTTTGCCATAACGTTCATAGCGTCCGCTTTTTTGCCACAAATCAGCAGGTGTTACAAAACCTAAAGCGACTTCATTCGCCCCTGCTTTATCCATTTCCTCTTTAACAATCGCCCTAATCTTATCCAAAACGCGTTTGCCTAAAGGCAGAAAATTATAAATCCCGCTTCCTATTTGTCCGATAAATCCTCCGCGTATCAAATATTCGTGGCTTTTTAAAACAACATCTTTGGGGATTTCTTTTAGGGTAGGGATAAATAATTTTGAAAATCTCATTCTTTTTCCTTTAGATTGAGCTTAGCGTGAGGGTGGCTTGATTTTGAGCTTTTAGAATGCGGAGATTTGGGGTGTACTTGAGATTCCAAGTAGTCCTCTTGCTCTTTTTCTTTTTGCATTGCGTATTCACATTTATAATTTTCTAACATCAAAGCTTCATCATTCCCCAAAAACAAATATTTTGCCGCCTCTATCACACTATCTCCCTTTGAGGTATTCATCACCGCTTTTAAGCCTAAAGTGGGATTATGCAAAAAGGTATTAAACGCATTGTGCAATGTTTTTTCAATATTTTTTTCATACTCTTTGGGCAGGAATCCTTTAGCAATTCCCTTTTGAAGTTCTTTAAGGGCAGCTTCTTTAGCACTTTGTCGGATTGCCTTAATCAAAGGCTCAACATTCAATGTCCCAAGCCAAGTAAAGAAATCCTGTGTGCATCGCCCTACAATCCCATAAGCAATCCTTGCTTGTTCCTCCCTTAAAGCAAGATTTTTTTTCACAATATCTTGCAAATCATCAACCGCAAAGACTTCAATTCCCTCTTCTTGAATATAATCAATATCACGAGGCACAGCCAAATCAAACCAATAGCGATTCTCACCCAAAGGTTCAATCATATCTTGAGTAATAATCGTATGCGGTGCTCCTGTAGCACTAAAAACAAGAGGGATTTGGTTAATCAAAGTCCCTAATTCCCCAAAACTCTCCACTGAAATTTCAGCCTTAGGACAAGATTGTAAAATCTCTGCTTTTAAGCTCTCAGCATTATGGATTTGGCGGTTAATTAAAATCACTTTTGCTTCATTATTAACTAAATGCTTAACACTTAGCAAACTCATCTCGCCCGCCCCAATCACTAAGGCAATTTTATTTTTAAGACTGCCTAAAATCTCTTTTGCTTTAGCTACTGCTGTTGAAGCCACTGACACAGAATTTTTGGAAATATCCGTAGAATTTCTCACACTTGCTGCACAACGAAAA
This sequence comes from Helicobacter sp., assembly GCA_022511145.1. GTDB lineage: Bacteria > Campylobacterota > Campylobacteria > Campylobacterales > Helicobacteraceae > Helicobacter_D. The sequence continues at coordinate 66,939 of JAFLSC010000005.1, forward strand.
GCAAAATGAATCGCACGCGAGAGTGAAAGCCCACAACAACCTACATCATAAGCGTATTTAAAAGCATTTTTAAGCTGTCCGGAGATTTGAGTCTCTCCCACCACTAAGCTATCAAGCGAACTTGCCACACTAAAGAGATGATGAATAGCTGAGAGATTTTCATAGGAATCAGCGTGTTTTTGCAATTCTTCTTTGGGGACTTGAGAAAACTCGCTTAGTTTTGCCAAAAGGAATTCTTCAGCCTTAGCGTGATTTTGCACACTTAAGATAAACTCAATACGATTACAGGTGGAAAGAATAATAGCCTCTTGGATAAACTTATTTTCTACTAAGGCTAAAAGAAAATCTTTGGTTTGTGGATTCTTAGAATCAAGAGCAAGTTTTTCTCTGACGCCAATTTCAGTGTTTTTATGCGAATAGCTTAAAATATAATATTCCATTGCCAACCTTAAAAATCTCGATTTATCATTTCTGACATTATGGTTATAAGTTTATCACAAGATTGATTGTAAATAGCTTCAATTCCTTTTTGCCCAAAATCTTTTGCGAGTTGGATACTCTTTTCTATGGCTTTGCTGCTTTTAAGTTGTGTTAATAGCCATTCTTGCTCTTTTGAGTCCAAATCCCTTTTAAAAGCCTCTTTAAGACGCTCTTGTCCCTTTTTATCAAGCGAGTGATACAAATAAATATAAGGGAGTGTTGTTTTCCCTTCTCTAAAATCACTTAGAGCGGGTTTGCCTAAAGTCTCTTCATTTCCGACAATATCAAGCACATCATCAATGATTTGAAAAGCTATGCCTAAATTTCTACCATAAATTTGAAATCTTAAAGCATCTTGTTCGTTTTTACCTGCCAAAAACGCAGCCCCATAAGCACTCGCTTCAATCAAGGCTGCCGTTTTATGGGTAATCATTGCAAGATATTGCTTCTCTTGAGTATTAAAAGATTGTGCCATCGCCACATCTTCCATTTCTCCAATGGCTAAAACACTCACAGAGTCCGCAACAATCTTAGGAATCATAGGGTATTTTGGAGCAAAATACAGCAATTCTTTATAAGCTTTAGAATACAAAACATCGCCCAGCATAATAGCATTTTTATTACCAAAAAGGGCATTAATGGAAGGAAGGGAGCGGCGAAGTGGTGCTTCATCAATCACATCATCGTGCAGCAAAGACGCATTTTGAATCATCTCAATAATCGCACAAAGCAAAATCGCCTCTTGGTTTTCTTTTGTGATACTTAAAATCAACTTGCTCCTAAGCATTTTCCCACTTTGTAACTTTTGGGATAAATCTAATACAAGCGGGGATTCTAATTCCTCTAAAAATTGTTGAATCTTTTGCTTAATACGCTCCAAAACCACCATTTGGCACCTTCCTTTCATCGATAATATTAAAATCCCTATTACCTTCATAAACATAAAATTTTAAAGTCGCAATTTTTTTGCCTCTATGATAATCCTTAAAACACAGCATAAAATAAGGCACATCGCCGTATTTTGTTGGCTCCTCTTTAAAAAGTGGAATGGTATAACAATTCCGCTGATAATCTTGATAGAGAATAAACTGATGAGGAAAATAATCATAATTCAAATGGACAACCAAACCTCGATTTTTATGCAATGTCCAGCGAAAAAATAATCGCTTTTCTGCCTCGTTAGCCTTAAAAACTAAAGTGTAAAATTCATCTTTTTGGAGTTCTAAAAATCGCTCCTCTTTCCATTCAGGCGGTGCAAAACATAAGACAGGAATTAAAAGCCAAAATAAAATTTTATTCATTTAAAGAAAGAATTTTCCCCATTGATTCCATAGCAAGATTTTGCATTTGAGTGTGAATCTCTTCTGCTGATTCTTCACTTTTTTGGATATACTCTAGCTCCTCTTCCCACATTTCGCCCAAACGCTTTTCAAGCAAAACTTCAAGGCTTGCTTGTCTCTCCAAAATCCTTAATAATTCTTGACTTGCTAAAGTGCGACTCGCATTAAAGATAATCTCTAACCATTTATCTTGCGGCAATCCTTCAAAAATATGTTCCATTATTTCTCCTTTAATCGAATTAAAACTGAATTTTTATGAGCATCTAAACCCTCTGTATGTGCTAAAATCCCACATTTTTCACCCAATTCCCCAATGGCTTGTTGTGAAAAAGAAAGGATTGAACTTTTTTTCATAAAATGTTCTGTGCTAAGGGGTGAAAAAAACTTCGCACTCCCGCCTGTTGGTAAGGTATGATTAGGACCAGCAATGTAATCCCCGATAGGTTCAGGCGTATTCTCACCGATAAAAATCGCACCCGCATTTTGAATATGAGGTAGAATCTCTAAGGGATTTTGCACTAATATTTCTAAATGCTCGGGTGCAATTTCATTCATCAGCGAAATTGCTTTTTGCATTGATTGAGTAACGATTAAAACACCACGATTGCAAATAGACTGTGTCGCAATCTCT